>NZ_JBFAWD010000006.1:76613-485232 GCF_040680135.1 Nocardia sp. NPDC052112 | reverse complement strand
GGGCCAAGACGTCGTCAAGTTCGAAGAGCAGCGCGACCGCATGCTCGCCCGCGAAGCCAAGAAGCGCGAACTCGCCGGCATCGCCGGCTGATCTCACAGCAGTCTGCCGGATCGAACCCGACACCGGTGGCCGGCCCACAGTTGCTGTTCGATGTGCCGAACCTAGCAGCCGGCTGTGTATCGCTTATGAGTTCCGTTCTGGATCTGGCCGGGCGCCGGGCAGCCGGTTACCGTGTGCGCTGGCGGAAATGCCGGGGATTCGAGTTGTTTCGTTGCGCTGCTTCGGAATTCGACTCGGCCGTCGGGCATTTCCGCTGCCGCCGTGTCCCGAGTTTTCGGGCTGGGCGATGCCTGCCCGAGACAATTCGCAGTTGCGCGAATTGTCGAGTATCGAGAGGTCCCCGATGTCCTTTGGTTTCTTTCACCTGCCGCCGACCGGTAGCTGGTTGCCGCCGACGGGTAGCTGGCTGCCGTTGCTGACCAGCATTTGGCCGCCGCGGCCCGACTGGTGACCGCAATTGTCCGCGCGCCCGGTCTGCTCGTCGGGGCCGTAGCGATCTGAGCCGATCGCATACTCATCCGCTGTGCGCCACGGACCAGCAGTGAAATGCCCTGCCGGACTGCATTATTCATGCATCCCGCAGGGCATGTGCACACCAAGATCCTGTTCGACCATCCGGACGACTGACGCGCGACTATCGCGCGACCCGCAGCAGCAGCGTCACGGTGCGATTTCGTGCGGGCTCGTCGAAGGGGCCGTCCTGCTGATCGGCACTGGCCACCGTGAACGCGGTGAGCGGCAGCTTGCCACCATCGATCAGATAGCCGACCGCCGTCTCGGCACGGGCCAGTCCGAGCCAGGACCCGCCCGACTCGTCTCCGGGAGTCGCGATCGTGTGGCCGATAACAGTTGTCGTCACCACGAGATCGGCCAATCTGCGCCCGATCTCCCGCAGCAACGCCGCCCCATCGGCGCTGATCGCCGCGGCATCCACGGCGCACAAACCGGTTTCGAAGGCGAGCTCGACGTACTCGGTGCCGCGATGGACGATAACGCCCGGCATCGGCATCGCCGCGGCGATCGTGTCGAGGACGCGCTCGCGCCGTTCAGCGGCGTTCCGCTCCGCCTCGAGGGCGGCGAGTTGCCGTGCCATCGGGTCGTTGTGCCCGGTATCCGACTCCGGGCGGGCGCTGGCCACAGGTGGCCGGTCCGGGGCAGTGAGGCCCCAGCCGACGGCGCCGGCCGCCAGCACAGAGGTTGCCGCCACGGCCGCGACGACAACCGTCCCGGGACGCATCCGCGGCCGAGCAGGCATGGCGCCCTTCGTAATTCGCGAGATCACCCGTCGCCCCTCGGCGGCACCCCGGTGGTGCGGCGCCATGGCCTGCAACCGCGCCCAGCACCGGTCCGCCGCCACCAACTCACCCTGCTGGGCATGGATTCGCGCACGCAGATCGAGCACTGCCGCATCCGCTCTATCCTGTTCGTCCAGTCCGTCGAGCAGTCGGGCGGCCCGATCGAGCTCCCCGGTCCTGGCGGCGGCACCGGCCCGGCTGAGGGTCAGCTGCCCACTGACGGTGGAACTGAGCGGGGTGCCCATTACTCGTTGACTCCGATATCCGCTTCCCGGATATCCGGCGGCAGCAACTGGCGCAGTTGATGGATGACCGAGACCAACTCCTGGCGATCGTCGCGAGCCACCGCACGGGCGCCCTGTCGAATCAGCGGCCCCGCCTGCGGCGTCGACCGCAGCGCCCACTGCAGGTTTTCGAATACGAGCAGCGGAAAGTCCGGATCCCGTTGTGCGAGTTCGATGTAGAAATCCTTGGCCCGGTCGAGCTGTTTGTGCAGCCTGGCGGTGTCCTGTGCCGCGATGGCGTCCGCGGCGCGGGCCCGCAGGCCCATCAGCGTCGAACGATCGGCGCCATCGCCGACCTGATCGACCCGAGTCGAGCACTCGGCGAGCATCGACTCCAACTCGGCGCTGAGGGCAGGGATCGCGGCTGCCTCGGCGAGATCGTCGAGTTCGGCGTGCAGATCCCGGATCGCTTCCTCGGCGGCCAGCGCCGCGCTGTCGCTCACCGAGGCGGCGTCGACCTGCTCGCGCAGTGTCGACAGGGCCCGCTCCTCGTCGAGTCGCTGCCCTCGACCGCGGGCCGGATCCGACTTGGGCAACAATGCAATTCGCTGTTCGACCTCCGAGAGTTGCGCCCGCAGTTCCGGCTGCTTCGGCGGGGTGAGGCTGCCCCGGTTGATTTCGGCTTCGGCCTGAACGTCCACCAACGGGATATCGGCTATCACCGTAACCACACCCGAGGTATCCACCTCGAAGGTGACTTCGACCTCGCTGCCCGCCGGGAGATCGATGTGGATATCCTTGGACCGGATCTCCAGTACGCCTACCTGCCGGTTGCGATCACCCCGGCTGCGCGAGCCTTCGGCGACGGGGATCCGCAGCACCGCGTCGATGTCCGCGCGGCGCAACGCATCCGAGGTCCGGAATGTCTTGCGCGCGGTGGTAGGCAGGGTTGTGCCCTTGCCCACCAAGACCGTGAATCCGCCGTCTGCCCGTTGCACGCCAAGGGAATCGGCGAGCGGCACACCACCGAATTCGGGACCGGACCGGTGGGTGAGAAAGAATTCGCTCGGTGTCAGCCGGCACGGTGTGCCCGCCGCGTCGGCAAGTTCCACACCGAACCGGGTGGTCTCATCCGCATCGATATCGACCACCGCCGTAAAAGCTCCCTTGGCGTTCAACGCGATTCGCGCAGAACGAAACGGTGGTTTGCTCGTGGGGTTGCTCAAAACCACCGAATATTTCGTCCAGTCGGTCGGCTGTGCGGAACTCACGCGCGCGGCAACCACCGGTGTGGTGACAGTGACGGCGGGCTCATGCGTGACATCGAGCGCGAATTCGCCCGGCTCGGTGGGTCGGAGTCGGGTACGGGGGCGCCGGACCGTACTCGCGAACAATGCCGCGCCGCGCGCGACCACGGTGGTCGGATCGAGACCGAAGTCGAGCTCGATGCCGAGACCGGTCTGGGTGTCGGCCAGATATCGTCGCAGTCCCGGCGCGAGCGTGGCACCGCCGACCAGCAGGACCCGATCGATATCGTCGGGCTGCAAGGACGCCTCGGTCACGGCCGAGCGCGCCAACGCTACGGCCCTGGCGTAGAACGGGTCGGCAAGAGCTTCCAGTTCGGCCCGACACAAGGTGTACTCGAAGTCCTCGCGGCTGTTGCGGTCGATCTCCAGCGAGACATCGACATAGGCCGAATCACTCTGCGACAGGACAATTTTCGCCTCCTCGGCGGCCGCCTTCAGTTTCCCGAAGTTGGCGTACCACGCACGGTTTCCCCGAGTGAAATCACACAAACCCAGCCTGCGGCTCACCGCGGGGGCAAGGATTCGCTCGACCAGGGCCCAGTCGATCGACTTGCCGCCGAGATTGCGATCACCCGCGTGGTTGAGCACCCGCAGTTCGTCGGAGGTGCGCTGTACCACGGCGGCGTCGAAGGTGCCGCCGCCGAAGTCGAATACCAACCAGTACCCCGGCTCGGCGCTTTCACGCACTCCATAGGCGAATGCCGCCGCGGTCGGCTCCTGTACAAGCGGGCACTGCCGGCTCATGCCCGCGAGTTCGGCTGCCCGCTGCGTGGCCTCACGCTGGTTCAGCGCGAAGGCGGCGGGCACGGTGATCACCGCGATATCCGGCGCGTCGCCGCGGACCTTCGCGAAGTTCTGGCGCAACGCCTGGAGCACCTGCGCCGACAATTGTTCCGGTGTCAGCGACAAGCCGGCCTTCGCGAAGGTGAACGAGGTGTCCGCATAACCCATGACCTGCTTGAATTCCGAAGCCGTATTGTCCACATCGGCCTCGGCGCGGCGGCGAGCGGACATGCCGACATGGGTCTGGCCTGCCTGGGGAATCCACACCACCGACGGAATGATGTCGGTCTGATGGTGGTCGTCCTTGATCACCGCGACTTCACCGTTCACGGCTACGGCGATCGCACTGTTGGTCGTGCCGAGGTCGATCCCGACATCGATGGTGTCGCTCATCTTTCTCCTCTACTCCGCCTCGGACAGGTCGGCTCGATCCCCGACCGGTCGGCCGACGATCACCTGCCCCAGCTGAATTCGCCTGTTCTGGAAATAGACTGTGGGCCGCACGGTTTCGGTGACGGTCTCCTCCGACACCGTGGGATCGTCCTGGTAGGCCAGCACATCCAGTGAACGGCCGGGATGCAGCACATCGCCGTCGTGCTCCTGCACCACCAACTCGGCGGCAGCCAGTGCATCGCGACTCTGGGTCAGATAGCGGCGCGCCTGCCTGGCCGATGCGTCCTGCCAATCGGGCGCTTTGCGGAGTTTGCGTTCGGCCCGCCACACATTGGTGGCGGCATCGGCGAGGGCGCGCTCGTCGAGCGGGGCCCCGACCTGGGTGTCGGCTGTGGCCAGTAATTGCCGTAGCCGCTCGCGGCCGGGTTCGTCCCACATCGGTGCGGCGATACGGAATGCGCGGTGGTATCGGTGCTGCCGGAATTCCGCGCGCAACCAGGTCAGTCCGTTCATCTGACGCTCCCCGTGGTCGAGTTGCCGTCCACCCGCGCGGCGATGCAGACGCCGAGCCTGCTTCGGTGCGGCGGATCCCACCACGACTGGGCTGGAGCGAGGTTCCAGAAGTCGAAGCCCGGTGGCAGAGCTATCCGCGCACATGAGCCACGAACCGCGGCGAGGACCACGTCCTGGCCCGGCCAGGGCGCCGCCAGGCTGGCGACTACCGGATAGTCCAGCACCTCGCCCCAGTGCGGGCTCTCGCAGCCGACGACAGCGACATCAGCGATACGCGAGCTCAACCAGCCGTCGTAGTCGCCGCGGCTTTCGATGCACGAACCCACCGGTGGGGCCTGTGCGGCACTGCCGGCATACAGCGGCATCGGCACAGACGCGTGATGGGCGGCACTCGGATCCACTGTCCTGCCGACCATTGTCGAGTCGTCGACGCGATGCACGACGCAGGCGGCGTAGTTTTGGTACTGCTTGCCGCCGGTATTCCAATCCTGTTGCGGGGCTGCCACATTCGATGCCACGTAGCCGGATTCATCGAGTCCCTGCCCCGCGATCAGCAGGCGGCAGCGAAACCGGGCAAGGGCCCCGACCTGATCGTCGCCCGGATATGGTGCGGGAACCGGCGCCAGCGCGGGATAACCGAGCACTTCGCCCCAGTGCGGCTGCACGCAGTCGACCACGCGCACCGCCGACTTGTCGTCGTCCCAGCTTTCCCTGGTGGCAATGCACGTACCGATCGGGGCATTGTCGGATACCCTCGCCGCGAATAAGTTCACGGTGCCGGATGCCGGATCGGCGGACACTGCGCGCACCACCAGCCCGGCCATCGCCAGCGCGCACAACACCGCGATCGCTGTGCCGACGAACACCGCGACGGCGACGCGATCGAACCGCACGTGTTCAACGAATCCGCCAAGGGGCCCGCCGTACCCGGATACACCTCGACTCCGTTGATTGCCCAGCGCGACCGCTTGCCCGGCCCGGAGCGCTTGTTTCAGCGAACGCAAGAGCGTCGCCAGCAGTTCCTGCCGCGCCCGGCGGCGCCGCTCGACCCGCTGCCTGCGCTTCGCTTCGCGCTCGCGCAGTTCCCGCGCCCAGCGCTCGCGTTCCTCTCGCCAGCGTTGCTCGCGCGCGATACGTTCTGCTCGTGCCTCCTGCAGGCGCTGGCGAGCGCGGTCGCGCACCTGGTCCTGGCTCACTTTCGCGCGCTTGCGAGTTCGCATCCGCAGCCGGGCACGACGCACTTCCGTGGAGTTCGCCACGATCGTCGCCCGGCTCTGCGGGTCGGTGGTCAGGTCCAGCGCCATGTCGAACCAGGTCTCGGCCAGGTCCACCTCGCGGACGTCGGCGTTATCGAGGATCCCGAGCGCGCAATTGTTCAGCAATACCGCGGCCTGATTGCGCAGCGTCGCGGTGCGGCGGTGCTTAGCCGACGGCACCACGATCTCCAGTCGGCGCAAATCCGCGAGCGCGTCGCCTTCCACCAGTGCGGCGGCGTCCGGGAAGTTTCGCTGATGCAGCAGCGGGAATGCGGCGGTCAAGGTGTTGTCCGCCGATTGGTACCAGGGTTCGGCCGCCTGCTCCCACTCGTCGTCGACCACCTGCTCGGGGACCGGCCACGCGCGCGCCTCATCGACCAGCCAGCCATACCGTTCCGGTGCCGAAACCACCAGCAGAATCAGTGATTTCAGCAAGGCAACCGGTACCTCGGCACGCAACTGGTCGATCACGGACGCGTCGAGCCCACGATCGTCGAGCGCGGCTATCCGGTGTCGCAGATGATCCCAGAACGCGGTCCGTCGCAGCGCCGTGCGCCACGACTGCGCGGCGTCGGACCACTGCTGGCGCAACAGTTCGGTATCACCGAGCGCGACCGCGGTATGCGTCGAATCCAGAGCCGCGCTGTGCTTTCTGACCGCGCTGTCATGATCGCGATGCAGTCGCGCAACGCACCCACAGACGGTGACCGAGGAGCCCCACAGCCAGAACACCTCGTCGATCAGCCGATGCCGAGAGTCCAGCAGCACGTCGAAGGCGGCTCGGGCCTGTGCCTCGCTGACCGGCAGTGCGTCGCCGAGATCGATGTCGGCCCCGGCTGCGGCCGCGGCCACCACCAACTGCCTGCGGTTTCGCACGAAGGGGCGGTCCGCGTCGGTTGGCACACCGGTGATTCGAAATGCGTTGTGCTGGTACAGCTGTGGACCGGCGACCGCTCGCAGCCGTGTCGTGATCGCGTCGCTCGCCACCCACTCCACCTCACTCGCCGTTCAGCCGCCGATCCGTCTCCATGACGCTATCGACGGCTGTCGGGACCGGTCCGGACCAACAGACCGCTTGGTCTGCAAGTGGGTCGACTGTGTGGTAGATCGGCATTGGTCGGCCGATACGGATGTTGCACCGAGCGCTGGAAAAGCCAAGGCGCTCTGTTGAGTCGGTCCGAGTTGGTGGCTGTCGGACTCCAGGTGAGTTGGACCGCAGCATTCCGCACCGAGCTCGCGACGCACGCTCACCAGGAGCCGACGAGTCAGACCGAGAGATCACCCAGTTGGTGCAACAGATGATCGGCGGTGCGCGCGTTGCGATGTGCGACGTATGCGGTCCATGCCCAACCGACGACCGACAGGGAGTACCAGTACAGTCGCCAGTCTGTCGGGTGCAGACCGCTTCCGAGGCCGATGGCCAGCAGCACCATGAACAGCGCGGCGAGCCCGCTATGGAGCATGCGCTGGCGCGAGGCTGCGTCCTGCGCCTGTTCGAGGCGCGGGATCCACGATCCGGCGGTCGCGTCCGGGGGTAGCTCGCGGACCTTCAATGCGCGGCCGATCTCCCGATTCGTACCCTTGTCGGCAGATTCGAACACTCGGACCGGACGCATGTATCGCCACACGAGCACAGATCCGACAACAGCTGGTACGAGCATGCACACGATGGTGGCCACGACCATGATTCACCTACCCGCAGTCTGGGCAAGATGGTCCAGGACTCCGTCCGCGAACCGCCACTGGAGATGGAACGTGGTGAGGTTGACCGCGGAAGCGGCGAGCGCGAGGAAATAGATATAAAGCAGCACGTTGCTCGCGTCCGGATTCGTTGCGATCTCGGTGATCAGCAGCGCCGACCAGAGCGCCGTGAGTGCGATGAACGGGCCGCGCAGCCGTATCGGAGGCAGCTGGGGGTAAACGAGATGTGGCCCGTTCGGGAGAGGGGCCGGGCTGCGACGCCGCTCTGGAATCACCAACCAGCGCACCAGGAGCCCGGCGATGACTGCGGTAAGCACAGTGACGGCGATGAGACGCAAAGGATACCTGTCTTTCCTCGTGTGAGACTTCGTCGGCGTGCATGAATAGATTCGGTCACCTGCGCGGTTGGCGATAGCCACCCATGGGGTGGGTATCGCCCCACCTCACCGGGCTTCCTCGATTTCTCGCTGGGGCGTCGACCGCACCCTTGGGCGCACAGGACCAGCTGTTCGATGCCATCATCTCGCTCAGCGTGCCTGGCAGCCGGGGCGCGATCGAGCAGATGGATCGGCTGCCCACGGCGGCTGCCGAGCAGTCATTGATCAGTCCGGTCACCGTCGTGCGGCCCTGAGCCGGTTGCCCGCGGACCGTGTGACCGTCCAGGTCTCGAGACCATCCATAACCAGCTTGTCCGAGCAGCCCGGATCGATCGCGGAACGGTGTCGGTTGTGCGACGGATCGGTGGAGATTCCGCTCGTTATCGCCTCAGCAAGCATGTAGCTACCACATGCTGACGGACAGCAGTCCGCCCTGTTGCACTCAGCGAAGGGAGATACACGGTGGCATTGGGACGTCGTCGGCTACTGATCAGCTTCGCCGGTGCGGGTGGCCTGGCCCTGGCCGGATGTGGGCGAGAACCCGCGCCCCCCAAACCTGCCACACTCCGATTCGATCCCCCACCCGGCGCCCACGACGTCGATGCGCGCAGCCCCGGCTCGGTCACCGTCACCGACGGGACACTGCGGTCGGTCGAATGGATCGACGAAACGGGCAGATCCTTGCCGGGCGCACCGGCACCCGATCATCGAACCTGGACCAGCGCCGAACCACTCGGCTACGGACACACCTACACCGCGAAAGCTGTTGCGCAAGGCGAATCCGGCGACGTCACCGCGACGACGACCTGCACCACGGTACATCCCCAACAGCTCATCGACGTCTCCCTGCGCTCCGCCAATCTCGTCGAACTTGTCGAAAACGACACCTACGGAGTGGGTTTCGTGCTTGTCGCCAGTTTCGACCAACCCGTTGACCGGGCAGCCGCGGAACGCCACCTGAAAGTCACCACCCAGCCCGCCGTCACCGGTGCCTGGTACTGGCTCGACGATCAGAACGCACACTGGCGGCCCGAGCGGTATCACGCACCGGGAACCAGGATCACGATCGCCGCCGAACTCTTCGGATACCCGCTCGGTGAGGGCCGCTACGGCGTGCGCGACCAACAGGTGTCGGTGGTCATCGGCCCCGCACACGTCGCGATCGCCGACGACGACACCAAACAGATCGAGGTCTTCGACAACGGGAATCTGGTGCGCACCATGCCCACATCGATGGGCAAGGGCGGCACCGCGGTCGTCGGCGGCAGATACCTGTCGTTCTGGACCCGGCCCGGCATCTACACCGTGCTCGACCGAAACAACCCGGTGATCATGGACTCCGCCAGCTACGGCCTTCCGGCCAGCTCCGGCGGGTACCGCACAAGCATCAACCACGCGGTCCGCATCAGCCACGACGGAATCTTCGTGCACGAACTGGCCGCAACCATGTGGGCCCAAGGCAACACCAACGTCTCACACGGCTGCCTGAACATCTCCCCCAACGATGCCGCATGGTTCTACGACTTCGTCATCCCAGGCGACGTCGTCGAGGTGCGCAACACCGGCGGTGACCCCCTCGACATCTGGCAGAACGGCGATTGGAGCATCCCCTGGGCGGACTGGCTTCAAGGCGGCGCCCACACATGACCCCGGTCACCGAATTCCATCTCGGTGACAGTTCTACCGGCTGCGTGCTTCATGCGGTGTCAAGCCGAACTGCCCTTTGAACGACGTGCCGAAGGCACTGAGCGAGCGGAAACCGCTGGCGTAGGCGATTTCGGCTACGGTGCGGTCGGCGGAAGCCTCGCGAAGAAGGCGGCGCGCCCGATCCAGCCGCTCGCTGCGGATCAGTTGCCCCGGTGTCGTACCGGTGCTGTGCAATGCCAGTTGGACCTGTCGCAGAGACCAACCGAGATTTGCATGGGCATCTGTCGGGCATGTCGATGTGCCGGACGATCCTCCTCGCGGTTCTCGACGGGCAAGCCGATGCCGCAGTGCAGGAAGTCGAGCCCTGAAACCGAACCCGAGGTGTCGTGTCGTCGCCTGGGGAGATCTACGGTTGAGGTATGACCGCCTTGGAGTATCGGCATGTGCTGGTCGCGCGGGACGGCGACACGGTACGCATCACCATGAACCGGCCGGACCGGCGCAATGCGCTGTCGGGCGAGCATCTGGCCGAGTTGCTCGCCTCGTTCCGGGCCGCCGGCGAGACCGACGCCACCGGAATAGTGCTCGGGGCGCACGGTCCGGTGTTCTCGGCGGGACATGATTTCGCCGACGTCGCCGCGCGTGACCTGCTCGGCGTGCGGGAACTGCTGACTTTGTGTACCGAGCTCATGTCGACCATCGAGTCGGTGCCGCAGGTGGTGATCGCCCGCGTGCACGGTCTGGCCACGGCCGCCGGCTGCCAGCTGGTTGCCTCATGCGATCTGGCTGTCGCCGCCGAATCGGCCGGGTTCGCGCTCCCCGGCGGCAAGGGCGGCTGGTTCTGCCACACCCCTGCGGTGCCGGTGGCCCGCGCCGTCGGCCGCAAACGGCTGATGGAACTCGCCCTCACCGGCGACCCGATCGATGCCCACACTGCCGAACAGTGGGGCTTGATCAACCGAGCAGTGCCAGACGCGGAGCTGGACACCGCCGTGAGCGAGTTGCTCGCCCGCGCTACTCGGGGCAGCCGGGCCAGCAAGGCGCTCGGCAAACGTACGCTTTACCGCCAACTCGACCGCCCCGAAGCAGACGCCTACGCCCTCGCCCTGGAAGTCATGGCCGCCGCTGCCCAGCTTCCCGGCGCCCGCGAAGGGATGGCGGCCTTCCTGGAGAAGCGCCCGCCCTTGTGGCGCGATTAGCGGTCGGCGGCATCGATTGACTGGCTGATGATGCGCGGAGTCTGCGGAAGGCCGGCAGGCAGCTCGCTGATTGCGGCCTTGAAGTGCGGGCTGCCGACATGGGCGGAGCCTGACGTGCCGGTGGCCAACCCGCCCAGGAGATCGGCTGCTCGGCTGCACGCCTGCTGCGGATCGTCGGTCTACGACGTGAATATCGCATACGCCATGTATGTCAGATGCATCGCGTATATCGCTCGAACGCCGGTGCGGACAGAGCCGAGGGCCCACGCGGCGCGGCCGGCCGCCCTGGTCGGCCATGTCGAGTTGCCGATCGCCCCTCGGGTCGAGGACCAAAGCCAGCAGCCCGCGGACCTTCGGCTTTCTACCGTATGAGTAGCCGAACTCATCGAAACTCGACGAGGCACCGGATATGACCGCGCACCACGATAATCCGCATGAGCTGGCGTCGGCCGCCGTGGTGGTCGGCACCGACGGCTCCGGCACCGGCGAGCTGGCCGTTCGCTGGGCCGCCGAGACCGCGGCGCACCGCGGTCGCCGCCTGCGTATCGTGCACGCCATCGACACCGCCGCCAGCCGCTCGCTCCTCGGCAGCTATGACGTCATGGCGCCCGGAGTCGCCGAGAAGGTGCGTGCGCGCGGCGAGCGCATCCTGGCCTCGGCCGTGCGGTTGGCACATGAGGTCGCCGCCGACCTCGAGGTGGCCACTGAACTCTCCGAGGCGAATCCGGCCAAGCTGCTCATCGCGCTGTCGGAGAGCGCGCACCTGGTCGCCATCGGCGCGACCTCGGGCGTCGGCACACTCGCACACATCGGATCCACCCTGCTCGCGGTCGCGAGCCACGGATACGGCTGCATCGTGGTGGTGCGCGATGCCGGCACCGGAAAACGCATCCGCGATACCGGACCCGTCGTTGTCGGTGTCGACGGCAGTCCTGTCGGTGAGGCGGCGATCGTCGCGGCGTTCGCCGAGGCCGGCGAGCGCAATGCCGAACTCGTCGCCATCCATGCCTGGAGTGATCTGTCCGAGGGGGAATTCGCCGGCGAACAGTATCTCGAAATCCCGATCGTCGACCTGGAAGTCGCCGAACACGCGCTGCTGGCCGAGCGTCTCGCGGGCTGGCAGGAGAAGTTCCCGAACGTCACCCTCACCCGCAAGGTCTTCGCCACCGGGCCGCGCCGGCACCTGTTCGACTGGTCGAAGTCGGCTCAGCTGATCGTCGTCGGCAGCCGCGGGCGCGGCGGTTTCCGCGGACTGCTGCTCGGCTCGACCAGCAATTGGCTGGTGCAGCGGGCACAGTGCCCGGTCATGGTGGTCCACCCGACGTAGTCCGGACCACCAGCGCGCGGACGGTGACGGTAGGTCAGGGGATCTGCGGAACGCGGGCCGCGGCCAGCAGTTCGGCGATTCCGTGTTCGATACCTTCGGCGATCAGGTCGATATCGGGGGTGCTGTCGTAGTCGCCGGTAATACCGAAGACGAGTCGTTCGCGGTAGCTGAGGATCGCGATCGTGGTACGTAGGCGCATGGCGATCGGGATGCAGGGCAGGATTTCCAGTACTTCGCGGCCGTGCATTGTCAGTGGTCGGCGGGGCCCGGGGACATTGGTCGCGAGGGCACCGACGCTGTGCTGCGGGAAATGTCCGGCCAGCCGGAACGCCCAGGCCACAACGGCGAAGGGCAGCCATTCGGCCATCGACAGCATCGACTTCTCGGCCTCGGCCTCCCCTTTCGCGCGATGCTCGGAGATCCGCTCGTGCACCGCCACGAGCTGCCGCACCGGATCCTCGATGTCGACGGGCAGGTACGGAAGCATGGCCGAAACCCTGTTGTCCATGACATATTTCGCGTCCGACGGGCGCACGGATATCGGCACCAGAATCCGGAGCTTGCCCGGTGTGGGCTCCTCACCGCGCTTGTGCAATACGGCCCGATAAGCCGCGGCGATGGCCGCGAGCGCGACATCGTTGACCGTCGCATCGAAAGCCGCACCGATCTCCCGAATTTCCGGCAGCGAAGCGCGGGCGACCACATAGCGGCGTTGCCGTCCTATCGGCCCGTTCAACGAGGACGTGGCAGTCGGCGCGACGGCGGCGTACACCACCGGCACCAGCGCGCGCACCACCGAGACCGCGAGCCGCGGCGCCACCATCGGCAGCCGGATCCCCTTCGCCAGCACACCCGATAGGCCACTTCCCGCGCGATTCTCCGCGCGCGGACCCCGCACGCCACCGTTTTCCTCCGGCCGGTCGCACAGGCCCTCGAATAACGTGATCCCCGAGATACCGTCGACCATGCTGTGATGGGCCTTGACGATCATCGCCCAGCGATCACCCGCCAAACGCTCGACGACCACGCACTGCCACAGCGGGTGATCGCGGTCGAGCCGTTCTTCCAGTTCCGTCGCGATCAGTTCGCGCAGCGCCGACTCGTCACCTGGCTCCGGTAGCGCGGTCCACCGAATGTGGTGCGCCAGATCGAAATTCGGGTCGTCGTCCCATATCGGTGCGGTCAGGTCCAGCGGCGCCCTGCGCACCCGCTGCCGCAGGCGGGCGTTACGCTCGAGCCTCTCGGCCACTCTCGCCCCGAACTCTTCGCGCGTCGGCGGCGGGCCCACCACGATCGCCACCGCGCCGATGCCCAGGCTGATATGGCGGTCGGTGTCCTCCAACTCCATGAATCCCGTATCCAACGGTCGCAGTTCGGTCATGGTCAACCTCGAACAGCTCGATGGTGGCAGCCGGTACCCGCGGCTGGGACAGTGTGGCACTGCCACTCGACAATCGTCGCCTGCCAGTGCCGTCGCGGGTGAGAGACAAAGGTCGACAGTCGAAGCGTCGAATTGCCCTATGTCCGGCGGCGACCTGCCGATACCGTGACCATCGCCCCACATGGCGGCAACTTTCGCCTCTTGGACCCGGCTCGCCGGCATCGCAGGCTGGGCGGTGCGCCATCCCGATTCGCACCGGGTGAACACCGAGGAGCACACCATGTCGCATACCGATGACCCTTTCGCATCCGCCGTTCACACCGCCCGGGAATGGGTGCGCGCCGTCGCGGACGGTCTCGACACCGACGACCGCGCCTTCGCCTATCGGGTGTTGCGGGCCTGGATGCACACCGTCCGCGACCGGATCAGTGTCACCGGCTCCGCTCACCTGAGCGCGCAACTGCCCGAGATACTGCGCGGCGTCTACTACGAGGGCTGGGTGCCTGGCCATGTGCCGGTGCGCCATGGCCTTTCGGAATTCGTCACCCAGTTCGCCAGGGCCGCCGACGTCGACCCCGACGAGGTCGGACCGGTCGCGGGGGCTGTTACCGCTGCGCTATCGGATCTGTTCGCCCCCGGTCAGCTGAACCGAGTGTTCGCGGTGCTGCCGATGCACCTCTACGGGGTGCTGTGCGGCGCGCGAAGCCCCATCGCGGACGAGCCAGCGGCGCTGCTGTCACAGGGCGAGGATCCGGAGATCGATCGGCTCACCGCCCTCGAGGATCGGGTGCGCGCGCTCGGCGACGCGGTCGCGGCACTCGCGCACGGTCTCGAGCGGCTGCCCATCGATGCCTCGGATGTGAATCGAACCGCTACCGCGGCCCAGGAGGCACACCGGATTCTGCTCACCGAGGCACCGGCCCACACCACTTCGCAGGCACACTGACACCTTGCGCGCCACCACCCTCCGAATGGGGACATTGGTCCCCGACCGTCGGGCATCACGGCTCTCACCTGCGGTCGGGCTGCTGCGCGACGCTGAGGGTATGGAATCGAACGCACCTCGCATCGCGGTCGTCTACGCGACCGAAAAGGGATCGACCCGCGATATCGCGGAGTTCATCGCCGCCGAGCTGAACGAGCAGGGCGCCGAAGTGGAGCTCAGCGACGCCGAGCACGCACCGGAGCTGTCGCGCTTCGACACCGTCGTGCTCGGTAGCGCGATCCACGATATGGACCTGCTCCCCGCCGCCGTCACCTTCGTACGAACGCACCGTGCGGCATTGCGGAACAAGAATGTCTGGCTCTTCAGCGTCGGCCTCGGCCCCGCGCTCGGCGGGCGCATCGGAAGCCGCATCGGCCGGATCGTGCCGAAGAAGATCGCCACGCTGCGCGACTCGATAACGCCGCGGGACTACCAGGCGTTCTCCGGACATTACGAGTGTGTCGGGGTCTCGCTGAAAGCCAGGGTGCTGTATCGCTTGATGGGTGGTGGCCGCTATGGCGATCTGCGCGATTGGGCCGCCATTCGGTCTTGGTCCGCGACCATCGCGCAATCACTCGGTCTGCCCGCAGCGCAGTCGAACATCGTTGTCCCGTAATCGGAGCCGAGCCCGATCGCCGTTCGAGACCACGGGCGCGGGAATCGACCATGCGGATCAACGGCAAGTCGATCCGGCACATCCGGCTAGCTCGACGAGGCGGTGGCGAAGTCCGCGTTCAGTGCGCACGGCGCCCCACGACGGTATGTCGAGCGCGTATGGGCCCGGAGTTTCGGTGCCGGGGAGTTGTTCCTGAGCGATGTCGGGCCCGAGATCGCGAGCCGCACACGCATCGTTTATTCGTACGGTGCCATCTTCCGGGTGAGTCGGCGGGCGCCGCCGGGCGCCGAGGCTACCGCCGTCATCGGAAATGAAGATCAGGTAGGTGTTATTCGGTTCACCTGTGCGGGAGAGGGTTTCGATGATCCCGGCGACCATTTCATCGAGGGATTCACCGCGCCGGGCCGGTTCGTCTAGTCGATATCGTTGGTCGCGGCGATTGTCATAGCGCCGTATCCCGGCACCACTACAGCGCGGTGGACTGCCCCGGCTTCCGAGCAGGCACCGGCGCGGCTCCGACAGACCGATGGTCGGCACACCGCAGCTTTCGTCTATTCGCTCCCATTATGCTGCCGAGAGCGTGTTGTGCAACGTCCAGAGTTGCGGTACTGGTGTTACCGCTCCGACCCGTTGTGGGCCGACGGTCTCGAACTGCCGTTGGTAGCCGAGCCCGGTGTCCACGAACGGGATGCTCCCGTGGCTGTGCTGATCCGCCACCACGCCAATCGTTCGGCGAGTTCGGGCAGCCATTCGGGCGGTACGTCGTTCAGCTCCCGCTGTGCACCGGTGACGGCGGCGGAGAGTACCTCGGCGGATACGGCGGGAAAGTCTTGTCGGAGGTGCACGACCGCATCGGTCGGCTGGTCGTCGACGTCGGGCGTGAAGTTCTCGGATCTCACCAATGTCATTTGCGGCTGCCTTGCTAGTGGGTCACATTGTTGCCACCGTATTGCCGGGTAGACACGTCTGGGCAGGGCCGCCGGTCCCTGGATTCAAGGGCCGATTGGCACTATATGTGACCGCCCGCACCCCATCGATGCTCGTTGATCAGGAGTTCCGACGCCCAGGGTCCGCGACGGCCGGACATGTGGTGTAGGTCTTTCGCGCGGGCTATTTTGAGTGGACAGGTTGCAATGGCGCATCGGTACCGAGTACGTCGTTTCCAGTGGGAATCGGGGTAATGCCGCTGTGGTCGAGGTTGTCGACTATCGTGCCCTTTTCGAGGCGGCACCGGGTCTTTACCTGGTGCTGGACCCCTCTTTGCGTATTGTCGCGGTATCCGACGCATACGTGCATGCCACGATGACCGAACGTTCGGATATCCTCGGCCGAGACATTTTCGATGTCTTTCCCGACAATCCGAAGAAGCCGGAAGCCGAGGGCGTGCGCAATCTGCGCGTCTCGCTCGAGCGGGTCGTCCACGATCGCATCGTCGATGCCATGCCGGTACAACAGTACGATATTCGCCGCCCCGACGGATCATTCGAACAGCGGTTCTGGAGTCCCGCCAACTCGCCGGTTCTCGACGAATCAGGCCGGCTGCGATACATCATCCACCGGGTCGAAGACGTCACGGACTTCATGCGGTTACAGGCCGCGGGCGCGGCGCAACAGGAGGAAACCTCGGCACTGCGCGCGTCGGCGCGACAAATGGAACAGGAAGTATTCGCCAGGGCCCGCGAGGTGGCCGAGACGAGTCGCGAACTCAAGGAAGCCAATGCCGAACTCGCACGTATGTATGCGCGAGCAAAGGAACTCGACGACCTCAAGAGCCAGTTCTTCGCCAATGTCAGCCACGAGTTGCGCACACCGCTGATGCTCGTCCTGGCACCGGCGCGCAAGTTGCTCGAGCATGTCGCATTCGATGACCCGTCACACAAAGACCTCGAGGTGATCGTGCGCAATGCACAGGTGCTGCTCGGCCACGTCAACGATCTGCTCGATGCCGCACAGCTCGAAGCGAGGGCGATGCGGCCGGAATATGCGCATGTCGATGTGGCCGATCTGGTGCGGCTTTCCGCGGCATTCTTCGAAACGATCGCCCTGGACCGGGAAATCGAGTTCCAGGTCGAGGCAGCGGATGAGCCGGTGTGGGCCGAGCTGGATCCGGAACATGTGCAGCGGATTGTGGTCAATCTGCTGTCGAATGCCTTCAAGTTCACCCCGTCCGGCGGCAGCGTCCGGTGCACGATCCGTGATTCCGACGATCGGATCATTGTCGAGATCGCCGATAGCGGTCCCGGCATTCCGGTCGCGCAGCGAGATGCGGTATTCGAGCGATTTCGTCAGGTCGACGGCGGTGCGAGCCGGTCCGTGGGTGGCACCGGGCTTGGACTGAGCATTGTCCGGGATCTGGCCCGGCTACACGGAGGTTCAGTCACGATCGCCGATGCCCCAGAGCACGGCGCACTCGTCGTCGTGGAGATGCCGCGCGCCGCCCCGGCAGGTATGCCCGTGCTCGCGACCGGGGCGCCGGCGAACACTGCCGGCGCTGCGGCGACTGTGCTCGCCGCGGTGGCGACCTCGGTCGGCGACACGTCCGTATCCACGATGAACCGACCGCCCCTGAGCACCGACCAGCGGCCCTCGATCCTGGTGATCGAGGACAATCCCGACCTGAACGAGCTTGTCCGCGAATCACTTTCGGACAATTACGAGGTGGCCTCGGCCTTCGATGGGGAATCCGGGCTTGAACTCGCGAAGTCCGGTAGACCGGAGCTGATCGTATGCGACATCATGATGCCGCGGATGAGCGGAGATGAGCTGCTGGGGCGAGTGCGTTCCGACCCTGATCTGGCGAATACTCCGATCCTCATCGTCACCGCCCGCGCCGATGACCAGTCGCGATTGGAATTGGTGCACGCCGGAGCCAATGACTATCTCCAGAAACCCTTCGATGTCGCTGAACTCCGTGCGCGTGTCGACAATCTGGTGCGGTTACGACGGGCCGAAGACCAGGCGCGGGCCGTGCGGTTGATCGACGAACGCGAGCGTATCGCTCGGGAACTGCACAAGACGGTGCTGCACCGTCTGTTCGATATCAGTTTGAAACTGGGAGCGGTTCGTCCGCTCGCGCGTGTGCCAGCCGTGGCGTCCCGCATCGACGGGACCATCGCCGAACTCGATGCCGTGATGGCACAGATCCGCGCGACCGTCGCCGGACTGGAAACCGAAACCGGCACGCCGGACGGTTTGCGCGTGCAGGTGCAGGATCTGGTCGGCGATGCGGCCGACGAGTTGGGGGTGGTATCCGAGGTCACCTTCGATGGTCCCACCCACCGGGTCGAGCCGGCAGTCGTCGAGGTCAGCCTGGCAGCCCTGAATGCGATCCTGGCCACGATAGTCGCACGCGAAGTGGCCCAGGAAATCGAAGTGACGGTCATCGCGGATAGCGACCTGCGCATCAGTGTATGCGAAACGGCAAGCGCACCAGTGGCTTCTGGACCCTTCTGCGATGAGCTCGCGGTGCTCGCCGCGAAACTGCCCACCTACTCCGTATCGTTGACGACCACATCACCCGCACCGAACCAGCACATCTGGACCTGGATGGTGACGGCATCGCCGCAGGATTCGTCCGATTGCGGGGAGATCACTGCGTGAGGCGGCCGAAGGCCGTGCTCAGCGCCGGTGCTCTCGATCAGTTCGAACGCACCACGATCATCGGCACCTCCACCGAGTGCAGCAGTCCATTGCTGGTGGATCCGAGGACCATGCTGGCAAATCCGCCACGACCACGGCAACCGACGACGACCAGTTGGGCGTCGGCCGACGCGTCGAGTAGCGAGCGAACCGATCTGTCGGCCACCACGGTCCGATGCACCTTAACGTCCGGATAGCGTTCGGCCCAGCCCGCGAGGCTTTCGGCGAGCACCGCCTCCGCCGAAGCGCGTGCGCTCTCCCAGTTGACCAGCGGCAGATCGACCGCGCTGGTGTCGCTCCATGCGTGCAACGCGATCAGGTCCACGTTCCGGTGCGATGCCTCTTCGAAAGCGAGTTCGATGGCGGGTGCACTGTTCTCTGTGCCGTCGACCCCGACCAGTACCGGTCGGGTCGCCGATATCGCGTCGATCGCCGCGATCCCGTGGATCACCGCGACCGGGCAGTGGGCGTGATGAGTGGTGGCGGTGCTCACCGAGCCGAGCAATCCGCGCTGGAGCGTGCCGCGGCCCCGGCTGCCGACCACCAGCATATGCGCGTGCGTGGAGCGCTCGATCAGCGTCGGAATGATCAGGTCGAACGTCACCTCGGTGGTGATGGCGAGATTGTCGCCGGGTGCGGCTGCCTGCGCGAGGCGGATGGCCTCGGCCAGGATGCGCTCGCCGTCGCGACGCAGCCACTCGGTATCGGATTCGGTCAGCAGCGCACCGGGGCCGTAACCCGTCTGGATCCCCACCGAGGTGAGAATATGCAGCCTGCGATGACGCGACGCGGCTTCGGCCGCCGCCCAGGTGACCGCCTGATACGAATTCGCCGAACCGTCGACGGCCACGAGGATCGACGCATCGGATTGTTTGGTGCGCGAAGCGCTTTCGTCTGCCATGTACTACCGTTTCGCGGTCATTGTCGGTCCTGTTCGATCGTCCGGGAGACCCATTCGCGGTCCGATCCGGTGGCCCGTCCGTGGTCCAGCAGCCATCGCGTACCCGCACGGGAACCATTCGACGAACCGGGTGCTCTTCCGAAGGCTCGATATCAATGAGCATGGCGTTTCGACAGCGGCGCGAGCAGAGAAGAAGGTCATCTTCCGGATGGGTCGAGTGGCCTCAGCTGGCTGCAGCCGATCGGTGCCGCGTTCGGACTCGCCGCGCCGTACCTCGGTGGCGCGCTATCGCGATGCGGCGCCGTCCGCCCGTGGTCACCGACGGTCGAAGGTCACCTGAGAAGCGTCGGTTCGGCTCTGTGCGCGCCTGCGGCCCGGACGTAGCGTCGAAATCATTCGAGCCTGGGCCGAACGCTCGGCACATACCGAACTCGATCGCATCACCGATCGGGTCCGAGACCGAAGGATACGACGATGCCCTACCGCATCCTGATCGATGAAGCGCACCCGCAGACCATGCTGGAACTGCGGCGCGCCATCCGCGCCGACCATGCGGGCGAGGATATCGACGCCGGGATGCGAGCGCTGTACGAACTGGCGGCCACCACCGGCCTGGCACCGGTCGGGCCGCCGTCGACCACCTACCTCGGTCACTTCCGCGCGGAAACCTCGACCGAGGTCGACTTCGGTCTACCGGTCACCATTGGGCCCGTCGAGGACAAGGGTGACCAGGCTTCAGTGCACCGAACCGAGCCGGGCCGCTATGTCCGCACGACCCATCGCGGCGACTATCAGCACATCGGCGATGCATACCGGGCGTTGGAGAATTGGTTGCGCACCTCGTCGTTCCAACCCATCGGACCGCCGACCGAGGTTTACCTGATCGCACCCGACGAGGTTGTCGATGCGCGCGACCTGGTCACCGAGATCCGCATTCCGGTCGCATCCGCCGAACTCCTCGTGCGGGTGCCGACCTCGTTCGCCGACACCGTCGCCGCCGTGCGCGCGGCCCTGGCCGAACAGGGGTTCGGCGTGCTGACCGAAATCGACGTGCGCGCCACCCTGCGGGCGAAGCTAGATGTCGAAATGGAGGACTACCTGATCCTCGGCGCCTGCAACCCCGAGCTCGCGCACCAGGCGCTCGATATCCACCGGCAGGTCGGTCTGCTGCTGCCCTGCAATGTCGTGGTGCGCACCGACAACGATGCCACAGTTGTCGAAGCCGTCGACCCGGACATCCTCGTCAACCAGACGCAGCAGCCCGCGTTGCGGCAGATCGCGCAGGAAGCCCGTGCCGGTTTGGCCGCCGCCTTGGCCGCGGTCGTAAAGCGTTGCGCCGCACCGGTCTAGCGGCGCCCGAATCGGCTCGGTGGTCGAGAATCAGCTGGCAACAGCCGACTCGAACGGGTCGAGCACATCATCCACCGACCGCCGCGGCGTCATCGGTAACGGCAGAGCACTGGTCGGGGGCCAGCCGATCCGCAGGACCGCCTGCGGATGGGCGAGTTCGTCGAGCACCTCGACGCGCACCCTGCGGCGCAGGTCCGCGCGCTCGAGCGGTTCGGTGAGCAGGCAGGTCGCCAGGCCGATATTGGTGGCGGTCAGCAGCACCGCACTGATCGCCTCGCCCGCGCGTAACCGCGACAGCCGATCGTCGGCCGAGGTGCTGATCATCAGTAGTTCGGCGTAATCGGGTTCGTGCGCATCGCCGGCCGAAGCGGGCGATGCGAACTCGCGGGCCTGCGGTTCGTGCGGCCGGGCGGCGGCGGTCCGCATTGTCTCGATCAGTACGTCGCGGGGGCGGTCACGGGCCTGCGTCACGGTGGCACCCAGTGCTGCGGCGCGTTCGTTCACCAGCCCCAGATATCCGTGCGGGATCGGCCACGACGAGTAGTGCCTGCGGTCGGTCTGGCGTGTCGAAATCACCGCGCTCAGCGCGATATCCAGCGGTGTCGGCCGGTGGCGTACCAACTCGACTGCCGCCAAGTGGTTCGGATCCACCGGATTCGGCAGTCGGTGCACTACCGCCGACCAGCCGAGGGCTGCGAACGCGATGCGCAGATGATGCAATGCCGCGCCGCAGCTCAGCACCAGATCGCGCTGCTCCGGATCGGTCGAGATCGGTGTCGGCGTGGGGTCGAGGTACAGGTGGACGTAGCGGTCATCGATCCGCCACCGCCACGGCTGAACATTGTGTACCGATGGCGCACGCACCGCGAGCGCCAGTGCCGTCTTGACGGTGCTGTCATCGGGCAGTCCGTGGTCCATGTCGCCTTCCTTGGTCGATTTCGACCACAGTCCCACCGACGGCACGCCACCGATAAGAGCACGACGGCCCCTATTGACGGGACTTCGGACGCCATTGGATGACCGCCCACCGGCCGACACCGTGGGCTATGACTGCCGATCCGGGATTGCGCTGTCCGATCCCGATCTCGGCCACCAACGAGCGGGTCATGCTCGATGCCATCCTGGCCGGAACCAGTGGCCGTGTCGTCAAGGACATCGCGAGCCTGGAGTCGATCGATGCGATCCGGGAGGTCGGTGCGGTGGAATCCCTGCTCGACAACCGGGCCGCGGCGGCGCTGACGGCCGCCGCGCATCGAGGCGGAGACGAAGAACGCGGCACGCAGGCAGCGGCATCGGCCTCGATACTGAATCGGTCGAAACAACGCGACCGACCGGTCCGGCTCGGCCGATGATCGAACTCGGTCGGTGGATCGTGAAAGAATGTCTGGTATGGAAGGCCAGGCGTCGGCTCACGGCAGTCGGCCACCGGTGATAGAGACGTTGTCTCAGCTGCGGCTGCGTGAACTGCTCATCGAGGTCCAGGACCGCATCGCGCAGATCGTCGATGTGCGCGACCGGATGGACCGGTTGATGGAGGCAATGCTCGTCGTCACGGCCGGTCTGGACCTCGACAACACGTTGCGTACGATCGTGCACACCGCCATCGAACTGGTCGACGCGGAATACGGCGCGCTCGGTGTCCGCGAGACCGATCCGACGAGCAACCAGCTGGCCGAATTCGTGTACGAGGGCATCGATGACCGTACCCGCGTCATGATCGGCGATCTGCCACGCGGGCACGGTGTGCTCGGCCTGCTCATCGAGCAACCGAAACCCATTCGGCTGACCAATCTTTCGGCTCACCCCTCCTCGGTCGGCTTTCCCGAACACCATCCGCCGATGCATACCTTCCTCGGTGTTCCGGTCCAGGTCCGTGAGGAAGTGTTCGGCAACCTCTATCTCACCGAGAAAGCGGGCGGGCTGGAGTTCACCGAGGACGACGAGGTAGTGGTGCAGGCGCTGGCCGCGGCAGCGGGCATTGCCATCGAGAACGCCCGTCTCTACGAGCAGTCGCGCGCCCGCCAGCGGTGGCTCGAGGCGACCAGGGATGTGGCTACCGAGCTGCTGGTCGCCGGTGAATCGAGCGAAGTCCTCGCACTCGTCGTCCAGCGCGCCCTGAACCTGACCGCATCGGCGTGCACCTTCATCGCCCGGCCCGAAGATCCCGATATCCCGGCCGAGGAGGTGGCGGAGTTGGTGGTGGTCGCGGCGGCAGGCGTCGACGCCGACGCACTCACCGGTCAACGGCTACCGGTCTCGGCATCGAATTCCGGCGAGGTATTTTCCCAAGGGCGGGTGCTGTCGGTCCAGAAACTGTCATTCAACCCATTCCCCGATTCCCCTGTCGAATTCGGCCCGGCGCTGATACTTCCGCTCCGAGCCGGACGTACGGTCATCGGGGTGCTCACCACCCTGCGGCCGGTCGGTACCACCCCGCTCGACACCGCCGCGCAGACGATGATGGCCGCCATCGCCGACCAAGCCGCACTCGCCCTGCAGCTGGCCGACACCCAGGAGCGGATGCGCGAACTCGACGTGCTCTCCGACCGCGATCGGATCGCCAGGGGCCTGCACGATCACGTCATCCAGCGGCTGTTCGCCGTCGGGCTGTCCCTGCAGGGCACCGCGCAGCGAGCCAGGGCACCCGAGGTGCGGTCCCGGCTGTTGGAGACGATTGATGACGTCCAGGCGATCGTCCAGGACATCCGCCATTCGATCTTCGATCTGCAAAGCAATACCGCCGCGGATTCCTCGAAATATCGCAAGCACCTGCACGGGATCATCGTCGACATGACGGCGGACACCGGGCTGCGCACCACTGTGCGGTTGGCCGGCCCGGTGACGGTACTTTCGCCGCCGCTGTCCGAAGATGTCGAGGCGGTGCTGCGCGAGGCCGTGAGCAATGTGGTGCAGCATGCATCGGCCAGCAACGTATCGGTCGAGTTGAAAGTGCGTGATGATGTCAGCATCGAGGTGACCGATAATGGCGTCGGCGTCCCCGATGACATCGCGCGACGCAGTGGATTGGCCAATATGGCGGCGCGGGCCGAGGAAGCGGGCGGCACGTTCAGCATCGAGAACCGCCCCGGTGGTGGCACAGTCTTGCGCTGGTCGGCGCCACTGCCCTGACCATGGTCCGCGGTAGGGCATTCGTCCTCGCTCAGCGGCCCCGTGGCCAGACCTGAGGCATCTAGCCTGCGATGTCCGATCGAGCGAACCATGGTGCTGTGTGGCGCGACAATTTCCAGGTCGCTGGCCACGGTGCGGAAACCGAAGCCGGTCCCGCGCATTCGACCAAAGGCCCCCCGGATGGGTCTTTCGGCACTGTGGTGACCCGCCCCGCAACAGCGACCCTGGAAAGACGACCGTCGATGCCCGGCAGGCCCACGTGGGCACCCGCCGGACAGGTCGGCGAATCTCGCCCGAGAGGAACATGGCCATGGCCACCACCGCCCCGCCCGTCACTGTCCGCCGCCTCGGCCCCGACGACGCCCCCGCGATTCGGCACCTGCACGCCGGAATGGATGAGCAGGACAGTATCTTTCGCTTCTTCACCCCCGCGCCGAAGCATTTGGACAAGGTCGCGGCGGCGATCGCTCGTGACGATTCCGCGCACGGGGCGGTGGGCGCATTCCTCGGCGATCGGCTCATCGGGGTGGCGAATTTCGTGATGTTGCCGGGCACCAAGGCGGCGGAGGTCGCGTTGGTGGTCGCCCACGATGTCCAGGAGCACGGCATCGGCACGGATTTGCTGCACCAGTTGGCGGCGCTGGCTCGGGAACGGCGGATCGAGCGTTTCGTCGCCGAGGTCATGCCGACGAATTCGAAGATGATGCGCCTCATCATCGATGCCGATTTCCCCGTCACCGCGCACCGCCAAGACGATATCGCCCGGGTCAGCGTTCGCCTGTGATCATCGATCCATTGATCATCGGCACCGCGCGCGTGGTCGAACGGTTCGACCACGAAGAGTACGTGAGCCGATTGGAAACCCTGCGCGGCCACTTGGCCGTCGTTCCCGCACCGGCAGTCTAGGCGGCCTTGTCGACAAGCCGGATGCCGGAGACGATCGAGGGCTCGATTTCGATGACGGTATCCATGACCTGGTGGACCCAGGGGTGCAGCAGGGGCTCGTATCGGGCGATGCGCACGGGATCGGTGACCGGGCGGGCGAGGCCGGTCACCACGACCGACCAGCCGGTGCGCCGGTGTGGGTCGATCTCGTCGGCCTGGTAGGCGACCACCACATCGGAGTTGCCGCGCACGGCCGAGGTGAGCACGGCTGTGAGACGGGTGCGCACGATGATGCGGCCGTCCGCATCGACCAGATGGTTGACCGGACGAATCGCCGGTAATGCGTTGTGGCTGAACACCACTCGACCGATCGGGACGGTCGCGAGCAGGTCCAATGCCGTCGCCCGATCGAGCTCGACAATCGAGTGCCCGGGGTAGCCGGTCGCGGCGAGATCGCTCACGCTGGCTCACCCCCGGTTGCGGGCAGCACGATCGTCAGCGCACCGTCGTAGCGGCGATACAGCAGTCGTCCCCGCCCACCGCTCGGATCGGTGCAGAACAGGAACGGCAGGCCGTACCGGCACAGCCGGGCCGCCGCTTCGGCCTCGGTAAGGCGCGGTGTGGGAAGCGGATTCATGGTGAGCGACAACCCCGAAAGCACCTCGGGGAGCTGCCGTTGCTGTTGGCGCGCCATGCGGACTCCGAGTGGGCCCGCCCAGTAGACGACCGCGTCCTCGCCGGTCTCTGCATCGGTGAACAAATACGCGTCGTAATCCATCGCGTCCATCACACGGACCGCGTCGGCCGGGGTTCCGATCAGCAATGCGCAGTGTTTGCGGCGGACGATCGGCTCTTCGTCGGACGGCGCGGCCAGTGGCGGGCGGGCAGGATCGGGCCAATACCGGGGCACCGCGTCGGAGTTCAGCCGCGCGAACCCGCGGTCGAGCCGGTCGGCGAGGAAAGTGGCGATGAACCCGCTCGGCCCCGGAACCTGAACTCGCACAGGGCGATTCCGGAACACCACATTCGCCTGTGCCAGCATCGGTCCGCCCGAGCAAGGCGCTCCGGTCAGCCGCACCCGCGCAGGTTCATCGACGTGGTGACAGCGCAGCACTCTATCGATCGCACGCATGACTCGGTTGATCTGGATGGGCTCCACCGAGCCCCGGGTGGTGCATTCCCCCTCCGTAACTGTCCTGGTCGACCACAGCTCGGATATACTCACCAGACAACCTCTCCTCGGCAGATAACCTCAGCAGTTTCACCGTGCCGCGACAGCGTCGAACAGGGCCGAAGGTCCTATGAATCGAGGACTCCGGCTTTGTCATATCGACAAGGCGGGCGCCGATCGCTACGACCGCCGATTCCCTGCCAGGGTGACTTTCGGCCCTCGCTGATCCACTTCGATATGTCGATGAAGAGCGCCAAGGGTCTATTCGGAAAGGAGCCAGCCATGACTACCGCACAGGCCATCATGCAGCCCGACGTCGCGAGCATTACGGTCCGCGACACCATGGAAACCGCGGCGCAGCGGATGCGTCAGCTCGATATCGGCGCATTGCCGATCTGCGACGGCGAGGGGCATCCGGTCGGCATCGTCACCGACCGCGACATAGTCGTCAAATGCGTTGCCACCGGCGCGAATCCGCACACGACCACCGCGGGGGAAATGGCCCAGGGCGACGACCTGCGTACCGTCGACATCGGCACCGATATCGACGACGCGCTGGCGTTGATGGAGCGGAGTCGGATCCGGCGACTCCCGGTAACCGAAGCGGGCAAGCTGGTCGGCATCATCACCGAGGCCGATCTTTCCCGTCGCCTACCCGAGAGCACGGTCGGTGAATTCGTGGAAGCCGTATGCGCACAACATCTTCCGGCATCGGCCGACGAAAGTTCACAATAGCGAGAGCCCGCGTCGAAGCGCCGGGCGCGGGTGATCGAGGATCTCGACACCGCGCACCGATGTCCTCACCGGGCCGACCGCACGGCGCGAAGTGGACTGCCTGGCAATAGCTTGGTGGCCATCATCGGATGCCGCCCGCGCAGCTTGCGACCGCATCCGCCGGTCGTGCACACCTGCGGTCCGGAGTTGTCCGTCGGTGCGGTAGTGCCCAGGGGGCCGCCCGCCGAAGCGCTGGTGACACCGGGTACACACCCGCATCGACGTGGTGAGCGCAAGGACCGCCCGCACCCGCTCGCTCCTGTTGTGCAGGTCCTGAGGACCATGGACCTTCGAGAACGGGCGCAAGGCCCATATCGACCGGCACAGCGCCCGACGACACTCGAGAGTATGACCGATACCAGCCCCTCCCCTGTACGTTCCGTGCCGGACCATCCGACGGTGCTGGCGGCCATGCGCTTGGCCAGCCGAGCACCGTCACTGCACAACTCCCAACCGTGGCGCTGGGTGTTCGACGGACTCCGGCTGCACCTTTACCGCGACAACGATCGCCAGCTGACCTCGGCGGACCCGCTGGGTCGGCAACTGGTAATCAGCTGTGGGGCGATGCTGCACCATGTACGTACCGCATTCGCCGCCAAGGGCTGGCACACCGACACCACACGCCTACCCGACACCAGCCGCGCCGACTACTTGGCGGTTATCGAGTTCCGGCCGTGGCCCGAACAACCGATCGGCGTGCTGGCCCGTGCCCGCGCCATCGACCAGCGGCGCACCGACCGACTGCCGCTGTACGCGCCGACCGGCCTACCGCAACTCGTGCACACCGGGCGCATGCTGGTGGCACCCCATGACCTCGAACTCGATCTCCTCGATGAAACCGCTCACGCGAAACTCGCCGCCGCCTCCGAGCACACCACCGCGGCCCGCCGCTACGACATGGAGTACCAGGCCGAATTGCATTGGTGGGCGGGACATTCCGGTGACCCGGAAGGCATCCCGCGCGAATCCCTTGTCTCCGATGCCGAATTCGCCCGCGTCGGCGTGGGCCGCACCTTTCCCACCGCACCGCATTCGGCCCGCCGCGCCCCGCTCGAAGACCATGCCCGCCTGCTGGTCCTGAGCTCACCCCGCGAATCGGTCACCATGTGGCTGCACACCGGTGAAGCACTCTCCGCCGTTCTGCTCGAATGCACCACCAGCGGCCTGGCAAGTTGCTCGATGACTCACATCACCGAAATACCCGCGGCCCGAAAGGTCATCGCGAACATGCTCCCGCACCCCGGAATCCCCCAGGTACTCATCCGAGTCGGCACCGTGCCCGACGGCGAGCCCGAATTCCCGCCAACCTCCCGCCGCCCGCTCTCCGACATCCTGACGATGAAGCACGAATAGGAATGAACGCAAGCGATCCTGCTGACACTCCCGAGCTGCGGACGGTGCGAACGGCGCTGATGCTCGCCTGCCGGGCGCCATCACTGCACAACACCCAGCCGTGGCGCTGGATATTCGATGGGACCCGATTGCATCTGTTCAGCGATCCCGATCGACTGTTGCGTTCCGCCGATCCTCTCGGCAGGCAACTGGTGATCAGCTGCGGCGCCGTACTCGATCACGCGCGCTTGGCCCTGCTGTCGATGGGCTGGTTCGCCGATGTCATCCGGACCCCCGATCCGAATCTGCCGGGGCATTTGGCCACGCTCGAGTTCCGGCCCTGGCCCGGCTCGCTGAACACGACGGCCGCCCGGATCCGCGCGATTCGCCAACGCCGCACCGACCGGTTGCCGATGCTGGCTCCGCCGGGCTGGATCGAGGTATTCGACGCCATTCGCGAACTGGCGAGACCACATCATGTGGCGGTCGACGAGGTCTGCGACAGTGATCGTCCCCGGCTGGCAGCCGCCACCGACCATGCCACCGCATTGCGCCGTTACGACATGCCGTATCAGAACGAATTGCATTGGTGGAGTGGACATTCGGATGCGAAGGAGGGGATTCCCGTTGCGGCGCTGGTGTCCGATGCCGAGGGGGCCAGGGTGGACGTCGGCCGCAGCTTTCCGGCCGCACCGTATTCGTTGCGTCGCGGGCAACTCGAGGACCAGTCCCGACTGATCGTGCTCAGCACCCTCGGTGAGACGCCCGCACAATGGCTGCGTACCGGCGAGGCACTGTCGGAGGTGCTGCTCGAATGCACCGCCCGTGGCCTCGCCACCTGTGCACTCACCCATATCACCGAGCTCGTCGCCAGCCGCTGGGTCATCGCCGATCTGCTTCCCGACAAGGGCGTGCCCCAGGTCGTGATCCGAATCGGCATCGCGCCCGAGGACACCGACCCGGTCCGGACACCACGCCGACCACTCGAGGAGGTACTCGAGGTGCGCTCGCTTCGCCCCTGAGACCGATCGCGGACCGCCCCGCTGCGCCGACAGCTCGGGCACGGCGGTGAACGGGGGTATTTTGAACAGGTCTGGAAGTAGAGATCGGCAGCTGCTGGTACCGGGATAGTGCACTGTGATCGCGCTTTCCAGTGCGATCAGCCCGCTCCCACAGCCGCGATGCGCCGAGCGGACGAACGCGATCCGCTCACCAGAGCAGCGACCAAGGAGACATGACCAATGGCTTCTTTGCTCTCGGTCAACGTCGGCATGCCGAAAGACGTCGCCTGGCAGGGACGCACTGTTCACACCGGAATCTTCAAATCCCCTGTCAGTGATTCTGTGCTGGTGCGCAGGCTGAATATCGACGGTGACGGCCAGGGGGACCTGAACGGCCACGGTGGAGAGCAGCGTGCCGTGCTCGTATACCAGATCGACTCGATCCGGTATTGGCAGCGCTTTTTCGGACACAGCAGTTTCGAGTTCGGACAATTCGGCGAGAACTTCACTGTCGAGGGGCTCAGCGACCAAGAGGTGTGCATCGGCGACCGGTACCGGATCGGTGAGGCCGAGTTCGAGGTGACCCAGCCCCGGGTGACATGTTTTCGGGTCGGCATGCGGCTCGGTGTCCCGACGTTGGCAGCCCTGCTGGTGGCGCACCACCGGCCAGGCTTTTACTTCCGAGTCATCACCGAGGGGCGCGTGCGGGCCGGCGACGGGATCACCCGCACCCGACGCGGTGCGCACCGGATGAGCGTCGCCGCCGTCGACGCAATGCTCTATCTGCCCCACCGCAATCCGCACGACCTGAAGACCGCACTCGACATCCCGGCACTCAGCCCCGGTTGGCGGCAATCCTTCCAGGAGCTGCTGGCCGGCGAAACCGCTGCGCGGGCTGTAGCTGCCGAACCGAGCTGGAGCGGTTTTCGTGGCATGAGGGTGGTCGATATCGTTCGTGAAAGTTCGACCATTACTTCGGTGTACCTCGCGGTAGCTGAGGGTGCCAGGCCGCCCAGCGCGTTGCCCGGCCAATACATCACGCTCCGCCTCACCGATGCCGGTGACCCCGCCCCGGTCCGCAGCTACTCGTTGTCATCGGCGCCCGGGAGCGACACATACCGGATCAGCGTGAAACGTGAGGGACTGGCGAGCACCTACGTGCACACCCGATTGCGCATCGGCGCCATCGTCGAGGTCGCCGCACCACGTGGTGACTTCGTCCTCGCCGCGGGTGCCGGACCCGTGCTGCTGGTATCCGGGGGTGTCGGCGTCACACCGGTACTGGCGATGCTGCACCAACTCGCCGCCCAACGCAGCGACCGTGACGTGTGGTGGCTGCACACCGCGCACAACAGCGACCAGCAAGCGTTCGCCGACGAAGCGCACCGCTTGCTGCAATCACTACCCAACGCCCACGAGCAGGTATTCCACACTGCCCCCGCCAATGGAGTGCCACCCCGCCGATTGACCGCTGAAACACTCGCCACCCTCGGTCTACCGTCGGGCGCCACGGCATACGTGTGTGGACCGGAACGGTTCATGACCGCCATGTGCGAATCGCTGACCGCGCTGGGGATCACGCGCATCCACACCGAACTGTTCGGAACACGGACACCGATCAATCCGGGCGTGACCACCGTGTCGAGCACCCCACCCCATCAGCCACCGGGTCCTTCCGGCACCGGCCCCTCGGTCACCTTCGCGCGCAGTGGACTGTCGACCCGGTGGCAGCGCACCGCGGGATCACTGCTCGAACTCGCCGAGGCCTGTGGCGTGCCCACCCGATGGTCATGCCGCACCGGCGTGTGCCACACCTGCACAACCCCGCTACTCGCTGGCGCCACCAGCTACCTGCCGGACCCACTGGAAGCCCCCGACAACGATGAGGTGCTCATCTGCTGCGCTCGCCCGGACGGCGACATCGTGTTGGATCTGTGAGAGGCCGGCCGACTCGCTGTCACACGGAGTGCATCGCAGTCGGAATGATCATGAGTTTCCGGGGTGGGCGGCTGTCGCGCTGCGCTGCCGCAGCTCGTCGGGGTCGAGGCCACGGTCGATGCCGTGCGGCACGACGGTTTGGCCTGGCTCCAGGGTGAGCTTGCGGTCGTCGAGGTACACGTCGACGAGGTCGGGTTCGAACGACACCCACCCGGACACCGCGGCGACCTCGGGCCATGCCTCCAGATACGACCACGCGGCCCGCTTTCGTTCGCCGATGTCGTAGTAGCTGGCCAGGCCCTTGTACGGGCAGAAAGTCTGGCCCTCGACCCGGGTGAGCGCCGAGGAGACGACATCCTCGCGTGCGACGTACCAGCGGGGCGCGAAGCCCGATTCGTAGAGCGCGATCGGCTGCCGTGTCTCGGCGACGAGCTGGTCGCCGTCGCGGACGTGGAGGTGCCGCGAGGTCCGGCGGATGTCGATACGGTGGTACAGGTCGGCTGCGTGACCCACGATGCGCTCGTCCTCTTCGTAGAACGCGTCCATCGACCGCCAAGCGAAAGCGACCCGGTCTCGCAGGACAGCGGCATGAGCCGGGAGGTCGGTGTACTGCCAAGCGGCGCGCCGCGCTTGCGTGTCGCCGCCGTGCACGTCGAACCACGCCGTCGCCCCGAGGTCGCGATGGGTGGTCGTTCGGGTCTCCGGCACAAGAACACCCGCGCGGACATCGGCGAGCGGGAAGAACGCGACCGGGTAGCGGTCGGGCTCATGAAGCAGGACGACATCCTCGCTGTCGGCCACCCACTGCCCGCCGAACTGCACCCGCATCCGCCGACGGAGCGGTTCGGCGAACAGCAGCCGATCCGGCAGCGGCTGTGCTACCAAGAACTGCCCCACCGACCTGGTCGCCAACGGTCCTTGTTGCCATGCCAGACCCATCGCCTTCTCCTTCGCTGTTGTGGTCCTTTTTCTGTGCGCATCGGTTCGGATCATTCGTGGTTATGCCTGACCGCCACTGTCGCGCCGACGCTTCACCCTGGCAATCTCGCCCTGGATCGGCAGCCAGTAGAAGGGAATGAACGCGGCGATCACTGCTAGGCCCAGTGCGGGAACCAGGAGACCCAGCAGGATTCCGGTGGCGATCCACACGAGTGCGAGCCGGAAACGCCAGCTGATGGCTCGTGCGCCAGCAGAGTCGATCGTGGTGGCGAGCAGCCGGTGATTTCGACGCGCGTATTCCCAGATGACGTTGAACAGAATGGCTGCCAATTCGAACGTAAGGCCATGGAATACCACGGCGGTGCGCTGCCCGTGTCCTTCATGGAATGCCTGGGCCAAAACGGATGCGGCGAACGGTAAAAACGCAATGTCCATCAGGAGGACGGTGTTCAGGAACAGCACCACTCGGTCGACACGACGGATCTGATCGAACATAACGTGGTGATTGGCCCATATCTGTCCGATCAACATGAATGTGACGACGTAGGCCAGGTATGACGGCCAGAGGGTGATGAGGCCGTGGAGCAGATCCTGGGCATCTTGCGGTACCCGGATCTCCAGAACGAGCAGAGTGATGGCGATGGCGATGACCGCATCGCTGAATACGACGGTTCGCAATGGATCACGCTCCATTCCGAACGGTGTCGAATTCCTTGGCTCACCCACGGGGTCAGTCATTGCCCAAGTGTGCGGCATCGGCCGTCTACCGCAGCAGGAATCAGTCAGCACCTGCTGCGCGGCAGAACATCTCGGAAGATGCCGTTCGGGGCCGATCTAGATCAATTCGGACGAACGGGCAGTCACCGAGAGTCCTGTCGCGCTAACCTCCCCATGGAGGCGTATCGATCAACAAGGGCTCCAGACCTCCAGGTGCTCGGCCGGCACGCTGCAACCGCTCACTCACACAACGGCACCAACGGGATGTTCATCGCGGCAATCGCCTGCCCGAACCGTCCCGGAAGGGTTGGGATGCGGTGGAAACTGTGAACGGTATTGCGCGGATCTGGTATCGGAGTTTCACCGACCAGGGCCCGCGCCGCCATCGACATCCCCGTGATCGGCTAGGGCGAGGTCAGGGTGGCGCGGGATGTCGTCACGGATCAGCATCGCGGACGAAATGAACCGAGACCAGGGCGCGATGAGTGACAAGGACGCGTCGCGCGCGGCCGACGATGCGATGCCTCGTTTGTCGCGGCGCGGATTGGGGGCGGCGGCAGGCGGATTGGCCGCGGCGCTCGGTTTCGGCGGGCGGATCGCCGCTCCAGGTGTCGCCGCACCACCGGACGGACCCAGCGGTCCTGCGGGGTCGGTTCGATTTCCCGATGGCTTCCTCTGGGGAACCTCCTCCTCGGCCGAATCGGTCGAGGGCGCGATCACCGAGGACGGGCGCGGACCATCGATCTGGGATACCTTCAGCCACACGCCCGGCAAGACTGTCAACGGCGACACCGGCGACGTCGCCTGCGACGAATACCGCCGGTATGAGCAGCATTTCGATCTGATGGCCACCCTGGGTTTGCGAGCCTATCGTTTCTCGATCTCCTGGTCGCGCATCATGCCGACCGGCGCGGAACCTATCAACCCGGCTGGGCTCGATCACTACCAGCGCGTTGTCGACGCCCTGCTCGCGCGCGGTATATCGCCCGTCATCACGATCTATCACTGGGATCTGCCCCAGGCGCTGCAGGACTCCGGCGGCTGGACGGCGCGCGACACCGCCGAGCGCTACGCCGATTTCGCGGCAACGGTCTACGAGACGCTCGGCGATCGAGTGCCATACTTCCTCTGTCTCAACGAGCCGAACTCGCAGGCGCTGCTCGGCTATGGAACGGGGCAGATCGCGCCTGGAATCGCCGACCCGCATGCGATCTTCCCCGCGGCGCACCACCAACTGCTCGGCCAGGGACTGGCGGTGCGAGCCATGCGCGCGGTCAACCACCCGGCCGCCTTGATCGGGACCACGATCAACATCATCGATGTTCATCCGGCGAGTGGCAGCTCGGCCGACATGGCGGCCGCGAACCTCTTCGACGGCATCTGGAACCGAACCTATCTCGCACCGATCTTCAAGGGTGCCTACCCCGAAGACGTGCTGGACTACTACGGCAAGCTTGGTGACACCGCCGAGGTGATCGAGGCAAACGACCTCGCGACGATCAGCAGCCCACTGGATTTTCTCGGCGTCAACTACTACACAAGCAACGCCGTCGCCGCGGACGCCAAGCCACCCGGCTACCGAATCGTTCCCCCGGTCTCGTCGAGTGGTCTCGGGTCGAGCGGACCCGACATCACCGCAATGGGGTGGCGGGTCGCGCCGCAAGGACTGATTTCGGTACTGCGCCGGGTCCGCGACGACTACACCAGGATCCCGCTGTACCTCACCGAGACCGGGGTCGCCTACCACGACTATGTCGACCCCTCCGGCGAGATCCGCGATGGCGACCGCATCGCGTTCCTCGATGCGTACCTGCGCGCCGCCCACGACGCGATCGCCGACGGCGTGGATCTGCGCGGGCTGATCGTCTGGTGCTTCCAGGACAACTTCGCCTCGACCAACGGCTACTCGATCAAGTTCGGCCTCGCCTGGACCGACTTCGTCAGTCAACAGGTGATTCCGAAGCAGAGCGCAGCGTGGTACCGCGACGTGATCGCGCGCAATGGTCTGGCACCGCGTTCCTGAACTGTCGCGAACCTCGGTGCGAAGGCCCACCGACGCCGCTGGCTGCTGCCCCTTTTGCCGGGACACAGCAGCGTGTTGCAGCGGGCTGTCGCGTTCCGATCTATACGCTCGTTCACGATTGTGACGGTGTCGGATCGGATTGAGGTGTTCGATGCGAGTTGTCCGTACATGTCGGCGAGTGGTGGCGGTGCTGACGTTGTCGGTCGGCGCCGCACTCTCGATGCATACCGTTGCGGCACATCCGGAAACCCCGGGAACCGTGATCACGGAGTACCCGCTACCGGAAGGTTCGCGTGGGATATCCGATGCCACCGGCTCAGTGATCGAGTACTGGATGCGTGGTTCGCGTGGGATGACGCAGCCAGCCAGCGGAGCGCTGTACATACCTGCCGGCACGCCTCCGCCGTCCGGCTGGCCGATCATCGCCTACGACCACGGCACCAGCGGACTCGGACCGCGCTGCGGTGGCCAGTCCGATCCGCTCGCGCACCCCGCCCAGACGGTTGCGGGCGATGAAGATGCGCTGCTCCAATTCCTGACGTCGCGGGGATTCGCCGTGGTCGCGCCGGACTACCTCGGCCTCGGCGTCTTCGACACCGGAACGCATCCATATCTGGGGATCGAAACCGAGGCGACTGCCACGATCGACCTCGTGCGCGCCGCTCGGTCCACCCACCCGGAACTGTCGCGGACGTGGGCGGTCATCGGCACCTCGCAGGGCGGGCAGGCCGCGCTCGGCACCGCCCACCGGCAGGTCACCGACGCCCCGGACCTGGACTTCCGCGGCACCGTCGCGATCGACCCCGAGTCCGACGTGGAGAAGCTCGCGCCGCTGTTCGGACCCGGCACGCCAACCCCCGCCGTCATTGCGGACGGTTTCATGGATCTGTTCGTCAGCATATTGGCCGGACTCCGCGCCGACCGGCCGGAAGTGAGTGTCGACGAATACCTGACCGCCGGGGGCCGGTCCGTGCTCGACAGCGTCGGCGCGATGTGCACGCCTCAGATCATGGACGCCGTCCGGGGCCTGAATATCGGCGACTTGCTGGCGAAGCCGCTGTCCGTCGCACCCATGCCTGCCGCCGCGGACGCTTACATGGCTGTTCCCACCAGTGGCTACGACGCCCCGATCCTGTTGTGCGTCAACGTCACCGACACCACCGTTCCCTCTCCACTACACGCTGCCCTCGTCGCCCAGCTCGCCGCCGCCGGCGTCGATTTCCACACCGTTTTCAGCACCGGCAAGCACACACAACTCAACCCCCAGATGTGGACCGCTATCGAGCAGTTCATGGCCCGCGTCCAGTCCAGTGAAAACCGTTGAGCCTGTTCGCTCGGATCATCGCCTCGACCCGCTCGGCAATCTGACGGCCGTTGTACACGCTCGCGTGCCTACCGGCCCGTGAATTCGGGTGCCCGACGTTCGAGCATGGCGGAGACCGCTTCGTGGTGGTCGTCGGTCTGGTGGGCGATGGCCTGCAGGGCGGCGGATAGTTCGAGCAGACTTTCCAGGCTCTGCCATTGCCCCTCGCGCAGCAGCTTCTTGGTCATCCGCAGCACGTGGGGTGGATTGGCGGCGACCCTGGCGGCCAGCGTGTGGGCCGCGTCGAGCAGTGCGTCGGGTGCGACGACCGTCGAGACCAGCCCCCAGTCCAGCGCCGTGGCCGCATCGATCGACTCGCCCGTGAACGCCATCTCGCTGGCGCGTGCCATGCCGACCGCGCGCGGGAGTAGCCAGGCACCGCCGTCACCGGGGATGATGCCGACCTTGGCGAAGCTCTCGGCGAATATCGCGGTATCGGCGGCGATGCGCATATCGCACATGAGTGCCAGGTCGCAGCCCGCACCGATGGCCGGGCCGTTGACCGCGGCGATGGTCGGAATTTCACAGTGATACAGGGCTTTCGGGATGCGCTGGATCCCATGTCGATAACCCTGCCGCAACTCGGCGGGTGCGCCGCCGAACATGCCAGTCCGGTCGCGCATGTGCTTGATATTGCCGCCCGACGAGAAGGCGGTGCCGGCACCGGTCAGGATCGCCACCCGCACCGAAGGATCGGCGTTGGCGGCCGACACCGCGTGCTCGAGCGCATCCACCGTCTCGGCATCGGATACAGGGTTGCGGGCCTCGGGATTGTTGAGGGTCCAGACGACAATGTCGCCGGTGCGCTCGATCAGGACGGGCTCACTCACTGTCTACTCCTCAGGTGCGATGACGATCCGGACATCCACTGGAACTATGCCGTTACCCGAGGCCACGACGGGATTCAGGTCCATTTCCGCGATCTCGGGATGCGCTGCCACCAGCTCACCCCTGCGACGGACCGGGTCGATGCGGCCAGTGCCTCGGTGCTGCGCTCGATGACCGCGTTCACCTCGCTGGTGCAGGCGTTCACCGCGGGGGTGGCGACCTCGCACGGGAATGAGGCGCGCGTCACTGCTGCATGAGGAGCGGCTGCCACGTCTACCCGGATTCGGGGCATATTCAACAGCTGGTCGGCTTGAATATCGTCGGGTTCGGAACCGCGGCAAGCTCGGACGCGCCACCCTCGGGGATGGTTATCTCTTCGACGCCGCTTTCGGGGCTACCGGTGCAGCGGAGATGATGCCGATCACTGTTGCGACAATTGGGCCGTCGGGGTCGCTGAGGCGTGGCAGCGCTCTGCGATTCACCAGCAGCGATCCGAGAGTGAGATCGACCAGTTCGGCACCGACCTGTTCGGCAGAGCTGCGCCCTTCCGGCTCGAACCATGTCCACGCCCATTGCGCGGCACCGAAGATGAGCAGGCTCCGGATACTGGTGTCGACAGGCCGGAACTCACCGGATGTGAGACCCGCATCGAGCAAGCCGTGCAGGATTCCGATGTACTGCCTTCGTAGCTTTCGCCCCTCGGAATTCTCATCCTGCTGTGCGAATCGCGCGACCTCGCGCTGGAATGCGACGGTCCGATTGCGATCGAGCACCTGATAGAGCATGGCCGCGTGCAACAGTCCGGCAAGCTGCTCGGTCGGCGTATCGAACGCCGAAATAATTCGCTCCGCCTCATCGATACGCTGTCGCATGTAGGAAATATGCAGAGCGTCCAACAAGCGCGCCTTCGTGCCGTAATGATGCACGATCAAGCCCTGCGAGATGCCCAGCTCGCTCGCGACATCATTGAAGCTGGTCCCGTCGTAGCCCTTCTCGGCGACATGGCGCGTGAAGATGTCGAGAATCGCGCCCGACTTGCCCGGTCCCGCCGCACGCCCACTCATTGGTCCCGCCCCTCCTCGCCCAAATTTCCGGACACTCTAGCACCCGCTGACTGCGTAACCAGTCGTTGACTGAGTGCGCAGTCAGTATTAGCATATGCGCCGAGTCGCCCTCGCGCGTTCTCTGCATCAACCATTCATCTCGAAATAGTCGACAAACTTCCTATGGATCAACTCACCTGTCCCGCCGAGGCCGTCAGCGAACATTCCGCATGACCAGCCTGTCTGGCACGGCCACCAATATTTCGACGCGCATCGCCCGATGTGGCGACAACTACGTCAGCACTGACCGCAGACGGCGGTCCCCCGCGCCGTGAACACCCGCTGCCAGAAGGACAAGTGATCACGGTGGACGCGGGCGTAGCGGTGCCAGAGGATCCGGCGATGGATGCGGCAGCTCTGTTGTCGCCGGATCAACTATTGGCGGCGATCGCCGGGCGTCTTGCCGAACCGTTTCCGCTGATCACCTGGGCGAGAGAACTGGGTGATCTGCACGCCGCGCTGATTTCGGCGGTTTTGAATCGGCGTCCATCCGAAGTCACCGAGGCTGCCCTGTATGCGGATATCGCCAAGGTCATCGACAAGATCAACTCCTGGGCGGCGTCCTACGTCCGCCACAGCCGGTGCGCCCGCCGCCACACGCACACCTTCGGTGAGGTGATCAGTCATGTCGCGAAAACCTACGCCGAGGCATGGTGGACGGTGCTGCACAGCGACTGCGAGGAGCTTCGGCACTCGGCGTGGGTCCATCTCAGCGAGGTCCGTGACGGTTACGAACACCTCATCGGCGATATTCGGGCAGGCCGCGTGCAACTCCCACTGGGATGGCGAGGCATCCGAAACGCCCCACAAGAAGACTGCTGATGTGTCGTGGGTCGGCGGGTGAGCAGCGGACGATCATTACCGAGGTGAGTTCGCCCGCGGAGTAGGATCCATCCCAGGGCTTGTCGAAAGGCGAGGTCGGGATGCATGAAATGGCGATAACCCAGTACCTTGTCGACGCCGTCTGTGAGCACGCGCAAGGGCGTGCGGTTCACAATGTGACGGTCGAGGTCGGCGCGCTGTGTGCTGTGGTGCCCGAGTCCATGCAGTTCTGTTTCGAGCTTGCCACCGAGGGGACGATCGCCCACGGCGCGCGGCTGGACCTGCGTATAGTCGACGGGTCGGCGCGCTGCCGGAACTGCGGGGCGGAGTTTCTTCTGCCCGACCTCATCGTGCTGTGCCGTTGCGGCAGCGGCGATGTCGAGATCACTGCGGGGCGGGAACTTCGAATTGTGTCGATGGAGGTGAGTGAGCGATGTGCGCAACCTGCGGATGCGAAGGCGACGGGGTCGCTGTGATCACCGTCGGACACCTGGAACACGATCACCCGCACGATCATGGCCACCATGACCATGGTCCCGGTCATGAACACGAGCACCCCCATGAGCACGGTCTGACCACGCTGACCCTCGAACAGCGGGTGCTCGCCAAGAATGACGAGCTCGCCGCCGCGAATCGTGTGCGGCTGCGCGAACACGGGATCTTGGCACTGAATATGACCAGCTCGCCGGGCGCGGGGAAGACGACCCTGATCGAGCGAACTATCCGCGAGCTCGAATCTGTTCCGGTGGCGGTCATCGAGGGCGATCAGGCCACCGTGCTGGATGCGCGGCGCATCGAGGCGACCGGATGCAAGGTCGTGCAGGTGAATACCGGCGCGGGCTGCCATCTCGACGCGGACATGATGCGGCGCGCCCTCGACGCGTTGGAACCGGCCCCGGGCAGCCTGCTGTTCGTGGAGAATGTCGGGAATCTGGTCTGCCCGGCATTGTTCGATCTCGGTGAGGCGGGCAAGGTCGTGATCTTCTCGGTCACCGAGGGGACCGACAAGCCGTTGAAATACCCGCACATGTTTGCCGCGGCGGAGCTGGTGCTGATCAACAAGACCGATCTGCTGCCGTATGTGGACTTCGATCTCGCGCGATGTGTGGAGTACGCGCGGTCGGTAAATCCCGGCGTAACTATCCATCCGGTATCGGCGACCACCGGCGACGGGCTGGCTCGCTGGTACGACTGGCTCACCGCCCGGCTATCTGTCGGCATACCGATGCCTTGAAAGCCGTTGGCTCTCAGACCTAGACTCATGTGATCAGAGTCACACGCGGATGCGTCGCTGAAACTGACCGGAGAGGCATCCGCGTGCCCCCGCTGCGGAAGGTGGCAGTCCGATGCCAACTCAGGAAGCAGTAAAAGCCGAAGACACGCTCATCCACGTCCTCTGGATCAATGCGGGACTCAGCTGTGACGGCGATTCGGTGGCCCTCACCGCCGCTACTCAGCCGAGCATCGAAGAGATCGCACTCGGAGCACTCCCCGGTTTGCCGAAGATCGCTGTGCATTGGCCGCTCATTGATTTCGAATGCGGTCCAACCGGCGGCGCCGACGATTTCCTGGAGTGGTTCTTCAAGGGCGATCGTGGCGAACTCGACCCGTTCGTTCTGGTCGTCGAGGGTTCGATCCCCAATGAGCAGTTGCACGAAGAGGGTTACTGGTGCGGCTTCGGCAACAATCCTGCGACCGGTCAGCCGATGACGACGAGCGAATGGCTCGATCGGCTGGCACCCAAGGCGACCGCGGTGGTCGCCGCGGGCACCTGCGCGACGTACGGAGGCATCCACGCCATGGCGGGAAACCCGACCGGCGCGATGGGTGTCCCCGACTATCTCGGCTGGGATTGGAAGAGCAAAGCGGGCATTCCGATCGTCTGCGTGCCCGGTTGTCCGATCCAGCCCGACAATCTGTCCGAGACCCTGACCTACCTGCTCTACATGGCCACGGGCCAGGCGCCGATGATCCCGCTCGACGATGTGCTGCGCCCGAAGTGGTTGTTCGGCGCCACTGTGCACGAGGGTTGCGACCGGGCGGGCTACTACGAGCAGGGTGATTTCGCCGAAGAGTACGGGTCGCCGAAATGCATTGTGAAACTGGGCTGTTGGGGTCCGGTCGTCAAATGCAATGTGCCCAAGCGTGGCTGGGTCAACGGCGTGGGCGGGTGCCCGAACGTGGGTGGCATCTGCATCGGCTGCACGATGCCGGGGTTCCCGGACAAGTTCATGCCGTTCATGGACGAACCGCCGGGCGGCAAGATCTCCTCGACCGCTTCCGGGCTTTACGGGTCGGTGATCCGCAGTCTGCGACACATCACCGGCCGCACCGTCGACAAGGAACCGCGCTGGCGGCACAAGGGCGGGAAGCTCGAATCCGGCGCGACACGCACCTGGTAGGGAGATATTTCGATGACAGAGATCATTCCCGATCCGTCGCTTCGCAAGATCGAACCCGATGCCCTGGTAGAGATGGCCTGGGATCCGATCACTCGCATCGTCGGCAGCCTCGGCATCTACACCAAGATCGACTTTTCGAGTCGCGAGGTCGTCGAGTGTCACAGCACCTCATCGATCTTCCGCGGCTATTCGATTTTCATGAAGGGCAAGGACCCGCGCGACGCGCACTTCATCACCAGCCGCATCTGCGGCATCTGCGGAGACAACCACGCGACCTGCTCGTGTTACTGCCAGAACATGGCCTACGGGGTCAAACCACCGCCTATCGGCGAGTGGATCGTCAACCTCGGCGAGGCCGCCGAGTATATGTTCGACCACAACATCTTCCAGGAGAATCTGGTCGGAGTGGACTTCTGCGAGAAGATGGTCGCCGAGACCAATCCGGGCGTGCTCGAACGCGCCGAGCGCACCGAGGCGCCACATGCCGGTGACCACGGCTATCGCACCATCGCCGACATCATGCGTGCGCTCAATCCGTTCAGCGGTGAGTTCTATCGGGAGGCGCTGCAGGTCAGTCGGTACACGCGCGAAATGTTCTCCCTCATGGAGGGCAGGCACGTGCACCCGTCGACGCTGTATCCCGGTGGGGTCGGCACGGTCGCGACGATTCAGCTGATGACCGACTACATGTCGCGGCTCATGCGCTACGTGGAGTTCATGAAGAAGGTCGTGCCGATGCACGACGACCTGTTCGACTTCTTCTACGAGGCGCTGCCGGGCTACGAGCAGGTGGGTCTGCGCCGCACACTGCTGGGCTGCTGGGGATCGTTCCAGGATCCGGCGGTGTGCAACTTCGACTACAAGGATATGGAGCAGTGGGGTCGGCGGATGTTCGTCAGCCCCGGCGTAGTCGTCGACGGGAAGCTGATCACCACCTCGCTGGTCGATATCAATCTCGGCCTCCGGATCCTATTGGGCAGTTCGTATTACGAGGACTGGACCGATCAGGAAATGTTCGTCAAGAACGATCCACTCGGCAATCCGGTCGACCGGCGCCATCCGTGGAATCAGCACACCAACCCCAAACCGCAGAAGCGCGACCTGGACGACAAGTACAGCTGGGTCATGTCCCCCCGCTGGTTCGATGGCAAGGACCATCTCGCGCTCGACACCGGCGGTGGGCCGCTGGCTCGCCTGTGGACGACGGCGCTGGCCGGGTTGGTGGACATCGGTTACGTCAAATCCACCGGATCCAGTGTGCAGATCAATCTGCCCAAGACCGCGTTGAAGGGTCCGGTCACACTGGAATGGAAGATTCCGGCGCACGGCAGCAATACGATCGAACGCAACCGGGCGCGGACCTACTTCCAGGCCTACGCGGCGGCGTGCGCGCTGCACTTCGCCGAGCAGGCGCTCGGTGAGATCCGGGCGGGCAACACCAAGACCTGGGAACACTTCGAGGTGCCCGACCAGAGCATCGGCTGTGGTTTCACCGAGGCGGTGCGCGGTGTGCTGTCGCACCACATGGTCATCCGGGACGGCAAGATCGCCAACTACCACCCTTATCCGCCGACGCCGTGGAATGCCAGTCCGCGTGACTCCTTCGGTACGGCGGGCCCCTACGAGGATGCGGTGCAGGGGCAGCCGATCTTCGAGGAGAACGACCGGGAGCACTTCAAGGGCATCGACATCATGCGCACTGTGCGCAGCTTCGATCCATGCCTGCCCTGCGGGGTGCACATGTATCTGGGCAATGGCGTGACCCTGGACAAGGTGCATTCACCCACGCAGACGCTGACCGCGGAATGACGGGTCCGGCCGACGACGGGAGGCACAGCGTGGATGGTCGCCCGCAGCAGCGAGCCAGACCGACCGACGACAACCAGTGGCGGGGCGCGGGTGATCGGATCGACACCCTGCTGGATGCCTGTTCGGCAGCCGGCCCGGTGTCGCGCGAGCGCGCCGAGCGTCTCGTGCGTGAGGTTGTCGATCTCTACGGCGCAGCACTCGACCACGTCATGGCCGTACTCGACGACCAGACCGTCGAGGAGCTGACCCGCGACGACCTGGTCGCGAGCCTGCTGTTGGTGCACGGCCTGCACCCGCACGATGTGCGAACGAGGGTGGCGGCGGCACTCGACAGCGTCCGCCCCTACCTCGGCTCGCACGGCGGCGATGTGACGCTCATCGATGTCGCCGACGGCGTCGTGCGGCTCGAGCTGTCCGGTAGCTGCCGCACATGCCCCTCGTCGTCGGTGACGCTGGAACTGGCGGTGGAGGACGCCGTGCGCGCGGCCGCGCCGGAAATCGAGTCGATCGAGGTGGTCGCGGCGGCGGCGCAACAGCCGGGAGTGATACCGGCCGACGCACTGTTCGCGCGGGTGCACACCGGCGATGCGCCGGCGGGCAGTTGGATCTCCGTCCCGGAGCTCGCGGACTTGGCGGCGGGCGAGGTCGGCGGGTTCACGGTGGGCGATATACCGGTACTGGCCTGCCGGGTCGGCACAGACCTGTTCGTCTATCGCGACCGCTGCGCGGCCTGTGGGCGTTCGATGGCGGGGGCCGCGCTGCACCGCGGGATGGGTGCCCCGGCAGGTTCGGCGGTGCTGCGCTGTCCCGGGTGCCGGGCCCATTTCGACGTGGTGCACGCCGGAGCGCAGCTGGACGGTGAAGGGCATATGGAGCCGTTTCCGGTGTTGGTGCGGTCCGGCGAGATCTCGGTGGCAGTGCCCGCGGAGGTGCGCGGATGAACCAGGGCATGCGCGCACTGCGTCGTATCGCGACCGACACGACCCCGCCCGCGGCGGTGGGAGAGCGGTGCGAAATGTGCGCCGAACCGGTCGGTGCGCAGCACCGGCATGTGGTGGACATCGAAGGCAGACAACTGATGTGTGTGTGCGTGGGCTGCTATCTGCTGTTCACCGATGAGCATGCCGCGCTGCGCTACCGGGCGGTGCCCGACCACTACGTCTCGTTCCCGGACTGTGTGATCGGTCAGGGTGAATGGGACGCCCTCGATATCCCGGTCGGATTGGCGTTCTTCTTCGTCAATTCGGCACTCGGGCGCACCGTCGCGTTCTATCCGGGACCGGCAGGGGCCACCGAATCCGAACTGCCGCTGCAGGATTGGCGGGCGATTCTGGATCGGCATCCCGAACTCGCGCGGCTCGCGCCGGATGTCGAGGCGCTGCTCATCCGGATGCCGGAGCGCGGCGGTCCCGGTGCGGTGCTGCTGCTGCCGATCGATGCCTGCTACGAGTTCGTCGGACGGATGCGAATGCTGTGGCGCGGATTCGACGGCGGCAGGGAAGCCAGGGACTTCATCGCGGAATTCTTCAGCGCGATGTCGGCTCGGGCCCGGCCGGGGGTGGCGTGATGAGTCCGGCCTATGCGATGACTTTCGCGGTGCTCGAGGTGCGGCCGGAACCGTACGCTGCCACCCCGAATCTGTCGGCGCGCATCGGCATCGCCGCATTGGCCGAAGAGCCGGTGCACGCGATCGCGCTGCGCGCCCAGGTGCGGATCGAACCCTTCCGACGCGGCTACTCGGACGCCGAGGGCGCGGGACTGGTAGATCTTTTCGGCCCGCGCGAACGCTGGCACGAAACGCAGAAGTCGTTCTCCTGGATGCACTGTGCCACCATGGTGCCCGGCTTCTCCGGCGGCGCCGAGGTGGAACTGCCGATGCCGTGCACCTACGACTTCGAGGTCACCGGCTCGAAGTATCTGCACGCCCTGCGCGAAGGTACCGTGCCGCTGATCTTCCTGTTCAACGGCACCGTATTCATCAGGGGGGAAACGGGTTTCGCGGTTCAGCAGGTGCCATGGGACCGCGAGGACAAATTCGACATGCCGGTACGCGTATGGCGCGATCTCATGGACGCCCACTATCCGAACTCCGGCTGGGTCCGGTTGCGCCGCGAGAATGTCGAAGCGCTGGCCGCCTACAAGTCCTCGCACGGGCTGCTCGGATTCGACGACGCCGTGGCCAAACTCCTCACCGAGGAGTCCGCGCCGTGAACGCCGCCATGACCCGTGCCCGCGCCGTCGCCGACGCCGTGCTGTACGAGGGGTATCTGCTGTACCCGTACCGGTCGGACGCCCGAAAGAACCAGTCCCGCTGGCAGTTCGGTGTGCTAGGCCCACCCGGCGCGGCCGCGGCCGGATTCGGTGAGGACGACTCGCTGGCCGCCCAATGCGTCGTCCGCGCCTTCCCGGCCACGCGGATCACGCTCACCGCGCGGTTCCTGCAGTTGCAGCGCCGAACGATCGAAATGGACGGGACCGCGCGCGCCGAGCTGATCGTCGACGGTCGCCGATGGGTCAGCTGGGACGAGGCCGTCGAATGCGAAATCCCCTGCGATCCATTGCCATTGGCGGATGCGACGATGCCGATCGACGTATCGGGCTGGCAGGCTGTCGATTCGATTCCGGGAACTGCGGCGGGCACGGTAGTGCGCAGCCGATCACCGATCGAGGGCACACTCGAACTGACCGTCGCCCCAGAGGGTGAATATCGGCGCGTCGGAATACGGTTGCGCAACAACGGCAGCGCGGCTACCAGCTCGGACGACGCCACCGCCCGCTCCATGCTCGGCGCCCATGTGATCGCTGAACTCGACGGCGGTGAGTTCGTCTCGCTGCTGGACCCGGAACCCGGCGCCGCGACGGCCGTCGAGCACTGCACCCAGCATCGCTGTTTCCCGGTGTTGGCCGGGCCGCCCGCCGACAACGGCATTGTCCTGGTGTCGCCGATCATCCTCTACGATCACCCCGAGATCGCCGAGCAGAGCGCGGGCCAGCTGTTCGACTCCACCGAGATCGACGAAATTCTCACCCTGCGCGTGATGACGATGACCGACGACGAGAAGGAACGCGCCCGCGCCACCGACCCGCGAGCGGCCGAGATCATCGACCGCTGCGATCACATGACGCCCGAGGCCATGCACGATCTGCACGGACTGTGGCGCGAGCCCGCGCCGCGCCTGGTTCCCGAGGTGCCCGAGGGCATGAGCTGGTGGGATCCCGCCGCCGACGGTGCGGTGCGTCCGGAGTCCGACGCGGTGCCGATCGCGGGGGTGCTGGTGCGCAAGGGCAGCCGCGTTCGGCTGCGTCCGACGCGGCGCGCCGACGCGCACGATCTGTTCTACGAGGGCAGGGCGGCGCGCGTCACTTCGGTGCACGCCGACGTCGACGGCGAAACGCATGTCGGTGTGGTCATCGATGATGATCCGGCGGCAGATCTGCACGAATGGTACGGGCGCTACCTGTATTTCGCACCCGACGAGCTCGAACCGATTGTCAACGGCGACGAGTGAAAGGAATACGGTCATGGAAGCAGTCGGTGTGGTCGCCATCGCGGTGGTGGCAGTCATTGTCGTGGTCGGCGCGTTTGTCGGCGTCCGGTCGATCCCGGACCTCCGGCGATATCTGAAGATTCGCCACATGTGAGATGAGCGCCCGTGTGCTCGTTGCCGGGATCGGCAATATCTTCCTCGGCGACGACGGATTCGGCCCGGAAGTGATCCGTCGGCTACCGACGGCGTCGGAGGAGAACCAGCGGATCGTCGACTACGGCATCCGCGGGTTGCACTTGGCCTACGACCTGCTCGACGGGTGGGATGCCGTGCTGCTGGTGGACGCCCTGCCGAACACCGGCGAACCAGGCCGCGTGCAGATCCTGCGCGCCGAACCGGAGACCGGTGCGACAGCCGCCATGGACGCGCACGCGATGAATCCCGAGGCCGTGTTCGCCGCGGTGCACGCGCTCGGTGGTGTCGTGCCGCCGACCGTCGTCGTCGGTTGTCAGGTCGATTCGGTGGCCGAGGGAATCGGCCTCAGCCCTGCCGTCGCCTCGGCCGTCGACCGGGCGGCGGCCGAGGTCACGCGGATCGCGGCGCAATTGCGTGCTGGACAGGAGGTGTGATGATGTGCCTGGGCATTCCGGGGCGGGTCGTGGAGATTCCGGACGGCTACCACGGGCAGATCGCCGTGGTCGAGGTGTCCGGTGAGAAGCGCAAGGTCAATATCGGTCTGCTCGACGAGGACCACCCTGCCGCGCCGGGCGATTGGGTGATCATCCACATGGGATTCGTCGTCGAGAAGACCGACGCCGACGGTGCGGAACGGGCGATGGCCGGGCTGCGTCTGCTCGGCAGTGGAGAACAGCCGTGAGCGAGCGTAGCGAGCGACTGATAAACACCGCCGACCGCGTTCGCCGCCGCCTGCTCGTGCGCGGCGTGGTGCAAGGCGTCGGATTCCGGCCGTTCGTCTACACCACGGCCGTCGAGCTCGCACTGACCGGCAGTGTCGCCAACGATACGGACGGTGTCGTCATCGAGATCGAGGGTGCCGAGGCATCGGTGCGGGAGTTCATTCGTCGGGTGCACGACTCCCCGCCGCCGCTGGCCGTCGTCGCGTCGGTCGAGCAGACCACGGTCGATGTCCGCGGCGGTACCGGATTCCTGATCGGGGACACGCGGCACGGCGGTGCCGGACGCACCCTGGTCTCCCCCGACGTCGCGATCTGTCCGGACTGCGCGCGCGAACTCCGCGATCCCGCTGACCGCCGCTATCGCCACCCCTTCGTCAACTGCACCAACTGTGGTCCGCGATTCACCATCATCGCCGGGCTGCCCTACGATCGCGAGCGCACATCCATGGCCGATTTCGCCATGTGCGCGCGCTGCGCCCGCGAATACGCCGACCCCGCCGATCGGCGGTTCCACGCCCAGCCCATCGCCTGCCCGGACTGCGGGCCCACCCTGTCCTATCTCGGGCCCGGCAATCCGGCGCGGCCGCTCGCCGCGGCGCGCGAATTGCTGTGCGCCGGAGGTATTCTCGCGATCAAGGGCATCGGTGGCTACCACCTTGCCTGCGCTGCCGACAACGAGACGGCCGTGGCCGAATTGCGCCGCCGCAAGCGCCGCGGCAACAAGCCGTTCGCCGTCATGGTCGCCGACCTGGACACCGCGGCGCGGATCGTGACCATCGATCCCACCGGCGCGGCCCTGCTGAGCGGTCCGCAGCGGCCGATCGTCCTGCTGCCGCGCGGCGAACGGCCCGTCGCCGACGCGGTCGCCCCTGGCAATCCGGACCTCGGCGTCATGCTGGCCTACACCCCATTGCATCTGCTGCTGTTCGGCCTGCCCGGCGACCCACCGGGCCCCGACGTGCTGGTGATGACCTCCGGCAATCTCGGCGGCGAGCCGATCTGTTACGACGACGCCGACGCGCGCACCCGCCTGGCCGGGCTCGCCGACGCGTGGCTCGGCCACGACCGGCGCATTCTCGTCCCGTGCGACGACTCGGTGGTGCGTGTCGTGGACGGCGCCGAACTGCCGGTGCGCCGCTCGCGCGGCTACGCGCCACTGCCACTGGCGCTGCCCATCGCGGTTCCCCCGACCCTGGCGGTCGGCGCCGATCTGAAGAACACCTGCGCCGTCGCCGACGGACGTTACGCCTGGCTCAGTCAGCACATCGGCGATATGGACGATCTGGCCACCCTGCGGGCTTTCGACACAGCGCGATCCCACCTGGAGGAACTCACCTGTGTGCACCCGACCCAACTCGCCGCCGATGCGCACCCCGGCTACCGTTCGACCGCGTGGGCCCGTTCGCACGCGGACGACCGACCGGTGCGCACCGTGCAGCACCATCATGCGCACTTGGCCGCGGTTATGGGAGAGCACGGGATCGATGCGAACGAGACGGTCCTCGGTATCGCCTTCGACGGCACCGGGTACGGACCCGACGGCGCGGTCTGGGGCGGCGAGGTGCTCGTCGCCGGATACAAGGGTTACCGGCGCATGGCGCACCTGTCCTATGTGCCTTTGGCGGGCGGCGACCTCAGCGTCCGCAAGCCCTACCGGATGGCACTGTCGCATCTGCGTGCCGCGGGCATCGAGTGGTCCCCCGGCATCGCCTCGGTCGACGCATGCCCGGCCGCCGAGCGGGCCGTGCTCGAGCACCAATTCGACACCGGACTCGGCTGCGCGCCGACCTCGAGCATGGGCAGGCTGTTCGACGCGGTCGCCTCCCTGGCCGGGGTGCGGCACGTCGTCGACTACGAGGCGCAGGCCGCGATCGAACTCGAAGGTCTGGCCCGCGGCGCCCGCGGTGCGGCGGGCCGGTACCGATTCGCTTGGCACGACGGCGATCCGGCCCAGGTCGACCCTGCCCCGGTGCTCGCCGATGTCGTCGCCGACGCCGCGGGCGGCATACCGCCCGCGGTCATCGGCGCCCGATTCCACGCCGCCGTCGCCGACCTCGTACACGACGCGGCACAGCGTTTTGCCGCGCCGGAGTCGGTGATCGCGCTGTCGGGCGGTGTGTTCCAGAACGCGCTGTTGTTGTCGAGTTGCACCCGTTTGCTGCGACACGACGGATTCCGCGTCATCAGTCACCGCAGATTGCCACCGAACGACGGCGGGATCGCATTCGGTCAGCTCCTGGTAGTCGGTGCGGTGTAAGCGAAGGAGACAAGCGATGTGTCTTGCGGTTCCCGGAAAAGTGCTCAACGTCCACGAACGCGACGGCACGCTGATGTCGGAGGTCGACTTCGGCGGCGTGCACAAGGACGTGTGTCTGCAATACATCCCGGACGTGGCGGTCGGCGATTACGTGGTGGTGCACGTCGGGTTCGCGATCCAACGCCTGGATGAGGAATCCGCATTGCGGACGCTCGCCGAGTTCGAACATCTCGGCGTATTGAAGGAGGAGTTCGGCGACGGTTTCGCGATCGCGGCGAAGCAGGCCGGTGTCGACAACCCCGATGCCCCACAGCCAGGGGCGAGCAGTTCCGACGCATCCGCGTCGGGAGCGACCGGCGACGACCAGGAGGCGAAGTCATGAAATACCTGGACGAATTCAGCAATCCCGAGCTGGCGCGGCACCTGCTCGACCGCATCCGCGCCGAAACCAGCAGACGGTGGTCGATCATGGAAGTGTGTGGCGGACAGACACATTCGATCATCCGCCACGGCATCGACCAGCTGTTGCCCGATCAGATCGAGATGATCCACGGGCCCGGCTGCCCCGTGTGCGTCACCCCGCTGGAGGTGATCGACAAGGCCCTGGAGATCGCCGCACGGCCGGGGGTGATCTTCTGTTCCTTCGGCGACATGCTGCGGGTACCCGGCAGCCACAAGGATCTGTTCCGGGTCAAGAGCGAAGGCGGCGACGTGCGGGTGGTCTACTCGCCACTGGACGCGCTGGAACTGGCCAAGAACAACCCGGATCGCCAGGTGGTGTTCTTCGGAATCGGATTCGAGACCACCGCGCCCGCCAACGCGATGACCGTGTACCAGGCTCAGCGGCTCGGCATCGAGAATTTCTCGCTGCTGGTCTCCCACGTGCTGGTCCCACCGGCCATCGCGGCGATCATGGAATCGCCCAGCTGCCGGGTTCAGGGATTCCTCGCCGCCGGGCACGTGTGCACGGTAATGGGTACCGGCGAATATCCACCGCTGGCCGAGAAATACCGGGTTCCGATGGTGGTTACCGGATTCGAACCGCTGGACATCCTCGAGGGCATTCGGCGCACCGTGCTCCAGCTCGAGCAAGGACGCCACGAGGTCGAGAACGCCTATCCACGCGCGGTCGCCGCGGGCGGGAATCCGGCGGCCAAGGCAATGCTCGAGGACGTCTTCGAGGTCACCGACCGGGCGTGGCGCGGTATCGGCGTGATCCCCCGCAGCGGCTGGCGACTGTCGCCGCGTTACCGCGACTACGACGCCGAACAGCGTTTCGCCGTCGGCGATCTGCATACCGAAGAGTCTTCGGTATGTCGGTCGGGTGAAGTGCTCCAAGGGTTGATCAAACCGCACGAGTGCGCCGCGTTCGGCACGAAGTGCACTCCACGAAACCCATTGGGTGCCACAATGGTTTCCTCCGAAGGCGCCTGCGCCGCGTACTACCTGTACCGGCGTCTCGATCTTCCCGCGGAGGTCGCCCATGCCTGACACCAACGGCAGTGGAGCAGCCGCATCGCCCCCACTCGACATCGACGGCTGGGTCTGCCCCATGCCGCTGCGCGACGCGCCCAATATCGTGATGGGCCACGGCGGTGGTGGCGCGATGTCGGGTGAGCTGATCGAGCACCTCTTCCTGCCCGCGTTCGGTGGGGCCGCCGATACCGACCTCGGCGATTCGGCGGTGCTGCCCCTCGGCGATGTGCGGCTGGCGTTCTCCACCGACTCGTTCGTGGTCAAGCCACTGGTGTTCCCTGGCGGCTCGATCGGTGACCTCGCGGTGAACGGCACCGTCAACGATCTGGCGATGTCCGGCGCCCGGCCGGTGGCGCTGTCCACCGCGTTCATCCTCGAAGAGGGCACCGCGCTGGCCGATATCGCCCGCATCGCCGAGGCGCTCGGCACCGCCGCGCTCGCGGCCGAAGTCCGGCTGGTCACCGGCGACACCAAGGTCGTCGACGCCGGGCACGGCGATGGCATCTTCATCAACACCGCGGGTATCGGACTGGTCCCCGACGGCGTCGACATCCGGCCCCAGCGGGCGATGCCCGGCGATATCGTGCTCGTCAGCGGTGAGATCGGACTGCACGGTATCGCGGTGCTGAGCTGCCGGGAAGGCCTCGAGTTCGGCACAACCCTGTGCAGCGATACCGCGCCGCTGCACGGATTGGTCGCGGCCATGCTCGCCACCGGCGCGGATGTGCACGTGCTGCGCGATCCGACGCGCGGCGGAATGGGCGCCTCCCTCAACGAGATCGCCCGCGCCGCGAGCATTGGTGTCGAGCTCGACGAACGGGCCATCCCGGTGCCCGTCGGGGTGCGCGATGCCTGCGGATTGCTCGGACTCGATCCACTGTATATCGCCAACGAAGGCAAGCTCGTCGCGTTCGTACCCCCCGAGGACGCCGACCGCGTTCTCGACGCCATGCGTGCGCATCCGCTCGGCGCCCGCGCGGCAATCGTCGGTCATTGCGTTGCCGAACATCCGGGGATGGTGGTGGCTCGTACCGCCCTCGGCGGTACTCGCGTCGTCGACCTGCCCGCAGGAGAACAGCTACCGCGCATATGTTGAACACGGCGGTGGCTCCGCCGACGAGTGGGAAAGTTGGGACCGTGGGGATGGCAACAGTCACCACGAGGATGCGAGATGCCTGGGCCGGATGTGACGGCGGGCAGCGGCGCAGCATCGTGGGCATGGCAGCAACGATCGCCGTACTGCATATCGTGGGATGGGGGACGCTGCTGTTGCTGGTCGTGCCCGACGCGTACATGGTGGACGGTGCGATATTCGGCACCGGGCTCGGCGTCACCGCCTACACCCTGGGCATGAGACACGCCTTCGACGCCGACCATATCGCGGCGATCGACAACACCACCCGAAAACTCGTGGCGGACAAGCAGAAACCGCTCACGGTCGGCTTCTGGTTCTCCCTGGGGCACTCCACCATCGTCTTCGTGCTCGTCGCGCTGTTGGCCTTCGGGGTTACCGCGCTGGCGCGGAACCTGGAAAACGAGGACTCGCGGTTGCAACGGTGGACCGGGGTGTTCGGCACATCGGTCTCGGGCACGTTCCTCATCCTCATCGGACTGCTGAACCTGATCGCGTTGATCGGGATCTGGCAGGTTTTTCGCGCTATGCGGCGTGGCGGCTACAGCGAACAGCAACTCGAGCGCGCACTGGACTCCCGTGGCGTGCTCAACCGGGTCCTGGCGCCGGTCATGCGCGCGGTGCGCAAGCCGTGGCAGATGTATCCGGTCGGGCTGTTGTTCGGCCTCGGTTTCGACACCGTCACCGAGGTGGGTCTGCTGGTGATCGCGGGCGGCGCGGCCGCCACCGGACTGCCCTGGTACGCGATTCTCGTTCTGCCCGTGCTGTTCTCGGCGGGCATGTCGCTGTTCGACGCGCTGGACGGCTCCTTTATGAACTACGCCTACGGGTGGGCCTTCGCCGGACCGATCCGCAAGATCTACTACAACCTGGTGGTCACCGGGCTCTCGGTCGCGGTGGCCCTGCTGATCGGTGTCCAGGAGCTCATCTCCATCCTCACCGAGAAACTCGATGTCACCAGCGGGGTACTCGGCTGGATCGGGGGCCTCGACCTCGCCACGATGGGCTTCATCATCGTCGGCCTCTTCGCATTCACCTGGGTCGCGGCACTCGCGATCTGGCACTACGGTGACATCGAAAGTCGCTGGAGCACAACGCGGTCGGAGGAACCGACCTGATGGACGGTGTGGAGATGTTCGCGCGCTACGCGTACGCGCCCAACCACCTCGGCTACTGCGGGCCCGAGCATGCCGCGGCCCTGCGTGAACGCGATGACAAACAAGTGCGGGTGCTGGCCCGCGGCTTTTCCGGCGCATGGCCCTACCTACGGGCCATGTCGCACCTGACCGGCATCGCCGATCCGCTCGATGAGCGATTGGTCGGATCCTATTGGCTGGGTGGGGGCATCGGCGCCGATCTCGACGGCCCCGAATTCCTCGCCGAGTTGCTGCGCCTCATCGCCCCGGTCGCGGGTGTGTACTGGTCCCATCTGGGACCCGCGCTCGCACCGGAGGCGGCCGCGAACCACAGCTTCCACGTCTTCGGTGTCTACCCGTGGACCAGGGTGCTGGCCGCGACCGGCGGCGAGCAGCCCTTGGAAATCCTCGACAACTGCCGAATCACCGCCGCGACCGTACTGGATCGCCACCACGACGAGCTCACCGTCGGGACCCGCCGGTTGCGCTGGGACGGCGCAGAGCTATCGCTGTCGGAGACGACACCGCGAACCATCCCGGTGTGGACCGACGGCTATGCCGCGCTCCCGGACGCGGCGCCGGGTGACGATATCGCGCTGCACTGGGGGCAGCCGTGCGGGCGGTTGACGGCCGAACAAGTCGACGACCTCACCGACAGCACGGAACAGCAACTGCGCGTGACGAATCGACGTCTGGCAACGCCCGCGCACGCAGCTGAGTGAACGGCGATCGCGGATCGCAAGAAAGGTAGCGGCCGCACCCATCGGAAGCATTATTCTCACATTAGAGAATTTTCCTCTCCGACAGCGGTGCACGGTACGTCCACGGCAGCGCCGTCGCCGGGCGCGACGCCGTCTTCATGGGCCATCCAATGGACGAAGCGGTGCAGCGGGTACATGGCGTCGTGTGGGTTGCCGATGGTGCTGGGTCCGGCTTCGCCGAGGCGGACGATGCGCTGCGCGCCGCCGCTGGCCAGGCGGTCGCGGTAGTCGGCCATGCGGGTGAACGGGTAGAAGCCGATGGTCTGGGTCGCGACGTTGATGTATTTCACCGCGTCGTCGAGCGAGCGCACCCGAACCACGTTGGCGGTCTTGTTGATCGGGTGGAAGTCGACGGGTTCGTCGGAGCGGACGACCAGACCGGTGCCGTCGGTGTGGCCGAAGACGCGGAACTCGTCGTCGAGCATGGCAAGGGTATCGATCTGCTCGCGTAGGTCCAGGTCGAGCGGCCTGGTGTCGCCGGAGGCGGCGGCCTTGGCGACAATGCGGGCGTGCAGCCGTTCGCAGAACCGGTCGGCGTCGGCGTGGTCGGCTTCGACGAAGACGAATCGGCTTGCGACGCAGGCTTCCTGGTTGAGCACCATGACGTCGGAGGCGGCCAGCTCGGCGGCCAGATCGAGGCTCGCCTCGGAGTCGAAGGCCTCGCGGCCGACCATGGAGATCGAGGTCTTGGGGTCGAAGGAAACCAGCTGGAAGCCGGGGCCGAGGTATTTGACGACATTGTCGATGGCGTCGCCGCCGCCCCAGGCCACGATCTTGTCGAAGTACTGCGGTCGGTACAGCACTCGCTCCACGGTGTCGTCGCCGCCGCGCCAGTACACCGCCGACATCGAGGTGACGATCGGGTGTTCGGGGTCGATATCGGCCATGGTGCGCAGGATGGCGACGGTGGTGAAGGGGTCGCTGGAGGACATCTTGAACAGGTTGACCGCTTTGACCAGCGCGCCTTGCGCGACGGACTTCACCGCGACGCCTGGCGAGTTGCCCGGCAGCACGTGGATCAGCCGGGGCGCGAAGGCGCGCACGAAGCTTTTGCGGCCGGTGAAGTCCTGTTTGGGGACCCACCGATCCAGCGCGGCGGGGTCGGGGAAATTCTGCTCCACGACGGTGCGCAAGAGCCGTCGGTCCAGATAGTCGGCCGCGCCGATGACCTGTGCTTGCAGCACGGGCCGGGGCAGCACGTGCGTGGCGGCCATGCGGTCGATGCAGTCGCGCAGGAATGGGTTGTCCGGGTGGCGGATTCGGTCGCCGGTCTCGACCAGGAAGTCGATGATCTCGTCGAGCGGGACGTTGAGCAGCGGCGGTACCTCGGTACGCGGGTGTATCGCGCGGTCGAGCGCGAGCCGCGGGGTAGCGAAGGTGACGCCGAGATCGCGCGAGCGATGCGTGAGGTCGCGTCCCTCGTGCAGATCGCCGCGCAGGAAGAACGGCGCGGCAACGGCAGTGGTGTCGGTAGTGGTCATGACAGGCCTCGCACATACGCGTCGACGGTTCCGGCGCAACCGATCTTGTCGTCACCGGCCAGGTCGGCATAGCGGACGATGTCGTTGCGGATCGAGGGGCCCTTGCATCCGCAGGCGCACGGGTCGAAGTCCAGCGCGATCTTGTCGCCGGTGATCACGCCGCCCCAGCGCCCGTCGAGCGCGAGGTCGAAAAATGCCGCGCGACCCTCGACTTCGCCATCGGCATGCGGGAGCAATGTTTCACCCGCCTCGTCCAGCACGAACGGCACGATCCACGGCGGCACATGGTAGCGATTGCCTTTGTGGCACTTGGGCATCGCAGAATTGAGCTCCTGCATCGAGTAGTTCTGAAAATCCCGCTCCGCGGGGATGTTGAACGTCTGGTAGACGAATTCCTGGTAGTCGGGCGGCAATTGGGCGCGCTTCAGGCCGCCCCCGACATAGATGCAATTGTCCGGATGGAAATCCTTTGCGGCATAGCCCATGTCGCGGACCAACTTGGCGACCTGGTACAGCGCGTTCCACATGCCGGAGATGTAAAGCTTCTCCGTGCGGTATTCGACCAGCGCCTCCGCCGCCGCTACCAGCGCCTTGTCCAGCGCTTCCTGTCGCTGCGCGGAAGTGCGCTGGAAGTCGGCCACCTCCTCGGGCAGCGCGGTGCCATCGGCGATCTTCTTGCGCAACACCACCATCGAGGTCAGCGAACCGACCGTGATCGGCGGGATCGGCAATCCGAAGCGTTCCCGATCGGGATCGCCGAACGCTGCCAACTGCGCTTGGCCGACAATCGCGTTTTTCGGCACCGCCGCGGTTGCCGCGATGCCCAGCACCCGGCGATCCTGCATCGGTCGCACACCCGATCCCCAGGAGAACGCGTTCACGGTATCCGTGCGTGACCAGTTCATGTCCGCCTCGGTCGCGAGCAGCATCGCCGACTTGCCGGTGGTGCCGCTCGAGCACGACACGTAGTGGCCCGCGGCTCGTAGCCGGTCGATCCACTGGTCGATATCGGCGATGTCGGCGGTCTCGATCGGGGCGATCGGATAGGGCGAGATGGTGCCCAGCCACTTGCCGAGGCGGTCCCATCGTCCTTCGGTGAGGAAGCGCTCCGGGTAGCTCTTGTAGGCCGTGTGCGGGAACAACAGCGGCACCACCTCCGCGCGGTCGCGCACCGCCGTCACCGCGGCCTCGCGTGCGCGATGACCAAGTAGTTTGATGCGATCCTTTCGCTCCTGGAGGCGCTCATCGAGCGCCGCGACCTGCGCATCGCGCAACTCGGTATGGGAAAAGTCGAAGCGGTCGTCGGCACCGACCAGCCGGGTCAATCGATCTACGGCAGAACTCACTCGGGTGTCCTTCCCTGCTGTCGTCGCCTAGGAATAATGGCAACTCATACGTATCATTTCTAAGCGGGCTGGCGGCCGGAGCGCAAGAGGGAGGTTTCGCGACGCGGCCGTTGATCGGCGGCGACGTGGCAGGGAAACGGCGAGTCGGACGTCCCACCCCCAGCAAGAGGAGTTGAAATGGCAAGCGCGAGAATTGTTTCCGACAGCCGCGTCGTGATCGTCACCGGAGCGAGTTCGGGGATCGGACGATCCGCCGCGCGCCGGTTCGTTGAGCTCGGTTGGCGTGTGATCGGCCTCGGCCGGGACCCGGACCGCTGCGCTGCGGCCGAGACGGAGCTCGCTGGTGTCGCGGCGGGTAGTAGCGGCGGATTCACCATGCTGCGAGGCGATTTCACGCTGATGGCAGAGGTGGCACGCCTCGCCGAGGAAATCCGGGTCCACGTTCCACACGTCGACGTGCTGATCAACAACGCTGGTGGTGTGCGCGATCGGCGCATCGTCACCGCAGAGGGCATCGAGGCCACGTTCGCGGCCAACCACCTCGCCCCATTTCTACTGACCCGGCAGTTGCGGCCGCTGCTGCGGGCAGCGAAGGACACGTCGGCCGGATCGGCCAGAGTGATTGCGGTGTCGTCCAGTGCGCACCGGATCAGCCAGGGGCTCGACTGGGATGATCTGCAGAGTCTGGGCCGGTTCCACCCGGCCGTTGCCTACGGTCAGGCGAAACTGGCCAACATTCTGTTCACTCGCGAGCTGGCGCGGCGTGCGCCAAACCATATCGTCGCTCAGGCCATGCATCCCGGCATCGTCGCGAGCAACTTCGCCTCCCATGGCGACGGCCAGATGCGGGCGCATATGGCGGCGGCGAACACCGTCTCCCCCGATATTCCGGCCGAAACGCTGGTGTGGCTCGCCACCGATCCGGAGGGTGGGCGTTGCGGTGGGAGGTATTTCCACGACAAGGCCGAGGAGACGCCGAGCCCGGCCGCCCTCGACGACGGCGCGGCCGCGCGCCTGTGGGCTGCGAGTGAGCAACTGCTGGACGAGCTCGGAGCAGTCGAGTCGGTGCCAACGCCCCCGACTGGTTAGCGGCCCGAACAAACGCTGACATCCATATCCGCCGAGCGCAGGATGGAGCAGCTGATCTCGCCCCCCTTGGCGCACTGCCGATCACGGCTCGGCGGTGGATCTCCGCAGCCAACGACCTGCGTTGACGGTGACTTGAACCGCGAGGTGGTCCGGGAATGCCGAAAGATCTCCGATGGCCGCTGCGCGTCCTCGCGGGGTCACGGGGTGGTGGGCAGGATCGGTGGGACGTATTCGAACGTCATGCCGAGCAGCCATACGAGCAGCAGTACCACTGGCAAGTGGAACAGGAACTGCAGGAACGTGAATCCGACCAGATCACGCGCCCGCAGTTTGAGCACTGCCAGCAGCGGGAGCATGAAGAACGGGTTGATGAGGTTGGGTAGTGCCTCGGCCACGTTGTATATCTGGACCGTCCAGCCGAGGTTCATGTGCACATCGGTCGATGCCTGCATGACGTAAGGGGCTTCGACCAGCCATTTTCCGCCACCGGACGGGACGAAGACGCCCAGCACCACGGTGTACAGAGCGATGACGATGGCGAAACTTCCGCCGCCGCCGATATTCGTGAAGAAGTCCGCGAGGTGTTCGGAGATGGTGACACCGCCCCTCCCCTTTGCCTTGGTGAGGATCGCGGCCATGGCGGCATACAGCGGGAACTGGACGAGAATGCCAGCGGTTGCGGGTACGGCGAGGGAGACGGCTTGCAGGAACTTACGCGGGGTCCCGTGCAGCACCAAGCCCAGCATGAGGAAGACGAGCAGATAACCGTTCAGGCTGCTTACTACGGTGAGCACTGGTTTGCTGGTGAGCTGGGAGATCAACCAGCCCACGGTCATCAGGACGGCCAGGATCGGCAGGATACGGCTGTACTCGAGCCACTCCCCTGGACGCGCTCGCGGAGCCACTTCCGCGGGCTGGTCGTCGAGGTCGACGTCCAACTCCTGAGCGGTCTTGATCGCCGCGTCCTTCGGCGCTGAGAAGTGTGCGATCACCACAGTGAGCGCCATGATGATGGCGCACATGAGCAGGGACTGCCACGTGAAGATCGTGTGTCCGAAGTCGAGGACACCGGTGACTCGCAACAGCGCCGGCGGCAACGAGGTGGCGGTGGCCTGCAGTTGCGCGGCCGAGGACGATATGCCCAGCGCCCACACCGCGCCCAACCCCATGAACGCCGCCGCGCCCAGCGCGCGATAGTCCACGCGTAGATCGGTCCTACGGGCGATCGCACGGGCCAGGAGACCGCCGAAAACCAGACTGAGCCCCCAGTTCAGAAACGATATCGACATGGAAAGAAACGCAACGAAACTCACCGCACCACTGGCGGTTTGCGGCCAGGTGGCCAGCCGGTCGATCAGGCGGGCGATAGGCGGGGAGGTGGCGATGACGTACCCGGTGAGAACCACCATTGCCATTTGCAGAGTGAAAGCGGTCAGATCCCAAAAACCATCGCCGAACGCGTTCGCGACCGTTCGCGGCGACGAGCCGTTGGCCAGTGCGGCAATGGCCACGATCAATACGCCTGCCAGCGCGACGACATAGGCGTCCGGGAACCATTTCTCTGTCCACCTGGCCAGCGACTGCGCAACCCGCGCGAGCCCCTTTTCACGGCTGGTTACCTCACTGTTTTCGGTGCCGGTTTCTGCACTGGTGGACGTCATCCCGCCGTTCCTCATCTTTCTCTCGCATGCGAGGCCGCCGGATGCATGTGACGCACCGCACAGGCTCGCCCGGCGAGTATTGCTGTCGCCGTTGTGTTGAGACAAGAGAGAAATCCGCAGGTATGGTCTGCAAAAATGCACAAACTGCCCAAACGTCCGAAGACGCGCGGGTCACCTGGCGTGGGCTTCGAAGAATCGCCACCCCGCCTCGGCGGCATCGAAAGCATGTGTTGTCGCGCCGATGACCGCTTTGGGTAGGTATTGCGATCCGCCGGGCCAGGTATGGCCGCCATTGTCGACCTGCATGAACTGCACGGCGGTGCCGGCCGCGCACTCGGTTGCGCTGAACTGGTGGACTTCGGTGCCTTCGGCACCGCCGGGCAGAACGGTCTCACCGGGCGGACCGGGGCAGGCGTCGAGATCGCGCCAGCGGCTGGCGAGGTCGGTTGCCGAGACGATATCGCTGCGGCCACCGCGGCCGGTCATCGTGCCGCCGTCGAATGGCACGATCGGGTCGGCTGTCCCGTGGGTCGCCATGACCGCCACCGGCCGCGCTGGGCGGCATGCCACATCGACGCCCAATGTGCCTGCGACAGGTGCGATCGCGGCGAACACGTCCGCGCGATCGCAGCCGAGGCGGTTGGCCATGAAGCCGCCGTTGGACATGCCGGTGGCGAACACATGACCGGGGTCTATCCCGTAGTCGTGCACGAGTTTGTCGACCAACGCCGTGATGAAGCCGACGTCATCGATGCCTCGGCGATCGGGTTCCGAGACACCGCGTCCGTCGGCCCAGCCCTTGTCGACACCGTCTGGGTAGACGACGACGAAACCGTGGGCGTCGGCGACATCGCTGTAGTGGGTCAATTCCGCTTCCCCGCGACCGGTGCCACCCCTGCCGTGCAGTGCCACGACAAGGCCGGTCGGTTTGCTGCCGCCGACCGGCGCATGTACGACATAGGTGCGTTGCAGCCCACCGAACTGCAGTTCGCCGACCGGATCTCCACCGGGTGCGGACCATGCGGTGCGCGGCCACCAGACGGCAGCACACACGACAGCAATACTCGCCACGATCGCCGACAGGATCGTCGATGCGGTTCGGCGCGTCCGCCGCGCGGTGACCTCGGTGTGTGGAACCGTCACAATGACAAAGATACCGGGGTACGCACGCCTGCTCGATTTCCTCGAAGAACCGACCCTGCTTTCACGACGCACCGGAGCAGAATTCTGGTTGAACCAACCACTGCGGGAAGGAGCTGACGCGCGATGGAAAGCAACGCCGACACCCCCTCCAGGCCGGCCTGGATCCCTGCTGAGCTGTACCCGTTTGCGGACCACTTCGATGAGATCGACGGCTCGCGGGTGCACTATGTGGACGAGGGCAGCGGACCGCCGCTGATCATGCTGCACGGCAATCCGACGTGGTCGTTCCTCTACCGGGACGTGATCCTCGGATTGCGAGATCGGTTCCGCTGTATCGCCATCGACTATCCCGGCTTCGGACTTTCACAGGCAGCTCCCGGTTACGGATTCACCCCCGCCGAGCATGCCCGCATGGTCGAGGAATTGATCATCCGACTCGACCTGGGTGATGCGACACTGCTGGTGCAGGACTGGGGTGGCCCGATCGGATTCGCGGTCGCCACGCGACACCCCGACCGTTTTGCCTCGTTCGTCATCGGAAACACCTGGGCTTGGCCCAAGTCCGATCCGGGCACCCAGGCATTCTCCCGGTTCTTGGGCGGCCCGATCGGCGGCTGGCTGATCCTGCGCCGCAACTTCTTCGTCGAACGGATCATCCCCGCGGGTGTCCGGCGTAAGAAACTGCCCGAGTCGGTGATGAATGCCTACCGTGGGCCGTTCCCGACGCCGGAATCACGTCGGCCGGTGCACGTATTCCCGCGGGAAATCCTCTGCAGCAGAGCGTTTCTCGCCGACGTCGAGCGGGGACTGCCGGTGTTGCGCGACCGCCCGGCGTTGCTGGTGTGGGGCACGAAGGACGTCGCGTTCCGCGGCCCCGAACGTCGCCGATGGGAGCAACAGTTCCCAGACCATCGAACTGTCCTGTTGGACGGGGCAGGTCACTACATCCAGGAAGACGCCGCCGACGAGATCGTCGCCGCGGTCATCGAATGGAGTAAACACCGATAGCCCAACCGACCGTTCTCAGGGGCCATCCGGCAACGGCTCGTCATGTCCGCTGACCGACCGGAGGGCGAGGGTTTGTTTCGGTGTCCAGTAGATTCGGCCGTTTTCGAATTCCTGGTAACTCCCGGTGTCGAAGGGGATTTCGTCGGATGTCGGCCACCCGAGTGGGCCGTTTTCGAATCCGCTCCGATTCCAGCGGTCACGGATTTCGCCGTGTACCCAGTACACCGGCTGGCCGTTGCGGTGGTAGAGCGCCCCGTTCTGGAAGCCCTCCACCTCGCCCCATTCCACGTCCTTCGGGTCGAGCAGTATCGTGTTATCAGTGATCGGATAGCCCAAAGGCCCAGCCTCCCAACCGGTTTCCGCGTATTTGTCGAACAACGACGACGGGATCGGATGCGCTCCGGTGGAGGGATGCCAGTAGATGTATCCATTCTCGAACTGCGCGAATCGACCGACACCGTCGGCGGTCTTCATCTCGCTTCCGGTGCCGAGCCGCGGGCCCAGCCACGGCGAAGCCGCCGCTTTCGCATCGATTTCTCCGGCCGGCGCGGCACCGGTGAACTCTCGGACGTGGTTTTCGAAGACATCCCACGGGAAGTTGGGGCCGACGTCGGTGTGGGTGCCGATCCCCAGGCACTCCGTCACGTATTTGTGGTCGGAGATCCCATCGCGCCGCGTATAGGGCGGGGCGATCACATCGGTGGCGAAGCCGTACTTCTTCGCATCCTGAACAGCCAGCCAGGCGGCTATCCGGAGGTCTTCGTCGATGGCCATCCATTGGTCCCGCGACCAAGCGGCCCGACTGCCCGCAAAGCAGAGATTGATCGTCTGCGCGTTCGCATCCAGGACCGACCACGAGGCGTAATCCGTATCGACGACATCGCAGACGATCCCATTCCTCAGCGTGTAGTGATACGAGACGCCGTTGGCCGTGTTGTCGAGATACGCCGCCAGCGATTCGGCCGTGCTGTTGCCTTCCTCGGTGTGCAGCAGGAAATTGGTGATGCGCGCTCCCCAGCGCTCCGACCGAGAGTCCCCCATTCGGTCGAGTTCGGTGAAGAAGGGGGCGTTCACGGCGTTTTCTCCTTGTGCCTGAGTGCGTTGGATGGACCACTGCCCGAAGTCGGCAGCCAAGATGTCGTTGACGTCGACCGAGCTGCCGTCGATGAGCGGGCCCGGGTTCGATGGGGTATCGATCACGCGCTGATATAGGACGGCCTCGGGGGTGTCGAGCCGATTGCCAGACCAGGCGCGCGTCTGCCACGCCCAGGACCTGCCTTCGGCAGTCCGGCCGAGCACACCGTCTTGGATGGCCCAGGCGCATACCTTGGACGAGCCGTAGACCCCGGTCCAGTCCCGACCGATCGCGTCGTTGACACCGCGAAAGAAGTCGACCGCCAGGTCGTTCCATTGACTCAGCGAAATATCCTCGTCCACCGCGAAGAAGATCGGGCACCGGTCCGGCCCGCCGGCCGCGATATGGATCTCCTTGGCCTGCAGGCCCATTCGGTGCCCGCCGTCGTAGCCCGTGGTCCAATCCGAAGGTGCCTGGGCATTACCGGGCTTGCCGTACTGCCATATCGAAACGATCTCGAGTCCGCTGGCCCGCAGGCTATCGATGTACTCCTTGGTCACCGGCTTGGCGCCGAAACTGGATCCGGGTCGGCTCGGTGCCACGTAGACCAGGACGGCACTGTGTCCGGCCGCCTTGATGGCCTCGGGTTCGAGGAAACGTGCGGCGAAATCGACTGCCGTCGACATGCGAGAACCTCCATTGGTCGAGAGTGGCGGGTCCGCGGCTGCGGCCAGCAGCGGCAGCGGGTCGAGGCGGTCCGATCCGGGTGGCACCCAGACATGCCGATGCCACTCGAGGTGCAGGTGCGGGGCGACGCCGCCATTGGATGCGGAATCGGGGTTGATCCGGGCGATCCGCTGCCCGGCTTCGACTCGGTCGCCGACGGCGACCTCGCGGACCACGTGGCCGTACACGGTTGTGCCGCCACCGTCTTCGGCGGGATGGTCCACGACGACCCAGCCCGCCGGATCGGGTCCGCCGAATCCGGAGGCCGGACCCGCGAATACCACCGTGCCGCCTTGAACCGCATAGGCGGGTAGTCCGCCGCTGCCGCCCGGCCAGCCCAGATCGACACCCCAGTGGAATCCGTTGTCGCGCGGACCGAATCGAGAAGTCACGATGCGGCCGTGTGCCAACGGCCAGTATCTGGTCATGTCGGCCGCACCCGATTCCGGGTGTGAAGTGTCTCGATCACGGTGCCCCCTCGGGAAGCCACAGCCGACCGGCTGTAGCGAAGCAGTTGCCCAACTCAGTAGAGCAGGGTTCGTGACGCGGTTCGTCATCCAAACCGATGAGAAAGCGGGCCACGTCGACGGCAGGTGGGCAGGTAGAATCAAGTGCCGGACTACTCGTGTGCAGCACCTCTCGAAGCTTTATGCTCCGCCCAGGATGACTCCCGTTTCTCTTGTGTCGCAGGTCATTTCATATGCCGATGACAATCGAGAGGTTCTCCGCGATCGTCGCGCGAATCAACCGCGCGGCGCTGCATCCGCGTGAATGGTCACAGGCGCTGCACGATATCGTCACCGCACTGGGCGCGCACCGCGGCGGCTTGGTCGTCTCGGAATCGAATAGCCGGCGGATGACCGCCTGTTCACTCGGCGCGGACGAGCTGCGCCACAGCTACAACACCAGATTCTGGCGAATCGATCCGATCGCGAGGGCGCTCGAACATCAACCCGCGGGTGTCATTACGACGTACGAAGAACTGCTGGGGTCGGATTACCTGCACCGCCATCCGTTCTTCTGCGACTGGATGGTGCCACACCGGCTGGGCAACGGGATCCTCGCGCTCCTCACCAGTGGCACAAGCACAACGTGGATCGGGGTATATCCCGATGGGAGCCGCGATCTCGACCGAGCACAGGCGGCATCGGCAATGCGCCTGCTGCTCCCGCATCTGCGGAACGCGCTGAATGTGCAGTCCTGCTTGACCGATGCCCGCGACGCGCACAGCCAAGCGATCGCCGTGCTCGACGCGCATCGGCACGGGCTGGTGATCGTGTCGAGTTGCGGCGCGGTCAGCTACGCGAACCCGGCGGCATTGTCGATTCTGGAATCGCGAGACGGCCTCGGTATCGGTCGCCGCGGCCACCTCGAATCATCGGACAGCCGAACCGCGGTCGGGGTGCGCGCCATGATCGATTCGGCGATCCGCCGGCATGGACCGTATGCCGGAGGGCGCACGCTCATCCCCCGGCACAGCGGTCGCAGCTCGTACGCACTGCTGGTGTTACCGCTGGATCCGAAGGTCGGTCGCCCAGAGGACCGGACATCGGCGGCGCTCGTCGTCATCGTCGACCCGGACCATGAAACATCGGGAGGACCGAAGGCACTGCGGCAACTGTACGGGTTGACCGGAGCCGAAGCACGCGTCGCGGCGGCGGCATCGCGTGGCGAAGGGTTGCGGTCGATCGCGGAGGAGCTGGCGGTATCGGCGAACACCGTGCGCACGCACCTGCAACGCGTCTTCGAAAAGACCGGTACGCATCGACAGGCCGAACTGGTGCGAGTGCTGACAACCGTACTGTCCGGAACCGGTCAATTCGCCGAACCCGGCGAGGAGTAGGCCGCTGATGGCGAAGATCGACCACCGTGCGGCGGCAGCACCTGTCCGAGATAGGTCGATCGACCGATGTGGCCGTGCTGGTCCGGGTTCACCATTGGCAGCACGGACTCGATAAATACCGATCAGCTGAGGTCGAAGGCGTATTCGAATGCCTTGCCTTGCTTGCCAATACACCTTTCGAGCCGTGTCCGACCGCGCCCCCGGCGCAGCATCATCGAACTTGTCGAAGGAAAACTCATGTCCCGTCTACTCCGCCGCGGCTCTCGATGCCGGGCCGCCGGCATTCTCGTGGGTGTCGGCGTCATCGCGCTGAGCACTGTGGGCGGCCCCGCACTGCCGCCCGCAGGCGCCTCGAGCCACCGCGAGGCCCCCTTGGTCGCCGCCGATCCGGCGGTGGACAACACCGACGTCTATTCGTTCGTCAGCCCCGACAACCCCGATACGGTGACGATCGTCGCCAATTGGTTCGGATTGCAGGAACCCAACGGCGGCCCGAACTTCTACCCCTGGGCCACCGAAGCCAACTACGACATCAATATCGATAACGACGGAAATGGAAAGCCCGACATCACCTATCGAGTCACCTTCACGACCGATGATCGGCGCGGCGGCAGCACCTTCCTCTACAACAATGGTCCGGTCACCGGACTGAACGACGAGAACCTGCTGTTCCGTCAGAACTACGCGGTGTCGGTCAGCCACGGCGTGAACGACTGGCGGCCGATCGCGCACGGCCAGGCGGCTCCGTCCTTCACCGGTCCGGCCTCGATGCCGGACTACGGTCAGCTCCGCAAGCAGGCGACCACCGCTTTGCCGGGCGGCGGCTCGGTGTATGTCGGGAGTGCGGAGGATCCCTTCTTCCTCGATCTGCGCGTATTCGACCTGCTCTATGGTGGTGACCTGTCCGAGGTAGGTACCGACACCCTGGCCGGATACAACGTCAACACCGTTGTCCTGCAGGTGCCGAAGCGCGACCTCGCGCTGCGCAGCGACCCGGCGCGCAATCCGGTGATCGGGGTGTGGAGCGACACCGAGCGCCGCTCGCTGCAACTGAGCCCGGGTGCCGCGTCATCGGTTGGTGAGTTCGTCCAGGTGTCGCGCCTGGGCAACCCTCTCGTCAATGAAGTTGTCGTCCCCGTCGGCTTGAAGGACGCATTCAACGGGCTGTCGCCGAGCAAGGATGCGACGATTCCCGAGGTCGTGCAACGGGTCACCGATCCCGAGCTGCCGAAACTGATCGAGTCGCTCTACAAGGTGCCCGCGCCCGCGACGCCGCGCAACGACCTCGTGGAAATCTTCCTCACCGGGATCGCGAAGAAGGCACCGACGCTGGACCGCAGCACGCCGCCGATTCAGGCCGACCTGAACTCGCAGATCCTGAATGCCGACGCTCAGGCCGCGGCGTTCCAGCCATCGGAGATGTTGCGCCTGAATATGTCGGTGCCGAGCACGGCGAAGCCGAATCGGCTCGGCGTGATCGGCGGTGATCTCCAGGGATTCCCCAACGGTCGGCGGCTGAGCGACGACGTCGTCGATATCGCGCTTCAGGCCATGGTGGGCGCGGCGCAGACCGGTAAGCCGGTCGACGCGCTGGCTGCCGGGGACAAAGTCGATGCCAACGACGCATCGTTCTCCGACAGTTTCCCCTACGTCGCGCTGCCGTCGCCGGGTAAGAACACGGCCAAGGCCACGGCGACGGCCGCGACCAGCAACGCGGCCGTCACGGTGGCGCAAACCGACGATGCCGACCGCACGTCTTCGGTGCTGCTGATCGCGGCTGGTGTCGGTGCGGGTGCGGTGGTCGTGGGCGGCGCCTGGCTGCTGATCCGCCGTCGGGCGCGCCGCACCGCGGCGTCCGGTCCACCTCCGAGCGCCTGACATCTCGTGCCGGTGGCGGGATCGGTCCCGCCACCGGCACGATCATTTACCTTCTTCACCTCGATGCCCGAAGGACTTGTGATGTCCGATCTTCGTTCTCGTATCTTGCGCAAACCTTTGCTTATCCTGCTCGTCGTCCTGGCCGGGTTGATCGCCGCCGCACTGGGGACGACGGCACTACTGCCCGACAATTCGTCCACGGCGGGGCCGGTCCATACCGATCCGAGCGACCCGTTGATCACGCAGATCACCCAGACCAGAAGACAACTCGACCGAGTACCCGGCAATGCGATCGGCTGGGCCGGTCTGGGTGCCTCCTACGTCGAGCTCGCCCGGGTGACCGGCAATCCCGAGAACTACGGCGAGGCGCAGCGGGCGTTGGAGCGATCGCTGCAGTTGCAGCCCGATGGCAATGCCGCGGCGCTGATCGGACTCGGTGCACTCGCCAATGCCCGGCACGAGTTCACGGCGGCGCGCCGCTACGGCGAACAAGCTCTCGCGGTGCGACCGGACAGCGCCGACGTCTATGGCGTCCTGATCGATGCGCTGACCCAACTCGGCGATGCCGATGCCGCGACCGCGGCCGTGCAGCGGATGCTCGACCTGCGCCCAGGTGTGCCGGCATTCACCCGCGCCGCCTACGACCTGGAACTGCACGGTCGCACCGACGATGCCCGGCACGCGCTGCAGATGGCGCTCGCCGCGGCGAACACCGCTGACCAGATCGCCTTCTGCCGCTACCACCTCGGCGAGCTCGGATTCAACACCGGAGACCTCGACGAGGCCCAGAACCAATATCAGCTCGGTCTGCTGGCGAACCCGCACAACGCGGCGCTGCAGCAGGGCATGGCCAAGACCTATGCCGCCCGCGGCGAGCTCGAACAAGCCATTGCCCAGTACACCGCGCTGATCGACCGTGCGCCGCTACCCGAATACCTGATCGAGTTGGGCGAACTATTCGATGCGGCAGGCGGACCCGACCAGGCGGCCGCCAAGTATCGGGAGGTGTCCGACCAGTTCCGTCGACTCGAAGCTCAGGGCGCCACCGACTACGTGGACGCTGCTCAGCTCGCTGCCGAACACGGCGATCCCGTCGAGGCGGTGCGACTGGCACAACTGGAGTTCGACCGCAGACAAAGTGTCATCACATCCGATGTGCTCGCTTGGTCGCTGCACAAGGCGGGCCGCGATGCCGAGGCGATCGGTTACGCCGACCGGGCGGCATCGCTGGGCTGGCGCAGCGCCACTCTCGCCTACCATCGCGGCATGATTCTCGCGGCGCTGGGTGAGGCCGATCAGGCGGCCACCGCACTGGCCGACGCGCTCCGAATCAACCCGCACTTCTCGCCCTTACACGCTCCCCGTGCCCGACAAGCCCTCGCGGTGCTCGGTGCCCGATGAATCGATCGGGGCCACCAGCGCCCCGATCTCGGTGTCACGCAAGGCTTCGCGAGTCGCACCGGGTGGTCGGTTCGCATCCGGACCGGCGAGCCGACCGACGGTGTGCAGGTGACGCAGCGCTTGGGTATATGAGCCGAGAAGGCTTGTCTGGCAATAGGGAACACCGATTTCAGCACAGAATGCGGCGACCAGCGGTTGGGCTCGGCGCAGGTTGGGCCGGGGCATGGTCGGGAAAAGGTGGTGTTCGATCTGGTAGTTCAGACCGCCGAGGGCAGCATCGGTCAGCCACCCGCCGTGGACATTGCGGGATGTGAGCACTTGACGACGTAGGAAGTCGGTTGAACCGGGATTCGACAGCACGGCCATTCCCTTGTGGTTGGGTGCGAACGTGCACCCCATATAGAACCCGAACAGGCCTTGCTGCATCACAAGGAAGGCAATGGCTTTGGCCGGGGACAGCACGAGGAATACCGCGGACAGGTACAAGGCCGCGTTGGCACCGAGCAGTGCGGCCTCCCGGCCCCAGTACGGCGTCGCCCGGCGTGCCACAGCTCGCACACTTGCGGTGTGCAGGCTGCCCGCTTCGAGGAACAACATCGGGAAAAACAGCCACGCCTGATATCGGAATATCAGCCGCCGGATGCCACGGCTGGCCCGCGCCCGCACACCGGAATGCGCCAGTATGCCCATGATGTCGGGGTCGGCGTCCTCGGTGTTGGGGTTCGCGTGGTGTCGATTGTGATTGCCGACCCACCAGCCGATGCTCAACCCGATGGCCAGATTCCCGCATATCATGCCGAACAGATAATTGGCCTGTCGGGTGCGAAAGATCTGCTGATGTCCGGCGTCGTGGCCCAGGAAGGCGAACTGAGCGAAGATCACGGCGAGAAACACCGCGGTGCCCAGCTGCCACCAGCAGTCGCCGATGAGAGCGAACGCCGTCCACCCGGCAGCCAGCCCGGCCACGGTGACCGCGATTCGCCAGCCGTAGTACCGCAGCCGCCGGTTCAGCAGTCCCGCTTGTCGCACTCGGCGAGCCAGCCGGGCGTAGTCGCTGCCCCGCTCCGCGACCCGGTCGGGCTCGACGCGCGGTTCGGTTTCGGTCGATGTCACGCGTTGGCCCTATCCATTCATCACTGGCTGCACATCATCGGCTGCGAAGGATATCCGCATCCGCAAACCTACCGGCCGGAACCGAACAATAGGCCCACACCGCGCGAATGCTCGGGGTCGGTGACTTGGGGTCGGGCCGTGCCGCCAGGACGAGTGATACCAGCTGTCAGGAGGGCGGTCAAACTCCGGATCGGATCATGCCTTTGGTGCGCATCAGGAATTCGGCGAGATAGCTGTCGTGGGGTACGCCGGGGCGCAGCCAGGTGGTCGGATTGTCGCCGAGGTACAGGTTGGTGATCGTCGGCTCGTCGAGGAGCTCTTCGATCAGGCGCTTTCGCTCGGTCATTGCCGTCAATACCAGTGAATGCTTCAGCGGCGCAACGCCGTCCGACGCCGACCATGGGCCAACCCACACGCACGGGAAGGGCAGTTCGACGTTGAGTTGTGCCGCGGTGCTGTCCGCTACGAGGTGTACCGAGGGGCGCAGTACCGCGCCACCGGTATCGAGTTCGTCGACGATGGTGTCGCCGGCCGAGGATCGGGTGGGCCTCGCCCGCGATCTTGTGCAGGTAGGCGTCGACCGCGACCACGGCTTCGGTGGGCTGCACCGTGAGGATCGCGGCGGGATCGTCGGCGGGCAGGCTGGGAATCCGGTCGAGCACGTCGGCCAGCGCTCGGGCCAGGGGTTCCGGGTCGCCTTCGACGAGCACCGCCGTCGCGCAGTGATCCGCGCAGGCTCAGCAGGATCTGGGTGCGGGTCGGATCGACAGCGCGCGGCCGAAGCGGGCCAGCGCGTCACGATGCAGCAAGGTCTCCACAGGGCGATACAGATCTGCCTGTGTTCATGAAGGGCCGAACTGGTGTCTGTCGCGTCGCCAGCCGGTTGCGAGCGACACGCGGCGAGCCGAGGCGGCGATGTCGATGACTCCCCGGTCGAACCGAAGACCGGCCGATAGGCATTGCAAACGTCGCTTTACCGGTCTTAAACAGGAAAGTTATCTTTTAAATGTTCTCGTTCCGGCCGAATCGTCTGGTAGCCAGCGGTATGCTGTTAACGACGCCTTCCGTGGTACCAAATGGCGTCTGGTTCGGTCCGGTCGATGCTGAGCTGTCGGCCAGCCTGAATGCGCGTTCCTGTCGGGACGCGTCATGTACTTCACCAATTGGCGAATCGCGTGTCGCAGAGTCGATTCGGCACGTGACGCACTCGCAGCCCCAGTCCGGTAGCTCGGCAGCGCGGCCGAGTACGCGGGACTTCATAGAGGTCGTTGTAAGGAAGCAAAATGTCTAGCAAGATCGTCAAAACCCTAGCCGCGACTCTTATCGCCGCGCCCCTGCTCGTCCTCGCGGCGCCCGCGGCCACTGCCGATTCGGCTGCCGTGGCGCCTCCATCGCCCTCCGCCGCTGCTCCGGTCCAAGGAGGAGGATCATTCGGATCAGCCACGTGGTGTTTCCCCCTCGGCAGTGTCGTCTGGTGCATCTGAGCCCCTCGGCCGAGCACCACGGGGAGGTGGGCTGAACGCGGTCGGATCGCGTCCGGCGCCGCCCTGACAGGTCGAGGACACGATTTCACGAAGCGATCTCGTGCACGACGCACCGGAAGCCGATGTGGCAGGTCGCGGTGTCCTCGGCCTGACCTTGTCGAGCTGCGGGCCGGTACCGCAGGCAGTAGCACGCCGCGCACAGGTATGAGCCGCCCTTGATGATATGGCGGGGAAAGCGTTGCGGTGCCGTTGATTCGGGCGCATCCACGTGCGGATCGAGTGGGGCGCAGCAGCTCGGCGCCGGGTACTCGGGGCGGAAATGGTCGACGGTCCACTCCCACACGTTGCCGGTCATATCGTGCAGACCGTAACCATTCGGCGCATAGGTGCCGACCGCTGTGGTGCCGGGTGTCCCGGTCTGCCCTCGACCGGGCTGGAATTGCCACGGAAACGCACCGACCCAGATATTGGCCATCCGTCGACCGGTCGGTTCGAATTCATTGCCCCAGGCATAGGTGGCCCCGTCCAGTCCGCCGCGGGCGGCGTACTCCCATTCGGCCTCCGTCGGCAGCTCTTTGCCGACCCAGGCCGCATATGCCGCGGCGTCCTCGTAGGCGACCTGGGTGACCGGGTGGCGGTCGAGCCCGTCCAGTGTGCTGCCGGGCCCGCGCGGGTGGCGCCAGCACGCGCCGTGCACATACCGCCACCAACGGCGCCAGTCGTCCAATGGCACCGGTCCCCTGGTGGGCTGGAATACCAGCGCGCCCCGAACCAGGTTCTCGGGCTCCACGTCCGGATAGTCCTCGGCTGCGGGAATGCGTTCGGCGACCGTGACGTACCCGGTCCGCTTCACGAAGCGGCGGAATGCGGCGTTGGTCACCGGGTGCGGGTCGATCCAGAACGAATCGACCCGCACCCGGTGCACCGGCCGCTCTTCGGGGAAGAAGTCTTCCGATCCCATGGCGAAGCTGCCACCGGATATCCGGACCATGCCTCGCCGGATGTCGTCACGGATTGCGGTCGCCACGGATCGTCGCCTCAATCCCGCGAAAATGCCGCAGCCGCAACCATTTCCAGGTCCTGATAGGGCTTGCCGCTCACGTCCTCGATGACCTGGTGCATGGTTCCCCCGGTGAACGGGAACGGTGCGCGATACCGCGCGGAAACGGACTGGCCACCGTCGCGACCGACGCGGATTCCTTCCCCGACACCGGAGAACACGACGGGCTGGGTCCGCATGTCCTCGAATGAGCCGACCGGGTCCTCATCGATGTACAGCACGGCCGCACCGGTGGGTGTGAAATTGTCGGCGCGGGTTCCCTGGCGTTCGTACCGGATCCCGAGGATGTGGTCACCCAGCGGCACCGTTCGATCGGAGACGATGGTCTGCTCTTCCTCACCGAGGAAGTTGTAGGTGTAGTAGAGGTGACCGTCCTTGACGTAGAGCGTGTGTCCACCGAGGCGGCCGCCGTGGGCGAACAGCACCCCCTCGGCATCGGCAGTGTCGATCGTCGTCTCCGCGAGCAGCGCGAACGACCGCCCCTGAATCTCCAGTGCCGCACCGGGTCCCACCTCCGCGATGCCCGGATAGTAGACCGCGTTGTCCCGCTTCGCGCCGTAGGTCGGGCGGTAGCGGGTCAGGGCGGAGATGACGTCGAGATCGTTGAGCGGCATGCCGTTGTATTTCTCGGCCTCCGAGAACCACAGCGCCTTCAGCTCGGCCAGTTTCTCGGGGTGAACTTCGGCGAGGTCGTGCATCTGGCTGCGGTCCTGCTCGATATGGAACAGTTCCCAGCGGTCCTTGTCGAAATGTCCCCAGCCGGACGGGCATGCCGCATGAATCGTGTCGGCGAACCACCCGCGATGCCAGATGCCGCGCGTGCCGAGCATCGAATAGAACTGCGTGTGCTTGCCGACGTCCGCGTTCGCGTCGTCGAACAGCGCCCGGAAACTGATCCCTTCCAAGGGACGTTGTGCCACATTCTTCACCGTGTCCGGTGGTGCGATACCGAGCAGGTCGTAAACGGTCGGGGTGACATCGCAGACGTTGAGGTACTGGTGGCGCACTTCGCCGCGGGCCGCTATCCCGGCGGGCCATGACATGAGGCACGGGTCGGCGATGCCGCCTTCGTGCGAGGCATATCGCTTGTACAGCTTGTACGGGGTGTTGAACGCCATCGCCCACCCGATGCTGTAGTGGCTGTAGGTGGTCGGCGAACCCAGTTCGTCGAGCTTGGCCAGACTGTCGTCGATCGTGTCGAGGTAGCCGTTGAAGAACTTCATCTCGTTGGCGGTGCCGTTCGGGCCGCCTTCGCCGCTGGCACCGTTGTCCGAGAAGGTGACGATGATGGTGTTGTCCAGTTGGCCGCTTTCCTCGAGATAGTCCAGTAGTCGGCCGATCTGTGCGTCGGTGTAGGACAGGAATCCGGCGAACACCTCCGCCTGCCGTCGGAACAGCCGCTTCTCGTCCTCCGACAGCGAATCCCATGCTCGCACCGTGTCCAGCAGCGGCCAGGGTTTGCCGTCTGCACTGGTGACATTCACATACGGGTTCATGGGTGACAGTTCGGTGTTCTCAGGTACCAGTCCCATGCGCTTCTGGTTCTCCAGCACGATCTCCCGGTACTTCTCGTAGCCCATATCGAACCGGCCGCGGTACTTGTCGGCCCATTCCCGTGGTACGTGGTGCGGCGCATGCCCGCATCCCGGGCACAGATAGGTGAACCATGGCTTATCAGGGGCGACCACCTTCGCGTCGCGGATGAACTCGATCGCCTTGTCGGCTAGATCCTTCGACAGGTGATATCCGTCTTCCGGCGCGTACGGCTGCGAGATCGGGTGATTGTCGTAGACCAGATTCGGATACCACTGGTCCGCCTCGCCGCCCAGGAACCCGTAGAACCGCTCGAACCCACGTCCCAGCGGCCAATGCCGCTTGGACGCCGCCAGATTCTCTTCTTCTAGCGGTGTCATATGCCATTTGCCGACCGCGTAGGTGTTCCACCCGCGCTCGGCGAGAACCTCCGAGCACAGCGCGGTTTCGGCCGGTATGCGACCGCACATGCTCGGGAACCCGTCGGTGAACTCCTCGATGGTCGCCATCCCGACCGAGGTCGCATTCCGGCCGGTCATCAGGGAGGCACGAGTGGGTGAACACAGGGCGGTGGTGTGGAACTGCGTGAACTGCACACCACTATCGGCTATGCGCTTCATATTCGGCATTTCGACCAGTCCGCCGTAGCAGTCCCAGGTACCGATCCCGATGTCGTCCCACACCAGATACAGCACGTTCGGCGCGCCGCGCGGGGCAGCCGGCTCCGCGTAAGGCCCCCAATCGGCCACCGAATCACGGATATCGAGTGCGACCGCCCCCTCGAACTTCTTGGCCATCATTTACCTCCGGTAACGAAAGCTGTTTATTTGCCATTCATCCTGTTGTCCGGGTTCCGGACCTCATGCCGGGTACACGCGCCAAGGCCGATCGATGCGGCTGTCGTGTCGGATGGGCATTCCCAGCTCCGGCGATACCGCGGAGACGGGCTCGGATGTGCGATTCGACGTGTGGTGGTCACGCTCCTGCCGGACCCGATGTCCGGATATTCGCTGATCAACACCTTCGGTACTCAGAGAGTACGACGACATACCGCGGTGTGCTCCCGAAACGATCGGATCGAAGGGCGGCGACCTGCGCGCTGGCCGAGGTGCGCGATTCGCACAGGCGAGACCGCACCCTTTCGGGCGTGCCGGGATCGTCGCAGGTCCACTCTTTCGACCCGGACGACCGCAAGGCCCTGCTAACGTCAGGTTCGATACATCCGGCCCAGGAGCGGGGTGGCTGCTGTGCCCAACGGAATTCGAGCCGATATCGGTTGGCGGCAGGCCATTGCCGACCGCAACCTACCGGCCGCACTGATCGGGCGGGCGCAGCGCAACGGCGGAATCATTCGTGTCCGGATACCCTTGCCGGGGCGGTCTTGGCTGATCAGCGACTTCGACCTGGTCGACCGCGTACTGCGTACCGGCGCCGGAGATTTCGACAAAGGTGGCCCGATCTATCGGATAATCCGCAAGGCGACCGGGGACGAAGGGTTGTTCGCTGTCAACGATCCACAAAACTGGCGGACCTTGCGTGAACACACCAATCCCGCGTTCGCGGCCGCCAATCTGGCGCCGCTCGCGCAGGAGACCGTCGGTCGGCTGGTCGACCGCGTCGGAAGCTGGAGCCCAGACCGAGCTGTCGACGTATTCACCGAATTCAAACTGCTGAATGTGGAACTGCTGGCGCGACATCTCTTCGGACAAGCCGTCGACTGCGCGACACTGATACGACTGGCCCAGCCGATCTTCGACAGCCAGCGCAAGCAGTGGTTCCGCGTCGGCGGCGGCAGCTATCAGCGTGCCATCGCCGCGATGGATACCGAGGTCTACACCATCATCGACCGGCGGCGCGCCGTGGGCGGCTCCGACGGCGATCTGCTCGCGCACCTGCTGCAGGTGCGTCCGGAACTTTCGGTTCAGCGGATACGCGATCAGGTGATGAGCCATTTGATGGCGGGTTTCGACAGCACCGCATGTGCTCAGGCGTGGGCGTGCTTACGGTTGGCGGACAATCCGGGGGAGCTGGCCGGATTGCGGACCGAACTCGAGCAAGTGGTCGGTAACCGCACGCCGGAGGCGGCCGACCTCGCTCGGTTGCCGCTGCTCACCGCGCTTTTCGGTGATGTTGTCACGCAGCGGCCCTCATTTCCGCTGATCTTCCGCAACGTCGCGGTCGATACCGAATTGGCCGGTCGCCCGCTGCATTCGGGCGACCAACTGTTCATCGCCCTCGGCCCCGCCCGACTGCCGTTCGGCGCCGGCAAGCGAAAGTGCATCGGCGAACCCATGGCGCTGCTCACCGGCGCGCTGTCCATCGCGGTGCTCGCACAGCGGTTCAGTCGGTGGCAGCGGATACAGCCCGGCGATCAGCGGGTCCGGTACGCGACCACAGCCCCGCCCCGCCACAGCGAAATCCTGTTCACGCCATAATCTCTCGTACCTCGGTGACCGTCACGGCGGCACCCGCACATGGTCACCCCGTGCGCCGATCGCGATCTGCACCTTTCCAACTCGGCTTCCACAAGGACGCGACCATCGCGGGCCTGTTCCTGCTCGAGGATGGGGCGCTCCAGGTCTCGAGAGTGGGTGATTCGCGGTGAGCTCGGGTTATGGCGAGCATGGTGCGGTTCGTCCGCTGGCGGTATGGCCGAAAGTCCCTCGGCAAGCGTCGGTTCGGCACTGTCCGGGGGCATTGCCCGGTCGTAGCGTCGAGGTCTAAGGAGTTTCCCGGCGGAAGAGACCATCATGCGGGTCCGGATCGTCTACGAGTCGATGTTCGGCAACACCGCCGCGATCGCCAAGGCCATCGCGGCGGAACTGAGTGCATACGGCGAGGCGGAGGTGCTGGATGTGGCGGCAGCCGCCCAGCGTCCTGAGCCGACCGTGGATCTACTCGTGGTCGGCGCTCCGACGCACGCCCTCGGCATGAGCCGGGCACGCACACGACGCGACGCGGCGACCCGCACCGAGGCGCCGGTCACGGTCGACATCGGCATGCGGGAGTGGCTGGATGCGGCGCTACCGGTGCCGCCGGGCTCCCGGGCCGCGGCCTTCGCCACCAAGGCAGCGAAACCGTCCTGGCTGCCCGGATCGGCCGCCCGCGGTGCTGGAAAACGGTTGCGGCGCTTAGGCTATGAGCTGATCGACGAACCAGCCGACTTCCTCGTCGAGGGCATCCTCGGTCCGCTCGTCGCGGGCGAGCTGGAGCGTGCGCGGGCCTGGGCGGATCGCCTCGCCCATACCGAACTCGATTACCTCGCGCACCGGTCCTGACATCGGAGCGCAGGGATGTCGTATCAGATCTCGGTCGCCGAACCGAATACCACCACCGTGCACGAGCGGTTGGCGACCACCGAAAGGCCTCTGCCCGATTCGACCTGCGCGCAGCTGCTCAATCGAACACCGAAGGGACACCTGTGATGGCCGCTAAGCCCCACGATGGAACGCGCCGGCTGGCGTCGGCCGATATTGTGGTGGGCGTCGACGGCTCCGAGGCCGCCGATCTCGCCGTTCGATGGGCCGCCGAGACCGCCTCCCAGCGGGGCCGTCGGCTGCGCATCGTGCACGGCTTCGACCTCGCCGCGGCCGGAGCCGTCTACGGAATCTACGATGTGATCACACCGCCGGTGATCGATGCGATCCGCCTTGCAGGCGCGGATATGGTCCGCACCGCGAGTCGACTGGCCCGCGATGTCGATCCCGCCCTGACCGTGGAAGCCGAAGTGTCCGAGGCGAATCCGGCGCACCTGTTGATCGAGCTGTCCGAAGCCGCGCATCTGGTCGCGATCGGTGCGGCAGGCACCGGTGGCCCCCTGAGCCATCTCGGGTCGACACTGCTCGCGGTCGCCAGCCACGGTCACGGCGCGGTCGTGGTCGTGCGTGAGACCGGCACCGAGCAGCAGACCCGACGGATCGGGCCGGTGGTGGTCGGCGTCGATGGCGGATCGGTCGGCACGGCCGCCGTCGGGGCGGCGTTCGCCGAAGCCAGCGAGCGCAATGCGCGACTCATCGCGGTTCACGCCTGGAGCGACCTGTATTACGACCGCTTCGCCGGACTCCCCTACACCGTCTCCGATCGCGACACCGAGTCCGCCGGACAGGCCGTCCTGGACGAGCAGCTCGCGGGCTGGCAGGAGAAATACCCGAACGTCCTGGTTATCCGCAAGGTGTACCTGTCAGGGCCGCGCCAGGCCCTGGTGGAGTGGTCGCGATCGGCGCAACTACTCGTTGTCGGCAGCCGGGGGCGCGGTGGATTCCGCGGGCTGCTGCTCGGCTCGACCAGCAACGCGCTGGTGCAGACCGCGCATTGCCCGGTCATGGTCGTCCACCCCCAGTAGAGCACCCATCCCCGTCGCGTAGAAGGGCCATGCCATCCCATGTCCACCAACATCAATCCCCCCGTGCTCGTCGGCATAGACGGTTCCGACGCCGCCGCCGAGGCCGTGCGCTGGGCCGCGGTCGACGCCGTTCATCATCGCGCACCACTGCACATCGTCCACGGCATCGGCGCCCCGATGGACTTCGGGCCCGGAATCGCCTTCGAGCAGATCGATTACGACGCGTTTCGAACGGCCGGTGCGGCAGCAGTCGAAACGGCTCGTGCGTTCGCGACCGCGGCGGCCGCGCCAGTAGGTGAGCTCGATATCGCCACCTTCGTTGTCGAGGCGCCGCCGATACCGGTGCTGCTCGACCGCTCGAAGGATGCGCGCATGCTGGTTGTCGGCACTCGTGGTCTCGGTGCCTTTCGCCGCGCCTTGCTCGGCTCGGTGAGCACGGCCGTGGCCAGGCACGCACACTGCCCGGTCGCCGTCATCCCCGAACCCGAGAACTACACACCGGATCGGGTGCTCGGCCCGGTGTTGGTCGGGGTAGACGGTTCGGCGAGCGCCACCCGCGCCATCGAGATCGCCTTCGACGAGGCCGTCCATCGCAATGTCGCGGTGCGCGCGGTGCTCACCTGGTCCGAATTCAACCGCTATATCTCCCGCGCCGATATGCAGAAAGAGGCCGAGGGACTGCTGTCCGAAGGCCTCGCCGGCTATCCGGAGCAGTATCCGGACCTGAAGGTCGAGCGTGTGGTCGTCGAAGATCGACCCGCCAGACGCATACTCGCCGAGGCCGAACACGCCCAACTCATCGTCGTCGGCAGCCACGGTCGCGGCGGCTTCGCCGGCATGACCCTCGGCTCGGTCAGCCAAGCCGTCCTCCACGCCACCGACTGCCCGCTGATCATCGCCCGTCCCCAGAGTTGACCACCCATTCGCGGGTTGATCGGCCAGCACGGCTGAACTCGGCGAGTAATCGCCGGGCTGGCCGATCAACCCGCGGATCTCGATGTCAGTGAGTCAGTCGACGGCGAGGGCGACTTCGGTTGATTTGATGAGAACGGTGACCCGGGAGCCGTCGCTGAGTTGGAGGTCGTCGGCCGCGTCGCGGGTGATGGAGGAGGTGATTTCGTCGCCGCCGGTCAGCCGGACGCGGACGACGGCCATCGCTTCGCCGCGGGTGACCGAGACGACTGTTCCAACGAGTTGGTTACGTGTGGATAGTCGCATGCCGGTGATCCTACGCACTACGGGCGCTGGTTCATCGGATGTTCGTGCACGTCGCGTGCGGTGCGTTTGCCTGAGCAACCGCCGCCGACAGCCACTGGCGCTCCGACTCGGCCGCCGGATGAGTAGATGGATGAGTACTTCGGCGGATTCACGGACGGCCGTGCGGAAAATAGCGTGGGCGGCATCGGTTCGAGCGAAGTGTCGAAAGGACATCGACGATGACAAATCTCGGATTCTCGTCCTGGCAGGCGAGTCGGAATGCCAGCCCGAATGTAGCCCGTTATATGGACTGGGCGCGGCAGTCCACGGCGGATGCGCATCGGATGTCGCGCGGCTATTCCCACTCCCGCGGTTGGCGCATCGCGAATGTGATTGCGGCGCTGGTGGTTATCGGGGTGCTCGTCGTCGCCGCGCCGTTCGTACTGGCGATTCTGAGCGTCGGGTTCTAGCGTCAGGTGGTGCCCGCGCTCATGCCGCCGGAGATGGTGATGGCCTCGCCGTTGAAATGCCGTCCGGATTCGCCGAGGAGGAGCAGGATCGCATGGGAAACCTCTTGCGGCACAATGAGATCGCCATTCGGCGGAGCGGCGGCGAACATCGCCTCCACATCCTCGAGGGTGGGATTGTCGATATCGGGCACCATGGCCGAATACATTGCCGGATTCATGATCATATCGGTGCGCACACCGGCCGGTAGTACCGCATTGACGGTGATGCCGTGCGGGATGACTTCATGCGCAAGCGATTTGACCAAACCGATGACACCCCATTTCGCCGCCGCGTAGTGGCCGGACTTCGCCGCCCCCATGCGGCCCACGATGGACGAGGTGGCAACGATTCTGCCCCACCGGCGTTCGATCATATGCGGCAGTACGGCGCGGAAACTGTGGAAGACGCCGGTGAGGTTGACATCGATCATGTCCTGCCACATCTGCTCGTCCATCTCGGCGACGGCCGCGCCGGAGGCGATACCCGCATTGGCGAGCAGGATGTCGATCCGGCCGAACTCCGCGACGGCCCGTTCGGCGAGCCCGTCCATCTCCACGCGGCTGCGCACATCCGCCTGCACCGCGACGCACCGCCGCCCGGTTTCCTCGACGAGCTCGACCGTCTGGGCGAGATCGTCCTCCGAACTCAGCGGATACGGCACGCTGGCGATCGGCGCGGCGATATCGCACAGGACGATGTCGGCACCTTCGGCCGCCAAAGTCACCGCATGCGAACGCCCTTGGCCGCGAGCGCCGCCGGTGATCACCGCTACCCTGCCCGCCAACTGCCCCATGCGCATCCCCTTTCCGACCGGTGATGCCATGCTTTCACGATCCGCGGCGTCGGTGCAGCCGATTTACCGCGGATCCACCTGCGTATTCGGTGATCGGAGGTCAGCTCGCGGACCACCCCGACCAGCGGGTGACGTCGATGGCGAGCACCGGTCCGGGCGGTGGCTGGGTGCGGTATATCGGATAGCGCGCGGTCAGTAGGTCGAGCGCATGGTCGGCTTCGGAGCCGTCGACGATGCGCGCGCTGCCGTCGGCCCTGGTCCACCACAGGTGTGTCCAGTCGTCGTGGTAGCGGTCGGCGAGCACGGCCACGGCGGGGTTCGTGGCGATATTCGCCAAGCGGCGCAAGGCCGTTGTCGTCTTCGGCTTGGCATCGACGGCGGTGTAGATGGTGTCGTCGGCAACCGCGAACACGATCGGCACGATATGTGGACGCAGGTCGGTTGAAGCCGTGGCCAGTCGGGCTACCGGTTCGGCCATGAACCGTTCTCGCGCCACCTTCGCATTCAGTCGCACCGCACCTCCGATCTCTCCGGCCGCAGACCCATTCTCGTCCCGGCGCTCAGATCCGAACGAACGGCGGCCGCGCGGGGTCCACCGGAACCGGTATCGCTGGGCCGATTCCGAACAGGATGAAGACCGCGGGCTCCGGGCTGTCGCACAAAGTTCCGTCGTAGTGCGGCGTACCGGCTGCGCGCGTGGCGAATTCGCCGGGGTACACGGGCAGCGTGGTGGTGAGGTCGATGGTGGGCCCCGCGCCGACGGTCCAGATGCCCGAGAGCATTACCACGTGGCGGTCGCAGGTGTAGGTGTGCGGTGCGCTCATCCATCCGGGGTGCCAGCGGGCGTAGCTCGCGTAGAAGCCGGCGGATCGATGGGAACCGAGCACGTCGGCAGTTTCGAAGCTCTGCGGTGGTGCGCCGGGCGCGGGCTGCCAGTTCAAGTCGGCCAAGCCGTGAATCGTGGTGCCCGGTCCCGGGGACCGGTCTTGGACGGTCGGGAATTCGACGGTCGACGGCTCGGCCGCGTTGCCGTTCGAGCCTCTTCGGACGACGGGAGGCATCAGGCCCAGTGTGGGTAGCGCCAGCGCGATTCTGCGGCGCATCTCGCGGACCTTTTCGTCCTCGGTCTCGGCCGGGTATCGGTTGTCTTCCACGCGCATGACCTCCTGGACGTCATCGCAGCAGGGCAAACCGAATTCTTGACGCATCATACGATCAGATGACTCCGATTTGCTGGATATTCGCCAGATGAACACGACCGCGCTGCTCAGTGCACGGCCACAAAAGGAACCCGCATCGTCCCGGCCGTACGATGCGAGTTGATCCAGTCATTCGAGTTACGAAGGGGCGTCATCGATGCCGACCGACCAGCTCGTCCGGAAATTCCGGGCCGTCGATACGACGGCGATCTGTGATGCGGATAAGTCGATTCGTGTGCTGGACAGCGCAATTCGGCCACGCTCGGCCGAGCCGCGGATGCTCGGGCCCGCCTTCACCGTACGCTGTCGCGGCGACTTCCTCGCGGTGCTGCGTGCCGTCGAGACGGCGGCGCCGGGCGATGTCATCGTGGTCGACGGCGGTGGTGCCGAAATCGCGCTTGCCGGAGAACTATTCGCCCGTGGTGCGCTGGTACGCGGGCTCGGCGGCATCATCGTCGACGGCGGGTATCGCGATATCACCTACGTCCGAGGCTGCGCGTTGCCGGTGTACAGCCGCTTCGTCACGCCCATGGCAGGCACCACCGCGCAACTCGGTGAACTGCAGATCCCGGTGACCTGCGGCGGCGTCGAGGTATCCCCCCGTGACCTGATCCTCGCCGACGAGGAGGGTGTCATCGTCGTCGAGCCGGACCGCATCGAGGCGCTCCTCGATGCGGCGGCGGCGGTCAAAGACACGGAGTCCAGACTCGCCGCGCTGCTCGACACCGGATCGACGCTCAGCGATGGCCTCAACGTGACCGAGCACACCGCGGCCCTCACCCGCGGCGAACCGTCGACATTGCGATTTCTGGTCTGACCGGCTACTCGAGCGGGAAATTCTCGACGGCAGCGAAGGCCGGGACAGGACCGGTGAAACATGCTGCACCTCAGGTAAACGGAGCGTCAGTCCGGCATTCGACGGGTAACACGGTGCCACCAACGGGATTTGGCTGGGGCGGGCTGGCTGCTGGGCTCGCTCGCTTTCGGCTGATCGACTCGACGCGTGGGCGCACGGCTGGCGCGCCACTGTGTGACGATCTCTTCGGTATTCACCGGTCCGACCGGAACATACGGCCCGTGCGGCATTCGCAACCACTCGACGATGCGCTCGTTCAGTTCGGATACCGTTTTGCGAACCTCGCGTTCGGAGGTCATACCGAGCACCGTTTCCGGAAGTTCCTCGATATCGCGCCGCAATATCAGCGATGGGGGCAGTAGGCCATCACCGCGCACTCCCTCGCGGCGCAGGTAACTCCGCAACCACCAGTTCTCGTCGTCGACGGAGTTCGGGATCGGTTTGCCCGCGCCACGGAGGTTCTCGAATTCCCCGCGCTCGGTGGCCACGCGGACCTGTTTGTCGATCCACGATTCGAAGGTGACACCGAGGGGTTTACGCTCGCTCATGGCGACAGCTCCGACGGAACGTCCATAAATGCAGTCTACCGACGGTAAAGATCTTCCCATGACCAGCGATGTCCTCGCGATCGATCTCGGCAAGACCGGCTGTCGCGGTTCGCTCCGTGTCGACGGAGGCCAGGTGGGCTATGCGCAGGCACCGGGTGCGCCAGGGTTGGCGCATGCTTCGGGTGTCACCGCGGCAGAGCGCGCGATACGCGCGGCAATCGATCAGATTGCCTCGCTACCGACAACGTTCACGCTCTCGGTGGGTGCGGCGGGTGCCGTGTCGGCACCCGATGCCGCCGCGGCACTCGCGCGGCGACTGGCCGCGGTCCCCGGCACGGCGGCGGTCGCCGTGACGTCCGATGCCGTCACCGCACACGCGGGGGCGCTGGGCGGCTCGCCCGGAGTCGTGCTGGCAATCGGAACGGGGGCCGTCGCCACGGCGGTCGACGACGCGGGCCGGTTCACCCGAGTCGACGGCTGGGGTCCTCAGCTCGGCGATGAAGGCAGCGGCGGCTGGATCGGCCTCGAAGGTCTACGCGCCGCGCTACGTGCCCATGACGGGCGGGGTCCACACACCATCCTGGTCGACAAAGTCCGCGAACACTACGGCATCGAACTGGACGCACTACCGAAATATCTTGGCGAACAGGATAATCCGGCCCTGGTCGCCGCGAGCTTCGCGCCCGTCGTTGCCGCCGCCGTCGTCGACGATGCCGCGGCCGCGATCATGGCGGCCGCCGCACACGCACTCGCCGGCACCGTCCTCGCCGCGATCGAGCGATCCGGAATCCACCCGCCGGTCCCCTATGCGATAACCGGGGGTCTCACCAACCTCGGCGCACCGCTTCTGGACCCGCTCGAGCACCGGATCGCACACGCGATCGACCGCCGCGACCCGCTCGGCGATCCGATCGACGGTGCGGCACTGCTCGCCGTCGACTCGACGACCGCGCTCGAAGCGCTGGTCACCCGAATCTCTGACACTTATTGACAGAGTATTAGTGAAGCCTGACACTTAGTTGCACTCAGTCCGTCGCGTCACCGGGGAGCTGCGTTGAACGCACTCAATCTCGCCGTCATCGTCGTCTATCTCGTCACCGTCGCGTGGATCGGCCTGCGGTTATCCGGAAAACAGAAGTCCAGCAGCGACTATTTTGTCGGCGAGGGCCGAATGCCGTGGTGGACGGTGTGCTTCTCGGTGGTGGCCACCGAAACCAGCGTGCTCACCGTCATATCGATTCCCGGTGGCGCGTATACCGATCAGGCATTCGGAAATGTCGAGTTGGCTATCGGTTACATCATCGGGCGTACCATCGTGGCGATCGTGCTGATCCCGCTCTACAAGCGCGGCGGGTTCGTCAGCGCATATCAGTATCTCGAGCTGCGCTTCGGTCGCTATCTGCAGGGCGTGGCCGCGGTGACCTTCGTGTTCACCCGGCTGCTCGCCGAAGGCGTACGGCTGTTCGCCTCCGCCATCCCGATCAAGTTGCTACTCAGCGAATTCGGGCTCGACTTCGGCTACGACGCGATCATCGTGGTGCTGACGCTGCTCACCGTTGTGTACACCTACCTGGGCGGCATCAAAGCGGTGATCTGGACCGACGCACTGCAGATGGGCCTCTACCTCACCGGTGCGCTCATCGCGATCTGCGTGCTCACCGGCCACGTCGGCGCGTCCGGCTGGTCGGATGCGCTGCATGCCGGCAAGTTCCGTGTCTTCGACACCGATTTCGGTCTCGCGCACATTCTCACCAGCACCTTCGCCCTCCCAACCGCGATTATCGGTGGCGCGATCTTCGCGATGGCCTCGCACGGCTCGGATCAGCTGATCGTGCAGCGCATTCTGGCGACACGGTCGCTACGCGACAGTCAGCAGGCGATAATCGGTTCGGGCATCTTCGTGGCCATCCAGTTCGCCGCCTTCTCCCTGGTCGGTGTGCTGCTGTGGTCATACAACGGCGGCAAGACGGCCAAGGAACTCGGATTGGCCAGTGCGGACAGCCTGTATCCCGACTTCATTCTGCACGGCCTGCCGGTAGTCGTCTCCGGGCTGCTGGTCGCCGGAATCCTGGGCGCGGCAATGGGTTCGCTGTCCTCGGCACTGAATTCCATGGCCAATTCGACGGTCGCCGATATCATCCGCAGCTTCTCCCGACATACGCTCGCCGACCACACGCTGCTGCGCCTCGCACGCGTGATGACACTGGTGTGGGCGGCGCTGATGGCGGTGTTCGCCATGGGGTTCAGCGCGACGACGGGCAATGTATACCTGACGGCGCTCACCATCGCGGGGTACACCTACGGTGCGCTGCTCGGTGCATTCCTGCTCGGGCGGCTGGTCGCGCGCGCCAACCAATTCGACGCGATCGTCGCCTTCATCGCCACAGTGATCGTGATGACATTCGTGGTGCGGGTGGTCAAGGTCGATGTGACCGTCGCGGGGAAGGTCGTCGAAAAGGGCATCGCGGCACAGTGGCTGGTGCCGATCGGCGTGCTTGTCACGCTGATCGTCGGTGGTATAGCGAGCCTGTTTCATCCCGCTCCCGCACCGGAGGAGCCGGAACCTGTTGCGGTGGTGGCGTAGTGCGTGTCATCGGGTTGATGTCGGGTACCTCGCACGATGCGATCGATGCCGTCGGAGCGGATATCGTATTGCGGGACACGATGATTGAACTGCGACTCGTCGGACAGCTCAGCCGAGCGTATCCCGATGAACTACGCTCGGAACTTATCGCCGCCTTGCCGCCCTGTGCCATTGATATGGCGACCGTGTGCCGTCTGGATACCGCGATCGGCCAGGCATTCGCCGATGCCGCAGTTGCGGCCAAGCGCGAGTTCTTCGGTGACACAGCTGATCTCGTTGCCTCGCATGGTCAGACCGTCTACCACTGGGTGCGAGACGGTGCGGTGCAAGGCACGCTGCAGCTGGGGCAGCCCGCGTGGATCGCCGAACGCACCGGATTACCGGTCGTCAGCGACTTTCGTGCCCGCGATATCGCCGCAGGTGGACAGGGCGCACCGCTGGTTGGACTGTTCGACCTGTTGTGGCTGGCGGGACGTCCCGGATGCGCGGTCGCGCTGAATATCGGCGGGATCGCGAATGTCACGGTCACCGGCGACAAGCCGGTCGCCTTCGACACCGGACCCGGCAATGCCCTCATCGATGCGGCGGTCGAATTGTGCACCGGCGGCGCCGAGCATTTCGACCGTGCCGGGGGCCGGGCCGCCCGCGGGAATATCGACACCGATCTGCTGGAAACCCTTCTCGCGGAACCGTATTACCGCGCGCCGGCGCCCAAGACCACCGGCAAGGAGCTGTTCAACCGCAGCTATCTGGAGCGCGTGTTGGACGGCCGTGCGCGCGCCGCCGACGATATTGTCGCCACTGTGACCGCGCTGACCGCCCGCACCATCGCCGACGCCCTCGCACCGCTGCGCCCGACCGAGGTCATCGCGTCGGGTGGCGGAACACGCAATCCCACCCTGATGACAATGCTCGGCGCATATCTGAGGCCCACGAGATTGCGCACATCCGACGAATTCGGCCTACCGTCGGCGGCGAAAGAGGCCACCGCATTCGCCGTGCTCGGCTTCCTCACCGCACACGGCCTCGCGGGCACCCATCCCGGCTGCACCGGAGCCGGTCGCGCGGCGGTGCTCGGTTCGATCACCCCGGGTGCGGCTGGATTCGCGCTGCCCAGCGCACCGACGATCATGCCCCTACGACTCACGCTGGCGGGATGAACGATGCCCGAGTCCGATGACGTGCGCACGCGCCTGCTGGCGGCACTGCCATGTCTCACCCCGACCGCACTGCGCGTCGCACAGGTGATTCGCCACGATCCCGCGTCCGCCGCACAGCTCACGGTGAGCCAGCTCGCAGACCGGTCGGCGACCAGCACCTCCGCGGTAGTGCGGCTGGCGAAGACCCTCGGTTACGAGGGTTATCCGCAGCTGCGACTCGCAATGGCCGCGGTCGGTGGCGAGGAAGGCTCACCGGTTTTCGCCACCGATATCGATGCCGACGACGCGTTGTCGAAGGTGCTGCACAAACTCACCGCCTTCGAAACCGAGGGCATGATGGCGACCGCCGAACTCGCCGATCCGGCGACCATGGAGGCCGTCGTCGATGCGCTGGTCGGGGCGCGGCGGGTGCACCTGGTCGGCATCGGCGCATCCGGACTCGTCGCGATGGATATGGCGCAGAAGCTGACCCGCATCGGAATGTGGTGCGGTGCATGCACATCCGAGGATGATGCGCTGGTCCAGGCAAGCCTGCTCCAGGCCGGTGATGTAACCGTCGCGTTCTCACATTCGGGCGAAACCGCGGCGGTCGTCGAGGCCGTGCGCCGGGCCGCCGACGCGGGGGTGACGACAGTGGCAGTGACGGCAGGGGCGCGATCCGGACTGGCGAATTCCGCCGCGCATACGGTGCTCGTTGCCGGACGCGAGGATGGATTTCGTTCCGCGGCAATGGCGAGTCGCATGAGTCAGCTCCTCATCGTCGACGCACTGTATGTCGGCGTTCTGCAACGCACGCCGTCGGCGGCCAGGGCGCTGCGGCGCACCTACGAGGCGGTAGCGGATCGTCGAACCAAGGAGGCCGAATGAATTACCCGGTGTCACGGTGACCGAAATCGGTTCGCTGACAACCGAAGCGTCGAATCCGCGCACCACCGCACTGGATTCGATGCCGATCGATGAGCTGCTGCGCACCATGAACGCCGAGGATGCCGGTGTGGCTTCCGCTGTGGCGCAGGCGATTCCGGAGATAGCGCGGGCGGTCGAGCTGATCGTCGCGGCGCGGCGGCGCGGCGGTCGACTGATCTACGTGGGCGCGGGCACCAGCGGCCGACTCGGTGTGCTCGACGCGGTCGAATGCCCACCGACCTTCGGCACCGAGCCCGGGGAGGTCCTCGGCATCATCGCAGGCGGCCCGGATGCCTTCCTGCGCGCCGTCGAAGGTGCCGAGGACGATCCCGGGCTGGCCGCCGCCGATCTGTCCGCGATCACGCTCACCAGCGACGATGTGGTCGTCGCGCTGGCCGCCAGCGGCCGAACCCCCTACGCCGTCGGTGCGCTGCGACACGGCCGCTCGATCGGTGCCGCGACCGTCGCGATTTCCTGCAATCGCCATGCGCAAGCCAGTACATTCGCCGATGTAGGGATCGAAATCGACACGGGCCCTGAGGTTTTGACCGGTTCCACCCGGTTGAAGGCGGGCACGGCACAGAAGATGGTATGCAATATGCTCTCCACTGCCGCCATGGTGCGGGCGGGCAAGGTCTACGGCAACCTCATGGTGGATATGCGGCCGACCAATGCCAAACTCGTCGACCGCGCACGCCGTATCGTCGCCGAGGCGACCGGGGCCGACCCCGACACCGCCGCGGCACTGCTGGACGCGGCGGACGGTCACGTGAAAACCGCCATCGTCATGCGCCTGGCCGGAGTCGACGCATCGAAGGCCCGCATGCTACTGCGGGACGCCGACGGACGGGTACGGGACGCCGTGCAGCACTGATATACCGTTCGCCCGATCCGTGCGCGGCCAACCGCTACCCTGAGCCACAGTTGCGCGTTCCGGCGGAACTATGTGTCGGCAATTCGGAGGCGCCATGCTGTCCCTGCAGGAGATTTCCGACCGTCTGGAGATCGAGGACCTCATGGTCCGGTACTCACATGCGGTCGATACCCACCAGTGGGATCTGCTCGACGAGATCTTCACCGCGGATGCGCATATCGACTATACGGCCATGGGCGGCCCGGCCGGTGATCTGGAATCCACCAAGAAGTTCCTCGCCACCGTCATGCCGAACTTCCTTGCGTTCCAACATCTGATCAGCAATTCGTCCATCGCCGTCGATGAAGACAGCGCCACCGGACGCACCATGTGCCACAATCCGATGCTGGTCTCGACCGGTGAGGGTCAGCAGAGTCTCATGCTGTGCGGTCTCTGGTATCACGACACCTTCGCCCGCATCGAGGGCCGCTGGCGGATCAAGCAGCGTGTCGAGGAGAAGAGCTTTATGTTCGTCGCGCCGGGTACTGCCTGAATACGAGGCTCCCCAGGGTCGGGAGCCTCGATCGGTCATTCGTGCTGGCGTTGGTCTCAGCCGGACTTGTGCGCCACGGCGAAGACTCTGCGGAAGGGCAGCCAGGTGGTGCCGTCGAGCTGGCGTCGGTAGGCCGTGCGCAGGACCGGCGCCAGCTGTGCGGTGAATTCCTGCCAGCCGGTGTCGTCGAGTGCGTTGCGCACCGGACGCAGCGCGGTTCCGGTGACCCATTCGAGTACCGGGTCCTCCCCCGAGAGTCGTTGCAGGTAGGTCGTTTCCCATGCGTCGACCGCACAGCCCGCAAGTGTGAGCAGCTGGGCATACCCGCTGGGATCGAGGACATCGCGGGGCTGCAGGACGCCCGCGGGTGCGAGCCGGTCCCGCCATTCGTCGCGGGCCGCGAGTTCGCGGATCGCGAGGTGCGATGGTGCGTCGAAATTGCCGGGCACCTGGATTGCGAGCCAGGCACCCGCAGGCAGAGCACGCACCCACCGGGGCAGCAGGGTGGTGTGCGTCGGCACCCAGTGCAGGACGGCATTGCTGATCACGACATCGGTATCCGGTGCCGGTTGCCAGTCCTGCACCGCGCCGAGTTGTGCGTCAATGCCGAGACTCCTTGCCGCGGAGACCATTTCGGGCGATGAATCCGAGGCCTCGATAATCGCGCCTGGCCAGCGCTCGGCCAGCGAAGCAGTGAGATGTCCTGGACCGCAGCCGAGATCGACGACACGGCGCGGGGTCTCGGCCCCGACCCGACCGAGTAGTTCGAAGAATGGGCGCGAGCGGTGGTCATCGAAGGCCAGATACTTCTTGGGATCCCACATCGGCAGCTCCAAGTCGATTCAACCAAACCGTACGTACGTACTGTATTCCGAGTCGTCCGGTCCGGCAATAAGCGCGCCGGAATTTCCGGCGCGGTCTGTGGGTTGGTGCGGAAAACAACCGATCGGAGTGCAGTGAACGATTTCAATGCGCAGGTTATCAATGAGTTCCGGGCCAACGCGGGCAAGGTCGGGGGCATGTTCGAGGGTGCGCCGATGGTGGTGATCACCACGACGGGCGCCAAATCCGGCCGCCAGGTCACCAGCCCGCTGGTCTACCTCCCGGACGGCGAGCGGATCGTGCTCATCGCCTCGAACGGCGGCGCCGATAAGCACCCGGCCTGGTACCACAATCTGCGTGCGAATCCGGAATTCACCGTGGAGCTCGGAGCCGAGAGCTATCCGGCGAAGGCCGAGGTGGTGACGGGTGCAGAACGTGACGAACTGTATGCGCGGATGGTCGAGATGATGCCGGGATTCGGTGAGTACCAAGCGAAGACGTCCCGGGTGATTCCGGTTGTCGCGGTGTATCGACGAGAGGCCTGATACCCCGGGGTGGGTGCCAGCCCGGTCCAGGCGGGCCGGGCTGGCACCAGCTGATCAGGATTTGTCACCGAACCAGCGGCGCAGCGCTTCGACGAGTCCATCGCGGTCGCCGGAATCCGCGGCCCAGGCCACGTAACCGTCCGGTCGGATCAGCATTGCGGAAAGTTCGCGTGGTGCAACGGGTTTCGCGGTTACGACGCGTACCACATCCGACCACGGTTGGGCGATGGTCCGCAGCTCCGCGGAATCGGCCAGATCCAACAGGATCGCGCGACCATCGGCGAAGTGCGCACCGAGCCGGCTGCCGTCGGACAGTTCGATATCCGGTGTGACCGCGCCGATCAAATCGTGGCCACCGCCGAGGTCGTAGCGGTGCAGTACGCCGGAGATCTTCTTGAAGATCGCGGTGGTGCCGTCGCGGGTCGCGAGAAGTTCGGTCATCACCGCGCGTAATGCCTTGCTGCGCTGGTCGAGTCGCATCAGCGCGACCTGCGCGCGGGTCCACTCCAGCACCCATGCGCCGACCGGATGACGTTCGGCGGTGTAGCTATCGAGCAGAGCGTCGCTTGCATCGCCGCGCACCACGGCGGCCAATTTCCAGCCGAGGTTGACCGCATCGCCGATGCCCAGATTGAGACCCTGGCCGCCGAATGGTGGATGCACATGGGCGGCATCACCGGCCAACAGCACCCGGCCCTTGCGATAATCGGTGACCTGGCGGGTGTTATCGGTGAACCGTGTTGCCGAGTGCACCGCGGTGATCTCGACCGGCACACCCGATACCGCGCGCAGGCTGGCCTGCAATTCGGCCGCGGTGACCGGTGTCGCCCGGTCGGCGGGCGGACCGTCGAGTTCCACGGTGACGATACGGCCCGGTGTCGGTCCACTGGTGTAGATCCCGGTTTCGGTGGTATTCCAACCGGGCCGCAAACCCTGCGCGCCGGTCATTTCGACAACCGCCTGATGGCCGGTGATCTCCACGTCCAGTCCGGGAAAATCGAATCCAGCCAGCTTGCGGACGGTGCTGCGGCCACCGTCGCAGCCGACGAGCCAGTCCGCCCGAACGATGCTGTCGCCGAGGTGGACGGTGACACCGGTTTCGTCATCGCCGAATTCGGTCAACTCCACACCGCGCCGGACCGCGATCCCGAGTTCGGCGGCGCGCCGAGCCAGGGTCGCCTCGATGGCCTGTTGGGCCACGAGCACCACTTCGGCGCCGGGGCCGAGTTCGGCGAAAGCCGGGTCGTCGAAATCGATGTTGTCCGTGCGGAGCACGATGCCCGCGAAATGACCGCCGATCGGCAGGCGCTGGCCCGCGGCACTCGGGAACATCCCCGCGGCGCGGATGCGCTGCACCGTCGCGTTCTGCTGTTCGAGCAGATCAGGCAGCATGCCACGACGGTCGAACGCCTGCGCCGTCGGCACGTTGACCCCGCCGGCTTTGATGGTCGGATCGGGTTCGGTCAGCCGCTCGACCACAAGTACCTCGGCACCGCCGAGGCGTAGTTCGCAGGCCAGCATCAGTCCGACCGGTCCGGCACCGGCGACGACCACATCGAATGTCTCGTTCATGAACTCGACTCTGCCGATGGGTGATTGCGGCGGACTTACACCGCCTTGCATGCGCCTTGCGTGGCGCCGACCTCAGGCGAGCCGACCGACAGCGGCCACCCCGATCTCGTGGTCGGTCTGCGACAACGCGGCGCCGGAGACACCCAACGCCCCGATGACGGCATCGCCCGAACGAATGAGGACACCGCCACCGTAGGGGACGAGCGAGCGCGACCCCGCCAGACCGAGTCCGATGCCGAAAAGCGGCTGGCCCGGTTGGATGGCCGGGGTCAGGTTGATGGTGTCCGCGCCGATCGAGATGGCGGTGAAGGCCTTGCCGATCGCGGTATCGATGGTGATAAGGGGTGCGCCGTCGGCGCGAACGAATGCGACCAGATTGCCGCCCTGGTCCACAACCGCGAGTGCCACCGTCTCGGATCGCTCGGTGGCCGCGGTCCGTGCGGCGGCGAGAACGGTCTGTGCCTGCTCGAGGGTGATCGTCATGGTTGTGCGCAACCACGGCATATCGGCGGCTATTCCGGAAGTTCGGCGAGGTGCTCGAAATAGTGGTCCGACGCCGGGGGGCTGCGTAGAGAATCGAGTCAGAGCGAAGGAGACTCATGGAACCGATTGTTTCCGTCACCGGCGGCAAGATCCGCGGCCGGACGACCGCCGGGGTAAGCGCATTTCTCGGGGTGCCGTATGCGGCGGCGCCGGTCGGACCGGCGCGGTTCCGGCTGCCGACCCGGGTGCCGGACTGGCAGGGGATTCGTGATGTGCTCACCCATGGCGCCACCTGCGTGCAGCCCCCCTATTCCCCGCCGATCCACGCGCTGATCGGCAGTGACGGGATACCGGGCGACGAATATCTGAATGTCAATGTGTGGACGCCGGATCCGGGCGGTGCCGGACTGCCGGTGATGGTGTGGATTCACGGCGGTGCATTCACCCGAGGCTCCAATGCTCGGGCGATCTACGACGGTGCGGCGTTCGCGCGCGATGGGGTCGTGCTGGTTTCGATCAACTACCGACTCGGGATATCTGGATTCGCGGCGGTGCCGGATGCGCCGCTCAACCGGGGGTTACACGATCAACTATTCGCGCTGCGGTGGGTGCAGGAGAACATCGCCGCCTTCGGCGGGGATCCGAACCGGGTCACCGTATTCGGTGAGTCGGCGGGCGGAATGAGTGTGGCGACGCTGATGGCTTCGCCGCTGTCCCGCGGGTTGTTCCGGCAAGCGATCATGCAGAGTGGCAATGGCTCGGCAGCGGTGGCAGTGGAGGACGCGCGCAAGCTCGCCGGCGAGCTGGCCACAAGTCTGGGAATCAACCCCACCGCGGCGGATTTCGGCGAGCTCGGTCCCGACGAGTTGCGCGCGGCGCAGGACGCACTCGCGCTCGCCCTGATGAGCGATCCGGATCCGGCGCGGTGGGGATCGTCGATCATCACCAGCGGGATGGGGATCATGAGTCTGCTGCCGGTGATCGATGGCGAGGTAGTCGAAGGGCTACCTGTCAAAGTGCTTGCCGCACAACCTGGTCGTGCGGTACCGCTCATTGCCGGATGCACCGCCGAGGAGTTCCGGTTCTTCACGTTTCCGACCGGTGTTGCCGCCGGAATCACCACGGAGACATTACCTTTCGTGCTCACCCGGTACGGACTCGATCCCGCGCTCGGGGACATCTACAGTGCCGATCGTCCGGGTGCCAGTGCGGCGGATGTCTTCGCCACCATCATCACCGATCGAGCCTTCCGCTCGGACACCCTGCGGATCGCACAGTCGATCGCGGCCGCGGGTACGCCGAGCTATGCCTATGAGTTCGCTTGGTCATCCGATATCGAGGGCCTCGGTGCCTGTCACGTCTTGGAGGTGCCGTTCGTCTTCGACGCGCTCGCGGGCGCGCACACCTTGACCGGACCCAACCCACCGCAATCGCTCGCCGATGAAATCCACTCCGCATGGGTAGCTTTCGCCGAGTCCGGCAATCCCGGGTGGGCCCGCTTCGACGATGACTCACATCTCGTCCAGACCTTCAACACCCCGAAATCGAGCGTGGTGAGCAACCCCCGCGGGGACGAACTGGCAGCGCTGCGGAAGTCGCTCGCGTAGCAGATCAAGATCAGGTGGAACTGTGGCGGCGGCCAAGTCGCGTTTTGCCGCCATAGTTTCCCCCTGATCTTGGTTACTTGTCGAGTTTGTCGGCGGAGGCGCGTAGGGCGGTGCGGGCCGCGACGACGGCGGGGTGTCGGCCGGTACCGCGCCGGTAGGCCAAGTGGGTTTTGCGTCGGGTGGGCAGGGGGGTCAGCACAAGGTTCGGGGGTGGGGTCAGTGCGCCGAGTTCGGGGACGAGGGCGACGCCTTGGGCGGCCGCGACCAAGGCGAGGACCGTGCTGAAATCGTCCACGTGATGACGGACCCGCGGCGTGAATCCGGCTGCCTGGCAGACGCGGATTGTCATTGTGTGACAAAGCGTGCCGGGCGTGCCGGCGATCCAGAAGGCGTCGCGGAGGTCTTCCAGCGGTGTGCTGGTCAGGGCGGCCAGGTAGATGGTCTCCTCGAGGAGAGGCTCGGTGTCCAAGGCGGGATCTGGGTCGGCCGGTACGTAGTCGTACTCCTGAACCAGCGCGACGTCGAGCGCATCCGTGCGCAGTGCGTCCGGGACGGTGGCCGGATCCAGTTCTGTGACAAGCAAATCCAGTCGCGGATGCGCACGGCTCAGCGCGACCAAGGCGGGAGAGAGGATTGTGGCTACCGCCGTCGGGAAAGCGCCGATACGCAGCGTTCCGGTGAGTGCGGCGCGGGACGCGGCGAGGTCGGCGGTGGCCTGTTCGAGTGCCGCCAGGATTGTCTCGGCGTGTTCGACCAGGGTGAGCGCGGCGGGTGTGAGCGTGACGCGTCGCCCGGTTCGATCGAGCAGCGGTACGCCTGCTTCCCGCTCCAATGCGGTCAGCTGCTGGGAGACCGCCGACGGCGTGTAGCTCATTGCCTCCGCGACCGCCGCGATCGTCGTGCGATGGGCCAGTTCGCGCAGCAGGCGCAGCTTTCGAATGTCGAGCATCAGTTCAGCTTATGCTCGGCGCAAGAAATATGAACTAGACCTGAAGCATCGCTGCGGGCCAGTCTGGAAACCATGACGCTCACCGGCCTTTTCGTCCCCCTGATCACGCCGTTCGCCGCCAACGGCGAGTTGGCCGCCGACGCATTGGCGGGCCTGGCACATGAGGTACTCGACGATGGGGCAACCGGCATAGTCGCTCTCGGCACCACCGCCGAAGCCGCCACCCTCACCCCCGAAGAGCGCCGCCGCATCCTCGATATCTGCGGCACCGTCTGCCGAGAACGCAACGCTGCGCTGATCGCCGGCGCGGGCACGAACTCCACCGCGGATTCGGCCGAAGCGCTCCGCGCTCTCGGCTCCACCGTCACCGCGGCACTCACGGTCGTCCCCTACTACACCCGGCCTTCCGAAGCGGGCGTCCTCGCCCACTTCCGCGAGCTGGCCGCCACCAGCCCCGTCCCTCTCATCGTCTACAACATTCCGCACCGCACTGGCCGCCCGCTCGGCCTCGACACCCTCCACGAACTCACCCGCATCCCGAACATCATCGGCTTCAAACACGCCGTCGGCGGCATCGACGACACCACATCCACGTTCATGGCCACCGTCCCACCCGGCACCACCGTGCTGGCCGGTGACGACCTGCACGCCGCCCCGCTCCTGGCCCTCGGTGCCTCCGGTGCCATCCTCGCCACCGCCCACCTCGCTACCTCCGCCTTCGCCACCCTGATCAACCTCTGGCGCAACGGCCCCATCCACGAAGCCCGCACCCTCACCCGCCGCCTAACCCCCCTCTCCGCAGCCCTCTTCGCCGAACCCAACCCAGTAGTCATCAAATCGACCCTGGCCGCCCAAGGTCGCATCCCCACCCCCACCGTCCGCCTCCCCCTCCTCCCCGCCATCCCCGAAACAACCACGGCAGCGCTCGAAGCCCTAACCCACCTCCCCACAACCACCGCCGCCTGACCAGCTCGGTCGGCGGACCGGATGGATCAGAGCGCGTTGTCCTCGCGACCGAACTTCTCTGCGCCGGTTGTCGCTCGGACACGCCGACGCGCGGCGAGCACCACAGCGACAGCGTCCAGCCATCTGGCGAATAGTTGGTCGCGGAGGGCATCGGGGTCGCGTGGCAGGCGAGCGGCTGACATCCAACCGCGGACCAGTTCGGTCCGCTGCTCGCCGATCAGCGGTTCAGGTAGCTCCAATGCGCCCTCCAAGCCGAGTGCCCGCACACAGCCGGCCAGGAATTCGAGAGAATACGGGTCGACCTCGAGTTCATCGGCGCGCAGCGCCGCCGCTACGGCCGCCGCACCGAACAGGGCTGAGCGTGCTTCGTCGGGTTCAGCCATACCAGCAGCGATCGCCGCCTCGATGTCGATCTCGCCCAACGCTTCATCGCGACGAATCCTCGGAACGCTCATTGTGGCAGCCCGGCATCGTAGGCATCGCTCAAACCCTTTTTCGGTGCGGTTTCCGTCACCGCGCCCAGCTCACCGTCGATGAATTGCTGCTTGGTGACCCATTCTGTGTAACCCCAGGGGTTATAGACCTCCAACTTGTCATCGTCCGCCGCCATGATCACCAATTCGTGGGCATCGTTGTTGTCCGCCACTATGCTGATCGGAACCGGTTTGCCCGCATTCACCGAGGTTTCGATCTCGGGCAACATCGCCTCCCGTGCCGCCGACTCCTTGGCAGGGGAACCATCAGGCACAGTCGTAACGGAGTAAGAGTCGCCGGTTGACGGCTGGAGCTCGGTGGTGAACAGTCTGGCCCTGCCCTCGGGGGTGTTGTCCAGGGCGGCGTCGGTGGTGTTGTAGACATGTACCAACCGGTCGCGGAATGCGGTGGAGGAATCGTCGCCCGGCGCCGCGCCCGCCACCGCGGCCGGGCCTTGGCCGGTCGTCAACCCAAGCATGAATACCGGGTCGTTGGCGGCTCGTGCGACAACGGTGGAGGCGGCAACACAGTTGCCCTTGTTTTGTTCGTATAAATCGTGGACGTAGACCATACCTTTCTCCTCTGCCGGTGTCAGATAGGTCGACTGGCCCTTATATCCTAATGTATGTTCACCGTCCTTCCCCAATTGTTTATTCATCGTATTGACCTGCGGGTTCAGATGGCTGGACAGCCAAGCGGGGTCATCGCCGTGCGGGTGTACCAATTTGTCGAACGACTGCACGTCGGCCAATGAATATCCCGCTGCCAATGCTTTCCAAATGTATGCGGCCTCCTGCGGGGATTTGGCGTCGCCCAGCATTTTCTCGAACTCCTTTCGATCCGCCTCCGACATGTCGTTCAGCAATTGGGAGGCGCGCGCCAAAGCTGTCGGGGTGAGGATGCCCAGGAGGGGATTCGGCGTGTAGCCGTAATCTCCGGCATATGCCAGAACTACCGTCGACAATGGATCGATGCCGGGTGAGTTGATCTGCCTCGCTCTGGCCTGCGCGGCGAACTGCTTGAGTGCGCTCACCACATCGGTTGCTGCGTCATCACGGAGTTTGGCGGCGGTGAGGCGGTCATGGCAGCCCTGCGCCGCCTTGTGGCGAATCTCGAACCAGTTGATCCCGGCACCGCCAGGTGATAACGCCGCAGCCTTCGCCTGCTTCAGCAGTTCGACGCCCCGTCCATCGGTCTGCTGTGCCTGTGCCAACTTCTGGGAAAAGACATTCAACGCCGTGGCGCCGCCGAGAAAGGCTACCGAGCCTGCGTCTGATTGAGACCCGAGCGCCCGAACAGCTTCCACGGCGGTCTCCGCGGCCGCTCCGCGCCAGGCGGTAGGGAGTGATCCGTTTGCGATGGTGGTCAAATCCGCGCAGGAGCCGTTATATGCATCCGAGGCGACTTTATAGTCGCCCGCCCGCTCGGTAATGCTCGTCGGCGAGCCACCCGGCGAGGGGGGCATCAGGGCGATCTCGATCGCGTGCGGCAAGCCCGTGGATGGCAGGGCCGGTGCACGACTGTCGAAGATCAGGCCATCGATAAGGTCCAGCGCTGCCTGTAGCGCAGAAACTGTGCTCATCCTCCGACTCCGGACCTACGGGGTCGGTGCTGTATTGGGCTCGGTCACCACCCCGGATCCACTCGGATCGAGTGCATCTGGCGGCAACGGGCTCGTAATGGGCGGCGGATCCGCCGGGACCACTCCTGAGCCCGGCGTATCGATATCCACACCGCTGACCGCCCGCCTTCCAGCTATATCCCCTCCTTCATACTTCGCGGTGGCGTCGGGGAGCAGCTTCCTGAGTTCGGCAATTGCCGAACTTGTCACACCCACCTCGCTAACCCAGGCCCTATGGAACTCTGACCAAGCAGATTCGATAGCGCTATCGCCGAAGATTCCTGAATACATCATGAGTGGGACCGCGCCGAGAAGTGCATCGGCGGCCGATCCGGCCAGGCGTTTATTTATCGCGGTGAGATTGTCGTTTATCAGATCGACCATTGCTATCGGCGACTGCATCTGGTCCGAATCGATAGATAGATTGTCACCTCCATTCGATCCGGAGGTGGCATCGGGAATTGGATTCGGTACTCCCTGAGTCGCTCCCTCCGTACCTCCGTTCGCCGTTGCGTCATCCTTGCCAGCATCACCGTCCGGCACCGCTACCAACATCACCGCTCCTACATCCGGACCTACTGGCGCCGATCGATGTCAAGTCGACTATTCTCTCGAACAGTCAACGCAGGCGTATTTCCAACAGTGGTGATATCGCCGCGCCCCACGACCACGGCCGCGCCCGCAGTGTGATCACCGCCGCATCAGCGAACTCGAGGTCGCGCGGCCGAAACCACCGTGAGTCGATCACCACGGTCTGCGGTATCGCCGTAGCGACCGACCAGACCGCCTCCATCGCGATCGCGCCGAGCGAGGGCACGGCGTCGGGCCGGGAAATACCCTCCGCCAGGGCTTCTTTCACGGTGTCCTTGGCGGGCGAGCGGCGGTGCCGATGTCGACTTTCCCGATCCGGGTAGCCCGTTGACCAGCACTAGGAGCTTGTTCGCCCCTTGTCGCGCCATCTCGAAATTCTCGCCGCCTTCATCGATTCGTCACTGGCCAGGGCTGTTGTCGGGAGGGCTGTGCGCCAGGCGGGGCGGTGGGCGTTGGTGATCCAGCGGAGGATCCATTCGGCAGGGCCGTAGCGGAACCAGCGGAGCCAGATTGCGCTCAGGGCCAGTTGGAGGGTGAAGACGATGAGGGCTGTGGACACGGTGGCGAGGGGCGAGAAAGTGCCAGCGGCGCCGAGGCCTATGCCGGTGAAGATCAATAGGCCGATTGCCGATTGAGTGAGGTAGTTGGTGAGGGCGATGCGCCCGGCGGGGGCCAGGGCCGTGCGGATGAAGGAAGTGCGGGGGCTGTGCATTGCTCGGAGCAGGGTTGCGATGTAGGCGGCGCTGAGGAATGGGGCGGTGGCGAGACTGACTGCCACCGCAAGGATGTGGCCGACGCCGCCGCCGATGGCGAAGAGGACGCTGCCAGCGAGGCCGATGGGGAAGCCGACGAGTTGGATTCGGCGCAGGATCGGTTCGTCACGGTGTACGTCGGCGAGCGATCTGCGGCGGCCCGCGACCATGCCGAGTAGTAACATGGCGAGCGCGGTCGGTCCCTGCAGTGTAAGGGATTGCAGGACAAGGAGTCCGAGGCTGTCGAGATGCACACCGATGACATCGCCCCAGCTGCCGAGCATGGCCTGGGTCGCGCGCTCGGCATTGGCCTGCGCCTCGGTGCTCGAGGGCAGCAGCGCCGACACGTCCATGAACACCGCACCGAGCAGCAGGCTCGCCACGACCAAGCCGTACAGAATCGCCGCGACGCGCAACGCGGTTCGGTCACCGACCCGCCGCATCCAGAACAACACCAAGCACGCCACCGCGTAGGTGGTAAGCACGTCGCCCGCGTACAGGAACACCGAGTGCAGCACACCGATGACGAACAGGCCGCCGATGCGGCGCAGCATTCGCGGTTCGAAGGCGGCTCGTGCCGCGGCCGCCGATTCCATCTGCAGGGTGAAGCTGTAACCGAACAAGAATGAGAACAGCAGATAGAACTTCATATCGACGAATACCTCGGACAGTCCGCGCACCACGTCGTCGAGGATTGAGACGTACGCGGGGTCGATCGCCAGATTGCCGGGATAACCCGAGGCCATGAAGGTGATGTTGACGATGAAGATGCCCGATAGAGCGAAGCCGCGCAGGGCGTCGACATCGTGCACTCGTGATCTGGAGGCAACTAGCTGATCGGTCAAAACGTGCCACTTTCTTCAATACCGCAAAAGCATCCCAGGGATACTATCCAACATATACTATCTCGCGGGCTAGTATCCGCCGGGAGTATCGGTGATCCCGAGGAGGTAAGTCCATGACCGACGAGGCGGTTCCCGCCGATCTGGGCAGGCTGTGGCGACTCCCGGCGTCCGCACGGCTCGGGCGACCAGCCGAACTCGACGTCGACCGGGTCGTGCGCGCCGCGGTCGATCTCGCCGATCGCTCCGGGCTCGCCGCAGTCACACTACTGAAGGTCGCGGAGGCACTGGGTTTCACGAAAATGGCGCTGTATCGCCACGTCGGTTCGAAGGACGAACTCTTCGAGCTGATGGCCGATTTCGCCATTGGTCCGGCACCGGATCTCGGTTCCGCGCCCATCGACTGGCGGGCCGGTCTGCGCCAGTGGGCGCACGCGATGCGGGCGGTCTACGCCGAGCATCCGTGGCTGCCGCAGATACCGATATCCGGGCCGCCCCGCGGTCCGAACACGATCGGCTGGCTGGATGCCGGGCTGCGCGCACTCGCCGACACCGGACTCTCCTGGGCCACCAAGGCAGGCATCCTGATGCTAGCGAGCGGACATGTACGGCAATCGAGCCTGCTCACCCAGGACATCACCGAGGCACGGCGCGGCACCGGACTCGACGAGGTGCAGGCCAATCGGAACTACCGCCGTGCCCTGGCGAAGCTGGTCGATCCGGACCGTTTCTCCGAGGCCGCCGCACTGCTCGCCGGTCCGCTGTTCGAAACGCCGCCGGATGCGGATACCGATTCGGACGAGCAGGACTTCGTATTCGCGCTGGAACTGATCCTCAACGGCGTGGCTGCAGAGATCGATCGCGCATAAACTTCAGTCGAGCAGCCGCCAGGCCCAAGTAGTGGAAAGTTCCAACGAATCACTCGCGGTGACCGGTCGCGGGTGGGTATTGATGCCGTTGGGCGGACCGGATTGCGGCTCGACGCAGGCGGCTTCGGGCTGTTGGTCGAAGATGACGACCCACTCGGCGGGACTGGTGATGATCAGTTCCAGGGCATGGGGCCAGGTCAGGGTGACAGCGGTGCCATCGGGCATCGCAAAACAGTCGTCCCAGGGGCCGGGTTGCGGTGCGATGCGGCGTCCGGTCGGGAGATAGTCGGGGCCGCGCTCCTCCTGCCAGGCGGGGGTGAAGTCGAGTTGGATGTCCTTGCCGGAGCCCAGATTTCGCAGAAACCACGGATGCCAACCGACCTGCGCGGGAAACGGCTCGCCAGCGGTTTCGACCCGCATGGTGAGGTTGATGGCCTGCTCGGTGAGCTGAATCTCCTGGATGACTCGTCCGCGATACGGCCATGGGTCGGTGAGCTCGCAGCTCAGCGCGGCAGTCGATGCCGTGGTACTGAGGACGCGCCAGGCCCGGTCGCGGGCCGTGCCGTGGATCGCGTGCGGATCAGCGTTGATCGGCATCTGATGCACCGCGCCGCCATACCGGAACTGTCCCAATCCCATTCGCCCACACCAGGGCGCCATCGGAAATGCGCCATACCGTGCCCCCTGCCGCAACAGCTCCAGCTCACCGACCCGGAAACTGGTCAGCCGCCCGCCATCCTCCGGGTCGATGCTGGCCTGCGCCTTCCCCGCGGTCAACACAACACTGGAATTGCCTGCATCGGCCATTGGCGCTCCTCCTCCGACTACGGGGCCAGTCAAGACACAGTGCCACGAGCATCCCCGTCGCGCTGACCAACGCGGCCGCGCAGAGCACGAAAGGTCGCTTACCTAGCGCGACGCGCGCGGGCATGCTTGGGTTAGGGCGGCATCGACGGTCGGAAAACGTGAGGTGACGGATTTGCTGGATATAGTGCGGGGCGTGTCCTTCGTCCAGCTTGCGCTCGACCGGATCCCGGAGCCTTACCGGTCGTATCTGATCCAGCGGCGTGAGCTGCTGAAGTTCGCGGTAGTGGGTGGAATCACCTGGTTCATCGACACCGGAATCGTCTACGCACTGAAGTTGACGGTGCTCGGGGAGAAGCCGCTCACCGCACGCGTGCTCGGGGTGCTGATCGCGACGATCGTGTCCTATGTGCTCAATCGGGAGTGGTCGTTCCGGACCCGGGGCGGTCGGGAACGGCACCACGAGGCGGCGCTGTTCTTCGCCATCAGTGCGCTCGGTATCGGTGTCACGCTCTTGCCGCAGGCGGTTGCCCTCTACGTGCTCGATATCCGGGTGCCGCACGTCAGTCCGGTGACCCAGGCTATCTCGAACTTCATCACCGGCCAGATTCTGGGTGTGCTGCTCGCCATGGCGTTCCGGTACTGGGCGTTTCGGCGGTATGCCTTCCCGGAGGATCTCGTCCAATCGGAGTTCGAACCCCGGTAGTCGCTTACCTCCGAGGTAATTGCCCCGAATCGCCAGCGCGGCCGAAGATCGCCGGTATGACACAGATCGGCCTGCTGCTCCCCAGCCGCGAAACCTCGATGACCGGCGAACACGATGCCGCCGGATTGGTCCGGTTCGCGCGGGCCGCCGAGGACGCCGGTTTCGATTCGGTGTGGATCGGCGATTCCCCGCTGGCGCGCACCCGAGTCGATCCGCTGCCACTGCTGGCCGCCGTCGCCGCGACTACCGCGCGGGTCGGGCTCGGCACCGCCGCACTCACCGCGACATTGCGTCATCCACTGCTGGGCGCCCACACTGCCGCCACCGTTGACCAACTCAGCGGTGGCCGGTTGATCCTCGGGCTCGGCGCCGGGTTCCCACTCCCCGAGAGCCGGGACGAATTCGCCAGCGTCGGCGTACCTTTCGACGAACGCGTCGGTCGACTGGACGAAACGGTGGCCATCTGGCGCCGGAGTTGGTCCGGCGGAACCGAATTCGACGGCCGCTACTGGCAACTCGACGACCTCACCCGCACGCTCCCCGCCGCGACCCCTGCCGGTCCGCCGCTGTGGCTGGCGGGCAGTGACACACCGCGGGTGCTCGAACGGGTGGCCCGCCACTACGACGGCTGGCTGCCGTTCCTACCGAACCCGGACGCCTATGCCCGCGCCTGGCATACCCTCCGCGGAAAGACCAGCCGCAGTATCACTCCCGCCCTCTACGCCACCGTCAATATCAACCCGGACTCCGCCGCCGCCCGCCGCGAACTCGGTGACTACGTCCGGCGGTACTACCGCCGGTCCCTGGACGAAATGTCTGTGATCCAAGCCTATTTCGGCGGTTCTGCCCAGGAATGTGTCCACTGGCTCGGACAGTACCTCGATGCGGGTGCGCAGCATCTGGTGCTGCGCATCGGCTCACTGCAGGCACGCCGCCAGCTCGATCTCCTCGCCGACACGCTACCGCGGGTCCGCCGAACGGCCTGAGCCTCAGTTCTTCAGCTGGGCGATCTGAATCAGATTGCCGCAAGTGTCATCGAGTACCGCGGTGACCACCGGGCCCTGATCGAGGGGCTCCTGAGTGAATCGCACGCCGAGTCCGCGCAACCGCTCGTACTCGGCGTACAGGTCGTCGACCGCGAACGACGTAAACGGAATTCCGTCCTCGACCAGCGCCTGCTTGAACGGTCGAACCGCCGGATGCCCATCGGGCTCCAACAGCAGCTCGACGCCGTCCGGTTCCTGTTGCGAGACGACCGTCAGCCAGCGCGCCTCGCCGAGTGGAACTTCGGTCTTCTTCACGAAGCCGAGGACCTCGGTATAGAAGCGCAAGGCCTTGTCCTGATCGTCGACCAGGACACTGGTGATATTGATGCGGATCATCGGCCCTCCTTGAGCCAGCGGTGGGTGAGCCGCCGTAGTGGTTCTCGATTCAGATGGTGGAACTTGTACCGGCCGTCCCGGCGCGTGGTCACCAGACCTGCGGCTGCCAGCACGTCCAGATGCTGTGATATCGCCTGCCTACTAGAGGTGAGCTGGTGGCCCATGGTGAGCCGCGCACAGAGCTCGAACAGCGTCTGGCCGTCGCGATCGGCCAATTCGTCGAGGATCGCCCGACGCGTGGGATCGGCCAGCGCCTTGAAGACATCGCCGCTCACACGCCCACTATAGGCAAGTAACCACTTGCCTATCAAGATGGGGTTCTCGGCAAAGTTCTGATCGAAAACAGGGCGGGCGAATGTGTCGGGGGCCGAGTTAAATTGGGTTGATGAGCTATGAGTTCGTGGTGCTACCCGCGGGCGCGGCGGCATCGCCGGGGGACGTACTTCCTTATTTTCGATCCAGACGCGGACAACCCGCCGATGACCACCTGTACCAGACCGTCATCGCGGGACTACACGGCTGGAACAGCCGAATTCCGGCCGCGGCCCGGCATGCCAGGCTGCGGATCGAGGCGGCCGGAGATTCGGTGCGGGTGACCGCCGCCGACAGTGTGGATCGCCGCAGGACTCGCGGCTCCGCCATGGACTACGCCGCGCCGCGAGTACGCGAGCTCATCGAAGCCCTCATTGCGGGTTTCGCATATGAAATCTACGATGCGCGAACCAACACTTTGACGAGTCCCGACATTCGCCGCTACGCCTCGGTCGATATCGGCGGTGAACGCAAATACTCCTCACTCACCCAGCGCGAGGTTTTCGACTGGGTCCGCCAACTCCATCTACTGGCCGCCACGCCATTCCTCATCGCCCGAAAGCGAAACGACGCGAAGAGTTTCATCCAGACCTACCGCAACTCTCCCACCGACTACACCCTCGAAATCCACCACCCGGTCCGCGATCAACGCCTCGGCGCCACGGTGTCCGACGGCGCGACTGTCGCCCAACTCATCTGGGACTGGGCCTGCGACGACTGGAGTCGCCTGGATGCCATCGATTGGTCGCCCGTGGACTGAAACAGTCAGCGCCACTGGGTGATTCGCGCACCACTCGGCGCTGCGGCGCGCAGATCAGCAGCGCGTGATCGGCTACCTCCAGCACGTCGTCGAGCCACCCGTCGGCCTCGGGATGACCCGCGAACGGCAGCACATGTGCGAGGGCTCGATCGAGAGCGCGACCTGAGCGATTTGTCGCTCGGACAAAGTCATTCGCCTACGATGAATGTCCCGGCAACACACAGATCGCGTCCAGCCCGAGCACATGGTTGAGCCGCCCGAACGCCAACCACGAGCCGATACTCATACTCAATTCGACGATTTCGGTCTGGCTGTACTTGGCTCGCATCCGATCCCAGAACTCGTCATCGAGATTGTGGTGATCGGTGGCGTAGCGCTCGGCGTATTCGGCGGCCAGGCGGGTGCGTTCGTCGAACAGCTCGGTGGTGCGCCAGTTGGTGACCGCGTCGGCGAACTCCGGCTCCACCTTCTGACCGTCACGTTCGGTGCGCCAGTCCAGACAGAAGATGCAGCCGTTGACCTGGGCGATCTTGAGTCGCGCCGCCTCGAATTCGCGCAGTCCGAGAGTCGAATGCGAATACACCGCCAGCGAGAAGTTCGAGGCGGCCAGGCCGATGCCGGGCACCATCTCGCCCCATACGTAACCGATCGGGTCCTTGCCCTCGGGGATATCGATGATCATGGGTGTTTCCTTCCGAGCTTGCCGACTGCGGGGCGCAGTGGGACATCGAGCGCGTCATAGAGTCCGGGTGCGGCGTCGACGAGCCAGTCGATGGCATTCACCAGCCGACCGACCGCGGTGGCATTGCCGCCCGCGGAACGGTTTCCGTCCTCGTCGGCGGCCTCGATGGTGATTTCGATGCGCGGGTGGCCCTCGATGAGTACACGGTGCGCGCCCTCGCCGTCCGGCGGTGTTGGCCAGTCCGGCGCACAGGACGGGGCGATTCGGGTGACGTGCTCGATGACGATGCGCGCCTCGCCGGCGACGATCCCCTGCACCTCGAATCGCAAGGCGCCCTGGGTGCCCGCCGCGAACTCCCCCATCCGCTCGGTGGTCACCGTGGCGTCGAGCGCGCGCCGGTCCAGGGTTTCGCGGATCTCCTCGAGTTCGACGCCGAGCGCCCGTGCCATCAACCGAATCTGCCCGCCCCACACCATCGTCGGGATGCCTGGCGCCACCATCGGTGGCAGATAGTCCATCGGCTGGCCCATGCCGACCAGATAGCGCACCGAATCGGGCTGGTCGTAGGTGGTGTAGTCGAAGATTTCCTGGCAGCGGAGCGCATCCACGGTGCTGCCGAGTCCGCTCATCAGCAGTGGCAGCACGTCATTGCCCCAACCGGGATCGACACCGGACACGAACAGCGACCCGCCGCCTCGCGTGACGGCCGCGAGCACCGGATCGCGCATTTCGGATGGGGCACTTGCCGGATCGTAGAGCGCGTACAGCGCCGGGGTGACGACAACCGCGCCGGACTCGACGGCCAGGATGATGTCGGCGAGCGCATCATCGGGACGGATATCGCCCGAGGCCGCGTACACCACCGCACGGGGGCCGGCGGCCAGGGCCGCCTCGATATCCGCGGTCGCCGGGATGCCGAGGTCGTAGTCGAGTCCCGCGAGCCGACCCGCGTCGCGGCCGACCTTATCCGGGTTGTGGACGAGCACGCCTGTGAGTTCCAGCGCCGGATGTGCGTCGACGGCGCGGATGGCTGCCCGGCCGACATTGCCGGTGCCCCAGACAATCGTGGGGATCATCGAGTGAGCGTAGCAAGCGCTTGGTTTGGCAACCGGGATAATTGGAATTATGCAGTGGGACTAGGGAATTCGCGCGGTCACTTCGCGATGTTATAGCGAACCAGATAATCGGCGAAACGTCGGATGTCGGCATCGTCCCATGTCGTCAAGCGCTCGGCGAACTCCTGATGACGCCGCCGCTCGGCCGCCCCCGCGACCCGACGACCCTCCGGCGTCGGCCGCAGAATGTGGTTGCGCCGGTTCTCCGGATCGACCTCCCGGGTCAGATAACGCAAGCGCTCCAGCGCGCCCACCTGTCGGCTGACCGTGGACTTGTCGAGCATGAAATGGTCCGCGAGATCGGTCGCCTGACAACCGTCGCGCTCGATGACCAGATCCAAAATGCTCGATGCCACCAGCGACAACTCCGGATGCAGCTCCGAGGCGCGGCCGCGGGCGCGCCGGGCGAATGCGGTCAACTCGCGCTGGATGATGTGGATTGCCGCAGCGCGCTGTTCACTGGTCATAGTTGCACTATACATCAGTTGTATGATACAACACTAATAGTTGTATTTACCAACTATTAGGAGTTGACCCCTATGCGCTCGCACCAGCTACGCCACGTCACCGGACATCTGCTGACCCCGCTGCTGATGTGTCTCGGCATGGCACTGGCCTATCTGGGTGCGTTCCACCAGCCCGAGCCGAATCATCTGAAGGTCGCCGTGGTCGGCACATCCGCGCAGGACATGGTGCTGGCGCAGACCATGAAGGACAAGGCCGGCGACGCGCTCGGGGTCGTCACGCTGCCCACCCGTGCGGACGCGACCGCGCAGCTGCGGGACCGCACGCTCTCCGGCGCGTACATTCCCGACGCCCGACATCCCGAACTGCTTGTGGCAAAGGCCAATTCCGACACCACGGCCATGGCGGTCGAGCTGGTGTTCCGGCAGGTCTCCGGGACGCAGGGAGTGCCGATGACGGTCACCGATATCACCCAGACCGCCAGCGGTGACCCCACCGGCCAGGGCCTGTTCTTCCTGCTGGTCGCCCTGAGCATCGGCTCCTACGGCAGCGTCGCCGCGATCGGTGCTGCGGGTGCCGGACTGTCCATGCGAGTGCGCGCGGTGATCGGCCTGGCGACCTCGCTGGTGGTCAGCGTTATCGGAATCGTGGTGGCCGCACCGGTCTTCCATATCGTCGAGCACGACTACGCGGCGATCTGGGCGATGGGCTGGTTGTACTCGGCGGGCATCATCACCGTCGGCATCGGACTGCACACCTTCCTGAAGCGCTGGACCACGCTCGCGTTGATGGTGCTGTTCGTCATGCTCAACTTCACCACCTCTGGCGGCATCTACCGCCCCGAACTGCAGAACGGCTTCTTCGGTTCGCTGCATGCCTTCTGGAATGGCGCCGGTTTCGTGGAGGGTGCACGCAGCCTGCTGTACTTCGACGGTGGTGCGGGTTTCGCCGGTCGGATCGCGAGCCTGTTCGTGTGGCTGGCCGTCGGCGCGGTCCTGCTGGTGGTGGCCGCTCGATATGAACGCCACGCCTCCCCCGCAACCGCTGCTCCCCCGCATGCACAGCAACCAACCGCCACCGAAGCGGAAATAGAAGAGGCAGTCGGCGTCTGAAGCCTGATCGATTCGACCCACGGATACCGTTCATCCGTGGGTCGAATCCGGGGTGCCGCCCGATTCGCAGCCGCGTCGCAACGCGGTCCGCGACCGGGTACGATGATCCCATCGCCGCTCTGGCACCCGAATTCCGCAGAAGCCGATTTATATGTAACCGTGAGTTACACGTAAATTCTCTTTGTCGATCGGGGAACGGACTGCAATATCGCATGGTGCGCAACGTCTTCGAGTGCAGTCGAGTTGATTGCCGCCGCCATCAGGTGGAAGATCGTGGACGTGTCGCCTGGCGGCGCCGTGATCGAGGTGTCCGCCGGACATCCACATTCGGGCGCGCACCGAGGTCGAGCAGGGCATTGTGGCCCCACTGCATTTCAGTACCCTTCGCGGACCAGCACAGCCGGTGCCGGCTTTCGACGGACTCGAAAAGGGGTACCGGAACAGGCGAAGAACTTCTGGTGTCGTCAAGGTGGATCGCGATGCGGTCCGCCTGGGACTGAGACATCCACCGGATTCGAGGCGAGTACGGTGTTACCGGCCGGACCGCATGGCCAGGGGCGAGGAAGCATAGGTGAAAGGTCGGGGCGCGATATGAATCAGCCGTATTCGCACTGGTATGCCCAGAATTCGCCGGACAACCTACCGCTGGCCGCCCGCTACCAGTCCGCTGACCCGATCACTTGGAACGGCAGCCTGATCTACCCGATGTACACCGAACAGGTCGGACCCGCGCCGATTCTGGTCACCATGAAGCTGCTGTCCGCGGCACCACCCGCGGGTCTGCGCGGCCACGGAATCGGGCTATCGGTGGTGGACGGGCACCTCGGCATCGATGGCAGACGCCTGGCCGGTGTCGACGTGTGGAGCGATGCCCTTGCCGCCGGCGTCACCTTCGAGGTGGTCCCGACTGATCCGGGCGCACTGTTCTCGCTCACGCCGGTGTGGGTCGATGGGTTCGGGGCACAGAAATCCTGGTCCGGCAACTACGGCATCCTCATCGAACAACCACCTACCGGCCGGATCATCCTCTGGTGCAGCGTCGGTGAGGGCCCGCCGAACTTCGCCAACCTGGTCGTCGAGGTGGATACCGCGAGTTCGCCCGCGATCTCCGTCTCGCCCCCGGCTGCCCCACCCCAACCACCGCCCGCAGAACCACAACAACCCGCAGAACCGCGACAGGAAAGACCCGTGCAGGCGACGCCAGCGACACAGCCGCAGCGAGCCGTATCCGTAACCCCTGCACCGCCTCGACTCCCCGAGCCACAGCCGACACCCCCTGATCTGGAATTGGTGCGGTTCCCGGAACCACTGCAAACGGCATTTGCCCGCCCCGAGCTCCCGGAGGCCGAGCAGACGAGACCGTTGCAGCCCGCGCATAGCCGGTTGGCGGCGCCTTCGTCAACAGTCGAAAAGCAGGTGTCGGTAATGCCGGAACCGGCAGCGGATACCGACCACATCGAGCTTCCGAAACCACCGAAGCCCGAGCGACCGCAATCGCGACCGGACGAGCGCACCAAGGATGGCGAGCGCGGCTATCGCGCCGCCCTCTACGATCTCGGCGTCGCCATGTTCGGACGCGGCGAGGAGGACCAGGCGTGCGGTCTGTGGGCACAGGCCGCCGAGGCCGGACACGCCGGCGCGGCATATGATCTCGGCGTCGTCCTGTTCAATCGGGGCGAACTCGGCAACGCCGAACGCTGGTGGCGCACGGCGGCCGAGCGCCGCGAATCACGCGCCATGACCGGACTCGCCGAACTCCTCGAACGTCAGGGCAATCACGACGAGGCCAGGGTCTGGCGTGCCTGCGCAGCCGAGGAACAGACCGACGAACACGATCAATCGGTGAACCTGGGCTGAGCGACAGCGGGATTCGCCACCGCCAGCTGAGCCCTGGCGGCCATCGAGGCGACGCCGAGCAGGTCGAAGCCCAGAATCGTGGGTATTTCACCCGGCCGCCGCTTGCGGCGAGGCCCGTGGGACGGGTCCGAAAATCGGTCGCGGACAACTGTGGCGTGCGCTAGGTTTGCCCGTATGGGAGGCAGTCCTGGCTTGAACGGAGCGTGTGTGGTCCGCGCATACTACGTGCGGCCCCGCGCGGCGGCCCGGCCTCTGCCCGCGCACTGCGCTGCTCCCGCTTCTCAATCGATCTGATCGATTCCGCCGGTCCGGTCGTCGCGTGACCGCACTGGGATGGGCTGCGCCCCATAGTGTTCCGGCATGGGTCCGGGCGAATCACACATTCCTGATTCGACCACTCCGTTCGGAGGGCACCCATGTCCCGCAATCATTCGCTGCCGCAGGCCCGAATCCGCTCCGGCAGTACCCGCAAACAGCTCTCGCAGAACTTTCTCACCGATACCCGCGTCGCAGCGCGGCTGGTCCGCGGGGCCGGTATCAGCGCCGATGACCTCGTTGTGGAGGTCGGCCCCGGCGACGGCATACTCACCGGCCACCTCCTCGGCAACGCGTACCACATCCTGGCCTACGAAAAGGATCGCCATTACGTCGAGAAACTCCGCTCGCGCTGTGCGGACGATCGCCGAATTCAGGTGTACCACGCCGATATTCGCGAAATCACCCCGCCCCGCACACCATTCACCGTCGTTGCGAATATCCCGTTCGCCGCGAGCACAGATATCGTGCGCTGGTGTCTCGCGGCACCGAAGCTCACCTCGGCCACGCTACTGACCCAACGCGAGTTCGCCCGCAAATACGCCGGGGACTACGGCCGCTGGACCAGGCTAACCGTCACCCAATGGCCCACTGTGACAATGGAATTGGGCATCGTAGTCCACCGTGACTACTTCCGTCCGATACCGCGGGCCGACGCTGCCGTCCTGCGGCTGCGCAGACGTGCACAACCATTGCTCGCGCGTCGGGAACTCCGCGGCTACCACCAACTCGTGGAACTCGGCTTCTCCGGCCTCGGCGGCTCCCTCGCGGCCACATTGCGTCGGGCCTATCCGGCGTCGAAGGTCCGAACTGCGTGCATCATGGCCGGAATCGCCATCGACGAACCCGTTGGCTTCGTTTCCCCCGACCGCTGGCTCAGTCTCTACCAGGCATTGAGCTAGCAAATCAGTTGCCCAACTCGCCCGCCATGCGGGCATCGGCGGAGCTACGATGCGCAGATGGCGCATCCCGCTCCGCCGGTTCCGCGGGCGACGGTCGCTCCGGACCGCTCGCCAAGCGGCTCGCGCGGCACCGGGGTCGCCGAGGTCGTCGAGCGATTCGCGGAAGCCTGGCGGGCAGCCGATAGACCCCCGGATCTACCCGCCTATCTGCCCGAATCCCCCGCCATCCGTCGGGTGTCGCTGATCGAGCTGATCAAGGTCGATCTGGCGAACCGGTGGCTGCGTGGCACCGAACCGAAGCGCCTCGCCGAATACGTCGATGACCTGCCGGAATTGCGTACCTGGCCACTTCCGCCCGATCTCATCTACGAGGAGTTCCACGTCCGCAGACGTGCGGGCAGTTCGGTTGACGTCGAGGAATACACCGCGGCCTATCCCGAACAGGCCGAGCAACTCTCGGAAATGCTGGCCACTGACGACTACCGCAGCACTCTGTTGGCCGTCCCGGCCGATCCGGTGGACCTCGACGAGATCGACGTCGGCCAGAAGGTCGATGACTTCGACCTGATGACCGGACTGGGTCGTGGCGCGTTCGCGCGGGTGTTCCTGGCCAGACAGCGCTCCATGCAGCGACTCGTCGCGGTGAAGATCTCCCAGGATAGGAGCGCCGAACCACAGACGCTGGCCCAACTCGACCACGACTACATCGTGCGAGTCTTCGACCAGCGGGTCTTGGAGAGTCGCCACCTGCGCCTGCTGTACATGCAGTACGTGCCGGGCGGCACGCTGTTCACCGTACTCGAGCGCGTGCGCAATACACCCGCGGCGGAGCGCTCGGGCGCAATGCTGCTCGATGTCATCGACTCCGTACTCGCCGACAAGGGCGAGATCCGTCCCAGCGAATCCCCCGTCCGCGCCGAATTGGCCGAGTTATCGTGGCCGGAGACCATTGCCTGGCTCGGCCGCAGACTGGCCCAAGCACTGGACTACGCCGGACGATGCGGGGTGCTGCACCGCGATATCAAACCAGCCAATGTGCTGCTGACCGCCGAGGGCATCCCCAAACTCGCCGATTTCAATATCAGCTTCAGCGGCAATGTCTCCGGTGACAGCCCGGTCGCCTACTTCGGCGGCTCGCTGGCCTATATGTCACCGGAGCAGCTGGCCGCCGTACACCCCGCTAAATCGACGACGGCCGCCGACCTCGATACCCGCGGCGACCTCTACGGCCTGGCCGTCATGCTGTGGGAATTGCTCACCGGCAGTAAACCTTTCGATGACAATACGGTGACCGGCGGCGACCGCACCGCACTCGACGCCATGTTGGACCGCCGTTCCGGCAGTCCGCAATCGCTGCCGTATCAGAATCTTCCAGCCGATTGTCCGGCCGCGCTGCGCCGCGCACTGGTCCGCGCCCTCGACCCGGATCCGGATAAGCGGTGGGCGCGCGGTGCGGATATGGCTCAGCAATTCGATGTCTGCTTGGACGCGCGCGCCCGCGATCTGGTCGACCCGCCGCCGAACAGCTGGCGGTCGCGTGCTCGAGTGCTCATGCACCCCATCATGGCGCTGGCCATCGGCGGTCCGAATGCCCTGGCAATCCTGTACAGCTACAACCACAATCGCACGCTCATCATCGCCAAACTCGACGAGCAGGCGCAGCACCGCTTCGACCAGATCGCCGTCACCGCCTACGGCATCTGCTTCCTCATCGGGATCGTCGTCACCAATGTGCTGCTGGCCGATCTCTGGTCCATTTCGCGCGGGCTGCGCAAGGGCAAGTCCTACGATGCGCCCACATTGGCGCGGGCCCGCACCGACACCCTGCGACTCGGCCCACGAAATGTGTTGACCTGCTTCGCATTATGGGTATTTTCCGGTGTCGTCGTCCCGGTCTCGGTGCAGGTCTCCGGCAATCACCTCACCGCCGAGGCCTATGTGCATTTCTTCATCACCCAGATCGTGTGCGGTGCGATCGCCATGGCCTACCCGTATTTTCTGGTCAGTTTCTACGCGGTGCGCAGTATCTACCCGATGTTCGTGCCGCACGGCGGGCTCGGCGCCGCCGATGGCGCCCAACTGCGCCAACTCGACCGCCGCAGCACCTACTTCCTCGCCATCGCCGCCGCGGTGCCGCTGCTCGGCGTCGCGGGCGCGACTTTCATTCCGGCCGCGGATATTCCGGCGGTCATCGTGCCGCTGCGTGTGCTCTGCATCGGCAGCGCGCTGGCCTTCGTCGCGATCTACTGGTTGTTCCGGATGCTCGAACAGGACCTCGCCGCCCTGGAGCGCATTGTGGCCCGGTGATCGGCCGGGTTGGATGAGCACCACCGCGACCGGGCTGACCCGTGGCAGATACGACAACACCGCCTCCAGTGGCCGCTCAGGCGGGTCAAGAGCCCGGCATTTGCCCCGAGATTGCCGGATGGCGGGCTACTGGCGAACCAGAACATGTAGGCCACGTGGCGCTGCACAATGTGAACTAGAGGTGCTTCGTGCACGTCATGGCGCGAGGACTGGGGAACCGGGAGCGAATATGACCGCCAGAGCAGATCTCGAATACGAACTGGGCGGCACCGTCGCGGCCCTCGACCAACTTTCCGATGCGGAATCCGCCGAATTGCTGATCATGTTCCGCGACGCCCGCAGGGCCGAGAAAGCCGGACTCGGCGAGGCAGTCGACAGATTGGTCGGTGCGCTGCCATGGCCGCTGAGCACCGCCGCCAAGAAGGTCGTGTTCGGGAATCGGCTCGGCTGATGACGGACCTGGTGACCAGGGCACAGCTGGTCCTGCTGGCCCGCACACTGGATGTTCCCGTCGAACGCCTGGCGCACTTGGACAGACTCGGCGCCGACCAACTGCACGAACTGCAACAGCGCATGGCGCGCGTGATCTTCGACGACCACACCGCGACCTTCACGCGGCTCAGCAAGCTGATGCCGATCATCCCGCTGCGCATTTCGATACCGCTGGTACAGCGAGTGGTGCCGCCGATGATGGGCGGACGCGCCGCGGGTGCGGTCGGCATCGAACATCCCAAGCGGGCCGCGGACGCCCTCCGGATGCTGGATCCGAAATATGCCGCCGATTGCGCGCCGTATATCGACCCGCACACCGTCGGCCGACTCGCCGAGGTCGCGCCGCCGGAACCGGTCGTTCAGGTCGCCAACGAACTGATGCGGCGCAAAGACTATGTGACCGCCGGGCCGTTCCTCGGCTACGCCACAACGCGCCTCGTAGACGCTATCGAGGCGGGTGTGCCCGACGACGAAGGCCTGATCCTCTCGGCGGCCTATGCCTATTCCGGCCCGAATATCAGCGCGATCGTGCGTCAACTACTATCCGGGCCGCTGGATCGGATACCGCATATCCTCGATACCGTCCTCGCCGGTTCCACCGCACTGCGCTTGGCGGCGGTGTCGGTCTTCGCCCGCTGCGACGAGGATGTCATCGAGGCGCTCGGCGACATTCTGCTCGATATCGGCTCGCCCGAAGCCATTGCCGAACTCGTCACCACCTTCATCGAGCACAGTGCGATCAATGACATGCTCCGCTTCACCGCCTACCTGAGCCGATCGGCGCTGGACACCCTGGCGGCCAACCCGATCACCGCGGATCCGGCGGTAATGGCGGCGCTGGTCGCCGCGCTCGCGGACCAGACCGATCCCATACGCTGGCGCGGTCTGCTCGATCTCGTCGAGCGCACCGATGCCGAGATCCAACGCCGAATCGGCACGAACCTACTGGAATTGCCCGAATCGACCCTGACCGCGATCCCCGGCATCGCGACCGAGGGGCGGTTGTGGTCGACACTGCTACGGATCCTCGCCGTGACCGATGCCGCTACCCAGGTCCGTCTCGGCGAGCTGTGGGCGAAGCTGCCCGCCGACGACCGCACCGACATCCAGTGTCGCGCCCGCGATCTCGGACTCGCTACGCGACTGGCCACGCTCACCGTCACACTGGACATCTACGGCTGACACCCGCTGCATATTCGCAGTCCATGCAACCGAATGCCTATGCACGCAACCGGTCTCGGGTAAGGCGCCCGAGACCGGTCGGGTCGCAAGCGGACTACACCGGCGTGAAGTCCCGGCTCGCGATATACGTCGGTCGCGGGGCCGGGGCCGCGAACGGCTCCACCAGCGCATTCTCCACGCTGTTGAACACCAGGAAGATGTTCGACCGTGGGAACGGCGTGATGTTGTTCGACGAACCGTGCATGATGTTCGAATCGAACAGCAGGGCCGAACCGGCACTGCCGGTGAACTGGGTGATGCCGTACCGGTTCGCCAGCGCATTGATATCCGTGTGCGTCGGTACGCCGATCTCCTGCTCCTGCAACGACTCCCGGTAATGCTCGGCCGGCGTGCTGCCGGTGCACGGCACGAAGGTGCGGTGCGAGCCCGGCATCACCATGAGGCTGCCGTTGATCGGGTAGTTGTTGGTCAGCGCGATGGACAGGCTGACCGCGCGCGGTGCGGGCATACCGTCCTCGGCATGCCAGGTCTCGAAATCCGAATGCCAGTAGAAGCCGGTGCCGCGGAAGCCGGGCATGTAGTTCACCCGGCTCTGATGGATGTAGACGTCCGAGCCGAGCACCTGCCTGGCCAATCCGGCCACCCTGGATTCGCGCACCAGCTCGGCGATCGCGCCGCTGAGCCGATGCACCTCGAAGACCGAACGCACCCGGTTCGACGCCTTCTCCACGATCACCCGGTCATCACCCCGCAGCGCCGGATCACCAGCGAGGCGGTCGATCTCGGCACTGAACTCGGCTACCTCGGCGGGTGTCAGCAGCTCTTCGACGATCCCGAAACCATTGGCATCGAAGGAGGCCAGCTCCTCGGAATCGACCGCGCCCCACACCGTGGGATCGGTTCGCTCCAGGTGCTCACCCGCCGTGACAAGCCGAGTCGGGTAGCGATCGTCGGTCTGCACCAACGTCATTGCGCCTCCTATCCGCTTATCTGGGCCGCGACGAGCGGGTAGACGCCGTCGCTGTCGTGGACCTCCTGCCCGGTGACCGGCGGGTTGAACACGCACATCATCCGCATAGCAGTGCGCACCTCCAAGCGGTGGCGTTCATGTCCGTCGAGCAGATACATCGAGCCCGGTGCCAACTCGTAGCTGACGCCGTGGTCCAGATCGGTCAGTGTCCCTTCACCTTCGATGAGCCACACCGCTTCCACGTGATAGCGGTAGTGGAACTCGTGCACGGTCCCGGCCTCGATGCTGGTCTCGTGGAAGGAGAATCCGACGCCGTCGCCGCCGAGCACGATGCGCTTACTGCGCCAACCCTGTCCCGCGACATCGCGTTCGGTGCCGGTGATCTCCGCGGTGCTGCGCACGATCATCTCAACGCTCCTGTCCGCAGACGGTGCCGATCGCGCCGGTCAGCACCCGCAATCCATGCTCGACCTCCTCGTCGGTGACCGTCAATGGCGGCAGCAACTTCACCACTTCGTCCAGCGAACCGGAGGTCTCTACCAGCAGCCCGTGTTCGAAGGCCACCTGGCACACCTTGCCGGCCTGGGAGGGATCGTCGAATACCACTCCGTGCACCAGTCCGCGGCCACGCGTCGAGATGCCGTGGAAGTACTCGGCCGCCTGGGTCAGGGCCGCGCCGATCCGCTGTCCCTTCGCCTCGGTCGAGGCCTGCAGGGCGCCGTCGGACCAGAAGTGCTCTAGCGCGGCCTGCGCGGTGATGAAGGCGGGGTTGTTACCGCGGAAGGTGCCGTTGTGCTCACCCGGGGCCCAGACATCGAGCTCCGGCTTGAACAGCACCAGGGCCAGCGGCAAACCGTAGCCGCCGATGGACTTCGAGAGCGTCACGATATCGGGGGTGATGCCGGCGATCTCGAAGGAGAAGAACGGCCCGGTTCGGCCGCAGCCCATCTGCACATCGTCGACTATCAGCAAAATGCCGCGCGCGGTGCACAATTCGGACAAATGCCGCAGCCACTCCGGGCGTGCGATGTTCACACCGCCCTCGCCCTGCACTGTCTCCACGATCACCGCCGCGGGCCGGTCGAAACCGGACGAGGTGTCGTCGAGCACCCGCTCCATCCACTGGAAGTCGGCGGTGGTGTTGTCGAAGTAACCGTCATATGGCATATGCGCGGCATGGACCAGCGGCACACCGGCACCCGCCCGCTTGGCGGCATTGCCGGTCACTGACAGCGCACCCAGGGACATGCCGTGGAAGGCGTTGGTGAAGCTGATGATCGTCTCGCGACCGGTAACCTTGCGGGCCAACTTCAGCGCGGCCTCGACGGCATTCGCGCCGGTCGGGCCGGGGAACTGGACCTTGTATTCCAGGCCGCGCGGCGCGAAGACGGTATCGCGCAGGGTTTCCAGCAGTCGGCGCTTGGCCACGGTCGACATATCGAGGCCGTGGGTGATCCCGTCACCGGCTATGTAGTCCAGCAGGGGCTGCTTGAGTACCGGATTGTTGTGGCCGTAGTTCAACGCCCCCGCTCCGGCGAAGAAATCGAGGTACTCTTTCCCGTCCTCGGCGCGCAACCAGCTGCCGGACGCGGTGGTAAACACCGTCGGCCAGGCGCGGCAATAGCCGCGGACATTGGATTCGAGCTCCTCGAAAATGGTCGTCTCGGCGGTAATCAACGTCGATCCTCCTGCTTTCGGGCGGTAGGGGCGATCAAATAGAGGTCTTCGGCAGCGTGGCTGTCCGGGAAGAATTCGGAATCGAATAAGGGTTGCTTGGTCATCCGTGCCGACCGCCGACGCGCCACCGAGGCGAACATCGCGATCGAGGCCGGATTGTCCGGTGCGATCGTGGTCTCCAATGTCGAGACACCGGCGCCGGCGGCGGTGTCGAGCAGTGCGTCCAGCAGTGCGGCGCCGAGGCCGTGACCCCGCTGTTCGTGCTCGACCGCGACCTGCCACACGAAGACCGTCTCCGGCGCCTGCGGACGCAGGTAGCCGATCACGAATCCGACGACCCGGCCACCGACTTCGGCAACCACCGAGGTGCTCGCGAAATCACGACACCACAGCAGGTAGGCATAGCTGGTATTGGCATCGAGGACCTGCGAATCCTTGGCGATACGCCAGATCTGGGCCGCGTCACCCACTCTCGGCGGGCGCAGTACCGGCTGCGGGTGCGGCCCGGAAATCGGTACGGCCGAAGGGTATTCGGTGACCGATGGTTCGATCCTCGTGGTGGACAAGGTGTGCAGTGACATACGTCTCCCTGGTCGGGTCTGCAGTACTTATCCAGGCTTACGAAGCAACTTTGAGGTGAACCTGTCGAACTCTTTGCGGTTGTATTACGAAAAGATCACAACCGCAGGCAGCGTCATACTTCGGTGCCACTGCGCGCCGGGTCACAGGCTCAGCGCGGCAGATCCAGTCGATAGCCGAGACCTCGCACGGTCACCACGATGCGCGGCTCGGAAGCGTCGAGCTCGATTTTGGTGCGCAGGCGGCGCATATGGACATCGACGATCCGCTCATCGCCGAAAAAGCCGTCGTCCCAGACTCTTTCGAGCAGCACGGTGCGGCTGAGCACGCGCCCCGGCGATTCGGCGAGTTCGCAGAGCAATTTGAATTCGGTGATGGTGAGTCGGATTTCGTCTTCGCCGCGGCGCACCGCACCACCGTCGCGATCCAGTACCAGTGGTGCGTCGGGGTGCGCGTCCAGTACGGCCTCCCGCGGCGTTTCGCGCTCCATCGTCAGGCGCGCGCGGCGGCGCAACGCCCGCATGCGTGCGGAGATCTCCTTGATCTCGAACGGCTTGGTGACATAGTCGTCGGCACCGGCCTCCAGCGCGGCCACCACATCATGGGTGTCATCGCGCGAGCTGATCACGATGATCGGCACGTCGTGCTCGCGGCGGATCTCCCGGATGCAGTCGAAGCCGTCCATATCCCCGAGCATCAGTTCGACGATCATCACATCCGGCGCACCATTGCTGCGCAGATAGGTCAGCGCGTCCTCGGCTTCGTGTGCCTCGGCAACGTCGTAACCCTCGTCTTCCATGGCCGTGCGCAGTGCGCCACGTACCACTTCGTCGTCGTCAACGATCATCAGGTTTGCGGTCAAGCCCTCATCCCTTGCAGCCACGCGGACGCGACGCGACGCGGAGACTCGCGTACCCAGAACCGACGCGAAAGTCCGCCTTCGAGCACCTTTGCCAACTGCTCGAATACCCGGATCAACCAATCGGTAAACGGCAGATCACGGGCAGTCGGTTAGCGTCCGGCTACTCCACCCTGTCCATGAAGACCCGATTTGTGCAAATTGAACGTGATATGCGACACATTTAGGCCCATGTCACCATTCGTCCCGATGGGACTGTTCCAGCCGGTTGAAGTTGCTCGGCGCCCCGTCGGCCCGACGCTCCTGATAGCGGAATGTCAGCCGCCGCGCGTCGAAGGTGGCGAACCATTCGTCCCAGCCCACCGCGCGCAACACCGCCCCGCCGTATCCGGGGAAATCGAAGCGCAAGACGCCGAGGCGACCGTCGTATTCACTACCTGGCATGGTGGCCGGGCGGGCACCGCGCTGCTCGGCCCACCGCCGGATCACTTCATGATTGCGGGTGACGAGGATGCGGCCGGGCTGCCGCGGGCCATCGCCGCCCACGACCGATTCCGGCGGTTTCTTCAGCGACCTCGAGGCCCCCGGTCCGGCGTACGGATCTCGGGTGCCCGGTCGTCGCTGATCGTTCATGACGACCTCCTTGCGCGTCGGCATCAATAGTCCGGTTCCTATTCGCGTACCCGCGCGTAACGGCGGGCAAACAGTTGATCCGATCACTATGAAACACATTGCGCGACAATGCATTCCCCCACCGCTCAGTCGCGCATCGCGGCCTCGCGCAACTTGCCGAGCGTTCTGGACAGTATGCGGGAGACATGCATCTGCGAAACTCCCAGCTGTTCGGCGATCTGCGACTGGGTCTTGGATTCGAAAAAGCGCATGACCAGCACGTCGCGTTCCCGGTCGGGCAGCTCCTCGATCAGCGGCCGGACTGCCAGATAATCCTCCACAAACTGGTAGCTGGGCTCATCGGCACCGAGGCTGTCCAGCAACGCCTGCGGCGCGTTCTCGGTGTCATCGCCAGCCACCGCGTCGATCGAACTCGACTGATAGGCATTGCCCGCGATCAGCGCTTGGGTCACCTCGACCAGATCCACATCCAGTGCCGCGGCGATCTCGCGGGCCCTGGGCAACCGGCCGAGCCGCTGGGATAACGCCTCGATGGTAGGACCGATGCTGAGCTGGATCTCCTTGGTGCGCCGCGGCACCCGCACCGCCCAGGTGTTGTCCCGAAAATGCCTGCGCACCTCGCCCATGATGGTCGGCACAGCGAATGACAGGAACGAGGAACCGCGCGTAACATCGAAGCGGTCGACAGCCTGCACCAGACCCAATCGGGCCACCTGGATCAGATCGTCGAAGTTCTCCCCGCGGCCGGAGAATTTACGCGCGATATGTTCTGCCAGCGGCAGGCACCGGCCGATCAGCTCCTCGCGCAATAGTTTTCGACGATGGTCGCCCAGGTCGATGGCGGCGATCTTTTCGAAGAGCGGTTCGATATTGTCATAGCTGTCGCGGTGCGCTCTCGAGTCAGCCGCCATCACTACCTCGCACCCAGCTGAAGTCCACAACAGTCGGATAGCCGGAGGCTCCGCTGTCGAACGGCTCCTGCGCCGCCGCGATCGACTGGGTCAGCGTACGAACGATATGCCAGCCGAATCCGGCCTGCCCCACCACCTTCTCCGACACCGCGACCGAGGCGACACGCACGAACATCTCGTGGTCGTTATAGGTGAAATCGCAGTCCAGGGTGGAGCCCGGCGTCGCCTCCAGAATCAACGATGTGGCCACCTCGTCCAGTGCGAGCCGGATATCGACGACTTCGTCGATCGCGAAATCCGCGATGAGCGCCACGGTTTCGGCGAGCGCCCGCAACATGGTCAGCTGCTCCAACTCGGCGGGGATGCGCACCCCGATCGTTGTCGTCTTCTCTGCCGCGGACCGGGAACTCCACTCCCCCATGCCCATCACCACCTCTTTCCTCCGAGCCGACGCCGAACCTGCCTTCGAGTCGGGGGCCATTCGCGACTTACCCGGCCGGTCACCATCGAAACCTCGCGACCGGTGCGGATTCGACTCAGTCGGCCTCGATCCGTTCATGCGCAGTCAACAGCAGATGGTCGAACCGTGTGCGCAGTTCCGCCATCGAATCGGTCAGCGTGGCGAGATCGGTGATCAACCGGGTGGCCAGTGCCCGCAGCTTGCTGTTGGTCTCCTGGGAGCGCCAGCTCAGCACCCGGAACGCCTGCTCGGCGTTGATGCCGTAGACCAGCATCAACGCGCCTTTCGCCTGCTCGATCACCGCGCGCGCGGCATACAGCTCGGGCAGGGCGTCGTCGAGGGTCTCCTGCTGCCGCTCGTCGAGTGCGTCGGTGACATCGATGTAGTACCCGCTGGTGCCGATCACCGTATCCGTCTCGTCGCTCATCTGATCCGCGACGACGATGACGTGGTGCACCTGGCCCTCTGTATCGATGATCCGGTGGCGGCTCGAGAACGGTTGGGCGTTCTCGATGGACCTGGCCAGAGTGTCGGCGACCTGCGCGCGGTCCTCGGGATGTTTGTGCTCGAGTAACAGTTCGGTGGTCGGCACCACGGTCCCGGGCTGGTATCCGTGCAACAGTGCGACCTCGTCCGACCACTCCCAGCGCTGATCCGCGAACCAGAATCGGAACGTCCCGACACTCTGCGGTTTTCCCATGCCGATGACCCGATCCAACGCACGCGCGTCCTCAGGCGGAATCGATCCACTCTCCGTCACAGCGCAAGTATGGATTGTGATCATGCCCGTTACTCGGATATCGGCTCGAGCAGGGACTTAAGGCCTCATCATGTGTCCAGCGCGGCGCGCATCGATGGGAATTCGCAGCATACGGCGCGCACTCCGGTAATGGCGAGCACCCGGTCGATCTCCCGCCGACCCGAGACGATTCGCACATCGGGGCCGCCGTGCGCGGCGTGCTGTTTGATCGCGCCGATGGTGGCCGCGACCCGGATGCTGAGGAATTTGGTGGCACGCAGATCGAGGACCACCGCATGGCATCGAGTCGCCACGGCGCGTTCGAGCATCGCACGGAATTCCGGGAGCGCCGCCGCGTCCAATTCGCCCTCTGCCCGCACCACCACACACTGCTTACGGCGGTCGACCCGTTGTGCCCAGAAGCGATTGCGTGGTCGTTCGCCGGCCGGGTGCTGACCGTTTGATCGGTGCTGAAGAACGGCTGACATGTCAAACCTCCCAAAAGGGGATGCCGGTCCTGCGCGGCAGGATCGAATCGGCGGGAGGGCGACGGTTTGGGGGTATCACTACGCTGCGGCGGTCGTCGCGACACTGTCGAGTGCTACTCAGCGCTCCCGCTGGCCGAGTCCCGCGTGGTGTCCGCCGCGTCGAACCCGGGCTCGGCTGTATTCTCAACCGCTATCAGTCTGGCACGGTGGCTCGCTCCGGATCAACCGCCCGAGCCGTTGCCGCCATCGCGCCAGCGCCACGGTGCGACCACCCACACCACCGCGAACAGCGTGGCGACCACCACGCCTGCGACCGCACCTGCAGTGGTGCCCGCGACGGTAGCCATCACCACAATCCTCGCACCCATCAGCGCGAGGCCGAGCAGCCGCCGCCTCGACGTTCTGAGCGATAGCTAGGAATTTGATCGACAGCGGGGCACAATATTTGCAGGGATGAATGTTCCAGGGTTGCGACATATCGCTTCGGTCACTGATCGAGGAGCGAAACCGACGACATGCACCGAGACGGCGAGCGCCCGAAGGGGCTTAGTGTTTCCGCACTGGCGGCGGTAGCGAACCCGTCGTACTCGCGAATCGATACTTGGAATCTGCTCGACGACGCGTGCCGTCGGCTCGCCGATGTCGACCGTGCGGGGCTGGACACCACCCACGAAGCCGCCAAGGTGCGACGCCTGCTCGATCGGCTCGGCGCCTACGAGCGGTACTGGCTGTACCCCGGCGCGGCGAGACTGGCGGCGTTTCGCGGATATGTCGCCGATCTCGCAACGGCGCGGCTCACCGAGGAAGTGTCGCTGGCCGTGCGCCTGCTCTCCGAGTACGGCGACCGCGCAGCTGTGTTCGACACCTCCGCGCCGTTGGCCGAGCAGGAACTCGTGGCGCGGGCCAAACAGCAGCAGTTCTACACCGTCCTGCTCGGCGACGATTCCCCGCCCGAGGCTCCCGAGAGCCTGGCGGAGAGCCTGCGGGCGCTTCGCGAGCCGTCGGACGATGTCCAGTTCGAGTTGCTTGTCGTGGCGAGCATCGAAGACGCCATCACCGCAATCGCGTTGAACGGTGAGATTCAGGCCGCGATCATCCGGCATGACCTGCCGTTGCGTTCCCGCGACCGGGTGCCGCTGATGACCACGTTGCTCGGCGCCAACGACAACGTGGTCGTGACCGATCGCGCCCAGAACTGGGTTGAATGTGGCGAGTGGATCAGGGAGCTGCGGCCTCATATCGACCGGTATCTACTCACCGACGAGTCGATCGCGGCGGAGACCGAGGACGAGCTCGACGTCTACGATCGCACGTTCTACCGGCTCAACGACGTCACCGACCTGTACAGCACGGTGGTCGCCGGTGTCCGGAGCCGGTTCGCCACACCGTTCTTCGACGCCCTGCGCGCCTATGCGGCCGCGCCGGTCGGCCAATTCCACGCCCTTCCCGTCGCGCGTGGCGCCAGCATCTTCAACTCCAAGTCGCTGCAGGACATGGGCGAATTCTATGGCCGCAACATCTTCATGGCCGAGACGTCGTCCACCTCCGGCGGGCTGGATTCTCTGCTGGACCCACACGGCACGATCAGGGCGGCGATGGACAAAGCCGCCGAGACATGGTGTGCCGATCAGACGTACTTCGTCACCAACGGAACATCCACCGCGAACAAGATCGTCGTGCAGGCGCTGACCCGGCCGGGCGATATTGTTCTGATCGACCGCAATTGCCATAAGTCGCACCATTACGGCTTGGTGCTTGCCGGAGCGTACCCGATGTATCTCGACGCCTATCCGCTCGAGCCGTTCGCGATCTATGGAGCCGTGTCCCTGCACACCATCAAGAAGGCGCTGCTGGACCTCGAGGCGGCCGGACAACTGGACCGCGTGCGCATGCTGCTGCTCACCAACTGCACCTTCGACGGCGTCGTCTACAACCCCCGGCGCGTGATGGAGGAGGTGCTGGCGATCAAGCCGGACATCTGCTTCCTGTGGGACGAGGCATGGTACGCGTTCGCAACCGCGGTGCCGTGGGCTCGGCAACGAACCGCGATGGTTGCCGCCGAGCAACTCGAATCGACCTTGTCCTCGCCCGAGTACGCCGAGAAATACCGCACGTGGCGTGCGTCGATGCAGGGAGTCGACCGCGCCGAGTGGCGCAACCACCGGCTGCTTCCCGACCCCGAGCGCGCGCGGATACGTGTGTATGCGACGCATTCCACCCACAAGTCGCTGTCGGCGCTTCGGCAGGCGTCGATGATCCATGTCCGCGATCAGGATTTCAAAGCTCTCACGCGAGAGGCGTTCGGTGAGGCGTTCTTGACCCACACCTCGACCTCGCCGAACCAGCAACTCCTGGCATCGTTGGACCTGGCGCGTCGGCAGGTCGACATCGAGGGCTTCCAGCTGGTCCGCAACGTCTACGATATGGCGCTGGTCTTCCGTCATCGCGTCCGCAAAGACCGGCTGATCGGCAAGTGGTTCCGCATACTCGACGAGGCCGACCTGGTGCCCGGCGAGTTCCGGCTCTCCGAAGTCAGCTCGTACCGACAGGTCCGGCAGGGTGGCTTGGCAGAGTGGAATGAGGCGTGGCGCTCCGATCAGTTCGTGCTCGACCCGACTCGGGTCACCCTGTTCATCGGCAAGACCGGCATGAACGGGTTCGAGTTCCGTGAGAAGGTCCTGATGGACCGGTTCGGTATACAGATCAACAAGACCTCGATCAACAGTGTGCTATTGATCTTCACGATCGGCGTTACCTGGTCGAGTGTGCACTACCTGCTCGACGTGCTGCGTCGGGTGGCCACCGACTTCGAGCGCGGCCAGAGCGCGGCCGGCAAGGACGATCGCGCCCTGCAACAGCGCCGGGTCGATGAAATCACCAAGGATCTGCCGGCGCTGCCCGACTTCAGCGAGTTCGACAGCGTGTTTCGTCCCGACGGTGCCAGCTCGTACGGCGACATGCGATCGGCCTTCTACGCCGGATATGCGGAGTCCGACCGCGAACACGTCCTGCTCGGCGACGCCGGGCGACGGCTCGCCAAGGGGAAGACCCTGGTGTCCACCACCTTCGTCGTCCCCTACCCGCCCGGATTCCCGGTGCTGGTCCCGGGGCAGGTGCTCTCGCGGGAGATCCTGTATTTCCTGGCCCAACTCGACGTGAAGGAAATACACGGATACAACCCCGACCTCGGGTTGTCGGTCTTCACCGAGGCCGCGCTGGCGCGGCTGGCCGCGGCGCGGCTCGCAACTGCCGCGGTGTCCGACGGCGCGCTGGACGCAACTCCGGCGGCGGCAGGCCACCATCCGGTTGGGATCTCGTGATCTGACTACCGCGGTCAGCTCGCGCGGTGAATCGGATGCAGTCGCGACAGCGCGCGGACCGCATCGGCGCGCGAAATGAGCTGATCGCCATCGAGTTCGGCGATGGCCGCCTCCATCCACTCCCGGATCAGCGTCGACATGCCGATGCCACGGCTGTCGGCGAGCTGCTTCACCCGGGTGTGCAGTTCCAGCGGCATGCGAATCGAACTGGTCACCACGATGTCGTCACCGGGGGCGAGTGGCGGCGGCGCCTTTTCCGGCGGGACCGGTTCGTCACTGAAGGTCAGTCGATCCATGAACGCCGCCAGTTCGTCCGGGGTGGACGGGAAATCCTTCTCGCTCATCACCGGTTCTCCTGTTCCCACTCCTCGAACATTTTCAGTTCGTCAGCGCGCATTTCCCGGGCGCCGATGATCAGCCAGGTCCACTGGTCCTGTTGGCGCGTCGCCACGATCAGCGGCCGCCCGGTACCCGTGCGACCCCAGACCGACAACACCGTCACGCGCCCGTCATCGGCGATCCGCGGCCAGCGCCGAGCGCCTTCGAGGACTTGGCGTACCTCCCGGGGTCCGATGCCGATCAGATGCGCGAACGCCCAGTCCGGCCACTCGAACCCCATGAACACATACTACGCGCATAGTAACCGACCGATCGGTCCCGATTCGATATTTCTTGACGCGTAGGATTTTTCCTACCTATAGTTCGAGACGTGAACATCAACCATGCCGAGGTCGATACCGTGCGCCGCCAAACCACGCCGACCGATCCCGACGGCAACCGCTTTGTCCCGGCCGCCGCGGGCCGGTGACGGCGATGCCGGTCGAGGCGCCCGAGGCTCGGGTCTTCGCGGCGCTGGCCAGTCCGGTTCGGCGCGAGGTATTGCGGCTGCTGCGCGACGGTGGACCCAAGCCGGTGACCGATCTGGCCGCGCACTTCGAGATGGCGCGGCCGAGCTTCTCCGAACATCTGCGGGTGCTGCGGGAAGCCGAATTGGTCAGCGAGAACAAGGTTGGGCGACAACGGCTGTATCGGCTCGAGGCTGCCCCGCTGCACGAGATCCAGGAATGGTTGCACCCGTTCGAGCGGTTCTGGCGCGAGAAGTTGACCGGGCTGCGTGAACTGCTGGACACCATGGAAGAGGAGTACGAATGACCGACGATCCGACTGCCATTCACGTCGACGAATTCCTCGCGCACCCCCCGGCGAAGGTGTGGCGCGCGCTGACCGAACCGGAGTTGCTCGCGCGGTGGTTCATGCCGTCCGACTTTCGGCTCGAGGTCGGGCACCGCTACACCCTCGATGCGAAAGCCGTTCCGGCAACTGGCTTTTCCGGTGTGATCGCGGCCGAGGTGCTGGCCTTCGAAGTGGAGCGGATGCTGCGTGTTTCCTGGCGCGATGCCGACCCGAATGCCGAGCACCGCGCGGATTGGACGATCACCTGGACGCTGGAGCCCGAGGGCAAGGGCACCCGATTGTTCTTGGAACACACGGGATTCGATCCGAACCATCCGCTGCAGCAGAAGGCGCGGACGATCATGGACGGCGGCTGGCGGTCTCATGTCATGCGGCGCATCGATGAGGTGTTGCGAGAGTTGGAATCAGCGCCGAACCCCGGACGCTGAGTCGCGGTTACCGGTCGGCGCGCCTTGGCCATGGCTGCGCACCGCGCGCGGCGCTAACCGCGCGCCGACGGGACGTGGCGTGGTGGTCGGTCCGCCACTGTCACTACGATCGTGGTCCAGCCGCCGAGGTGGATGCGGTCACCGCTCCGGAGCGGGACCGGCACCTCGGCGGGGATCAGCTCGTCGCTGCCATTGAGGCTGGTGCCGTTGGTGGAGCCGAGATCGGTGATGGTGATGCCGGTTTCGGCGATGTGCAGGATCGCGTGGGCGCGGGAGACACCGGCGTCGGCGGGGGCGATGCCGAGATCGATGTCGGGCTGCAGCCCCTGGGACACGCTGTGTTTGCCGATCAAGATATCGGTGCCGCGCAAGGTGATTCGGCGCTCGGGATAGAACGCCGGGAATTCCACCTGGTCGGCGTCGGGGCCCTTGCGGGCCTGCACCCGGTCGTAGAACTCGCGATCGGCGGTGATCGTGGCGACCCATGTCACCGCACCGGCACGGCCCTGGATTTCGGCGGCCGAAACCGCCGTGACCATTTCGGTGATCGCATGCGGCACCGGCGTCGGCAGCGCCGAATCGGCGCCGCAGACTTCACAGAAGCGGCCGGTGCTCGGCGATCCACACGACGGGCACAGCGCGGTCGCCACCGCCGGCGCGGGCGCACCTATCGGCGAACCGCAGACATCGCAATAGTCCGTCGCAACGGACTGATGCCCATCCGGACAGGTGGCAATCGCCATCACCCCTCCTTGCGTACCCGCGCCGTCTTGGTCGAGCGTGCGTCCAAGGCCATTTCGTCCGCGGCCTCGACCCGGGCGCGCAAGCGCACGGTGCCATTGCGCTCGTCCACCTCGACCACACCGCGCAACAGCTTCGCAGTGCCCTCGTTCCCGGATTCGGCGGCCAACTCGACCGCGCGCCGCAGCTTTGCCGTCGCGGTCGCCACATCACCGTTCTTGCGCGCGCTCAACCCCTCCTGCACAACCTGGGCGAGTTCGGCCTGCCCGGTGTAATGCGCGACGCGCCTGCTGATGCGGGCCGACAGCTCGGTCTCGGTGGTCCACACCGCACGTACCAATCCCTGCCCCACCACCTCGTCGCCCGCGACAACGCTGATCCGCGCCGCGAGCTTCTCCCGCCCCGGCGCGGCGGGCTCGACCCGCACCTGCACGTGATAGTCGCGGTCCTCCGCACCCCAGGCCCCGAGTGGGTACTCCCCCAACTGCGGTCCGGTGTCGGCGCGGCGGGCGGTCAGATCCGCGATGGTCGGCGCGACCTGCTTGACGAACTGAACGGTGGCGCCCGCCGGTGTCCACACCCGCAGGGTGAGTTCCGGAATCGCCTTGGCCATCGACGTCTGCGTCATCGCGGTGAAGTCCGCGGCCAGATTCGCCGGATCCGCGACGATATCGACCGTGCCGTGCAGCGCCGAGGCGATGGTGCGCAACTCCTCCACCTGCCAGTCGGTTCCGACGCCGCGGCAGTCGCAGGTGAAGATCCCTTCGGACTGTTTGATCTCCGCGGCCAGCCCCGCCGGTTCCTCGTGCTCGTTCTTCCCGTCGGTGAGCAGAATGGCGTGCACCATCGCACCCGGATGTTTCTTGGCCAGCTGCCGGGTGAGTCCGAGCCAGGTGCCCATGGCGGTGCCGCCGTTGGGGCGCAACTTATCCAGTGCGCGCCGGGCCGCGGCCCTGGTATCGCGGTTGACCGACACCGATGGTTTATCGCTCGGATAGGTCAGCCGTGCCATCGACGTGCCCTCGATGATCGCGAACCGGGTGCCGTCCTTCAGCACATCGAGCGCGGCCAGGGTGGCCCGGCGCGCACCCTCGAACTTCCTATCGGTGGCCATCGATCCGGAGCAGTCGATGATCAGCACCTCCAGTCGCTGCGGTTCCGGTCCGGCCGCCACGAAATCCGCACCCGTCTCCACGGTCACCACCGCATCGACCGTGCCCGCACCCTCGGCCAGATATTCGTTCTGGTCTATCGCTACCGAAATACCGTTATTCGCAATTGAACTCACTGTTCTTCTCCTGCATCGACCGATGGCCCGATCGGCACCAGCGCGACGGTGATGTTGTCGCTCCCCCCGGACCGTAGTGCAAATTCGACCAGCGCCCGCGCCGCCTTCTCGCGCGGCAATGCGCCGACCATCCGCGCGAGCGCCGTCGGATCGGATACGTAGTTCCAGAGTCCGTCACTGCAGAGCAACAGCACCCCGGGACCCGTGGTGTGAAAGGTCTTCACACATCGGTCCGACCACGGTTTGTCCTCGCTGTCGGCACCGAGCCAGCGCAGCAGGGTATGTGCCCGCGGATCCCGCATCGCGGACTGCTCGTCCATCGCGCCGGCATCGACAAGCGCCTGTGCCCACGAGTCGTCGACCGTCAATCGGGTCGACGGCAGATTCCCGCCCGCGATCGGCTCGATGCCGGTGCCCCGCAACCAATATGCCCGGCTGTCACCGACATTCGCGACGGTGATCTCCACACCGTCGCCGCCGTAGCCGCGCACGATGGCCGAAACGTAGGTGCACGACGGAGCGTGGCCATCGTGTGTCGCGATATCGCGCACGGCCTGCGACGCGGCGGTGAGCCCGGCCAGCACCACCGCAGTGCCCGAGCGCGCATCGGCCAGTGCGGTGAGGCAGGCATCGACGCCCGCCCGCGCGGCCGCGCCCGAGGCCGCCTGCGGATCCTCGGAGGTGGAGACACCATCGCTGACCGCGATCACCGTGACGACCGGGCGCTTCGCCCCGTCTTCCAGCACCGCGGCGGCGACCGCATCCTCGTTGCGCGCGTGCGCGATACCGCGATCGGTCATCACATACACCGCGCCGAGATCGGCCTCGAACCGATCCGGCTGCGGACGCAATTGACCACAGCCGCCGCAGTAGCCGTCGGCGTCGTATCGGGTGCCGCCACAGCCCTCACACGTCGGTGCCGCATCCGGATCCAACCGCGGCAGCGCGACCCGGCGCGTGCCGAGTTCGCGGCCGCAGGCCTCGCAGAACCGGTCCGCCACCGCGACCCGCGCCGCGCATTCCGGGCACCGCGGCTGCACCTCGGTCTCGGGCTGGGTCATAGGGTCGTCCTCGGCCGGATCGCATTGGCACGATCCACCAACTCGAATCGAGTCCACATATCTTCGGTTTCGCGGGCGAGGTCGCGATAGCAGCGCTCCAAACCGGTTCGTACTCCGTCCTGATCGAGATCGGCGCCGAGCAGCGCCCCATGTGTTGTCGGTGCTTTACCCGCTCGCAGCCAGTTCAACGCGGCATCCAGCACACGCATCCGAACTTGTGCGCCACGGCTTTTCGATTCGATCCGCAATGCCTCGACGCGCCCGCCCGCATCGCGCAGCAGTGGTTCGGACAGTTCGGCGGGTGCGCGGTCGGCCAGCATGGTTTCCACGGCCGTCAGCCGGGCCTCCGTGTAGAGCGCCGAGGCCGAATCCACCTGATCGAGTACGGCGACCGCACCGTCGCGATCGCCGTCGGCGGTGCGCAGCCGGGCCAGTCCGAAGGCCGCGCTGACGAAGCCGCGGTCGGTGCGCCAGACCGTGTCGTAGAACCGCGCCGCCCGCTGCCGATCCGCCGATGCGCCCGCAAGTTCGGCGGCTGCCGCCTGGGCCACCTTAGGTGCGGCCTCACCGGGCAATGCCGCGTGCACGGCGTCGAATTCGGCATGGGCGGCATCGATATTGCCCGCGAGCAGTTCCGCTTGGCCGCGATACCAGGCCAGTCGCCAGTCACCCGGCAGGGTGTCGGTGAGCTCGTCGAGTCGGCGCAGCGCGTCGGCCGAATCGCCGACGTCGAGGGCGGCGCGCACCAGCCGCAGTGGAATTTCCACGGACGCACCGCGGGTCATGAGTACCGAGCGCAGTCCCGCTTCGAAGACCGGTTCCAGTTCGGCGGGTGCGGTCCCGCCGGTGGTCGCCAGCAGCGCGGCGCCGCTGTCGTTCGGATCGACCAGCGGAACCGGCAGTGCCGCAACGATACTCGTTGGCGTCGGCGCCTCCTGGACGCCGAATGCGCCGCGGGGCGGCCCGAAGTAGGCCGACAGACCGGGACGCGGCACACCGTCGTCGATGCTCAGCACCTCGCGCAGCACACCGGTCAGTTGATCGGCCATCTCTTCCATGGAGGAGAAGCGCGCCTCGGGGTCCGTGTCGGTGGCGCGCAGGATGAATCGGTGCAGCGAATCATATTTCGCCAGTAGCGGTTCGGCGTCCGGGCCGGGCAGTGCGCCGAAATGTCCACCGTGCTGCGGCACATTCATCAGCAATACCGCGAGCGTGCGTCCGACGGTGTAGACCTCGGTGGCGACGGTCGGCCCGGTCTCGGGGATCTCGGGCGCCTGATAGCCGACGGTGCCGTAGATGGGGCTGTCCTGATCGTCCATGGCGATCACCGCGCCCATATCGATGAGCTTGAGCTGCTCATCGGTCTGCATCACATTGTCCGGCTTGAAATCGCAGTAGGCCAGGCCGAGCGAATGCAGATAGCCGAGCGCGGGCAATATCTCCAGGATGTAGGCAATGGCCTGCGGCGGCGGCAGATAGCTGCCGTCGGCGTCACGGCGGGTGCGCAGGATCTGTTTGAGCGAAGTCCCGCCGACGTACTCCATGACGATGTAACCGACCGCGATACCGTCGGCGCCGCGGTGCTCGACGAAGTTGTAGATCTTGACGATGCTCGGATGCTCGACCTCGGCCAGGAACCTCTTCTCGGCGACCGCCGCCGCCATCGCGTCCAGATCCCCCGAATTGAGTAGACCTTTCAGCACCACCCAGCGGTTGGCGACATTGCGGTCGGTGGCCAGATAGATCCAGCCGAGCCCGCCGTGCGCCAAACAGCCGACGACGTCGTACTGCCCGCCGACGAGATCGCCCTTGCTCAGCTTCGGTGTGAGGGAGAAGCGGGTACCGCAGTTGGGACAGAATCCTTCGGCGCGGCCTGGCGTGCCGTCACGGCCGCGGCCGACCGGTCGTTCACATGTGCCGCAGAACCGTTTGCCCTCGGCGACCTGCGGGTCGGCCAGGACCGCGGTGGCCGGGTCGATGCGCGGCATCCGCGGCACCTCCACCATGCCTGCACCGAGCCGACCACGCGCACTGGATTTCGACGAGGACCGGCCCGTGCGCACGGAGCGGCCGGAGGCACGGGTGCTGCCCGAGCGCGTCGAAAGCGCGGAAGTCCCGGAGGTCTCAGCGGGCGCGGTGCCGCAGGCGTCGCAGTAGCCGTCGACGATGGTTCCGACGCATCCCGGCTCGGCACACACCTGCGCCTCGCTCGAAACCCCATGCGGTATAGGCAGTTCCGCCGATATCGTGCTGGCCTCGGCGGGCGCGGTGCCGCACACCACGCAGTAACCGTCGTCGATCGTGCCGTCGCATCCCGGCTCATTACAGGTCATCCGCCCCGCCCCGATTTCTCCCCGATGATCTGCTGGAAGTCGACGACCGCCCGGGTGACGGCCGCCAGGTCGCACGGTCGCCGCGCGAGCAGGCCCGTCGCGATCTGATTGCACGCCAATACATCTCGGTCCTCGCCGACGCCGAGCCGAGCCGCCTTGGCCTGATAGGCGGCCAGCCGTCCACGCAGCTCACTTCGCCGATCGAGCAGGCCCTGAGCCAATTCCTGCACAGTGGCCGCCCCCGCGGTCGCGTCCGCGATCCGGGTACGCAACCGCACCAGATCCGCTGCCGCACCCGATTGCGCCGACAACGCATCGAGTTCCGCTTCGAGCGTGGCGGTGTCGTCCTCGTATATCGGCAGCGGGCCCGCCAGAATCTTCGCCTCGACCTCTACCCGCGCCTGCGCTGCAGCGGTGCGGGTTGCCCGTAGCGCTGCCAAGCGCCTGCGCGATTCGGCGACCGCCTCGGCCCAATCCGCTGCCACCGCATCGAGTTCGGCGAGGGTCACGGCCACCTGCCGCAACTCCCCGGCCAACTCCGCGATGCGCGTATCGATCTCCGGCACCGTCAGCGCGAGTGGGTCGGTCGCCGACCGGATCGACAATGCGGCGATACCGTCGCCGATCGCGCGCAACTGCGCGGTCTCGGCCCCGGCCGCGCCCGCCTTGTCCAGGGTGTCCTGCAGCGGCGCGAGGCCAGACATCACCCGGCTGTTGACGGCATCGACCGCGTCGAGGAATTCGGCGATTTCCGGGAAGGTGGCCCGCATACGATCAACCGTATCGGCCAGTCCGACGAACAGAACCTCTTCGGCGGGTCCGGTGAGCGAACGTTGCGCCATCGGTATCGGCGTGCGCGCGGCCTCGTAAGGACGCCCACGCAGGAGTCGGGTGAGCTCGGCGCGCTCACCGTCGTCGAGGCGGGCCCGAGTGCCGCGCACCTTGCGCGCCGAATCCAGGATGATCTGCAGGCGGCTGTAGTCCTCCCACATCAGCGCGAGCGCGGTACGGACCGGCAGCCAGCGCTGTTCGGTCACCCCGGTCGGCGGATAGCGCTGTAGCAGTGTGTGGCCCGGATGTTTGTCCAGTTCCAGCAGTGTCGCCGTGATGGCATCGAATTCGATTGTGCGGGTGGCCAATTCAGCGTCGATTTCGGCCAGGGTGAGTAGCTGCATGGTCTCACTCTTTGTAGCGCAGGTCCGGTGGTCCGGGAGACGGGCCGAGGGCGCTGAGTCTGGCGTTGTAGAGCTGCTGCCAGGTGCCGTCGCTGCGGATGCGTTCCAGCACACCATTGACGAAGCGGACCAGCTCCGGATGCCCCTGCGCGATGCCGACCGCGTACGCACCGATGCCGAGCACCTCGCCGACGATCTCCAGATTTCGGTCCTGGGCCACCAGACCGACCAGGATCGGATCGTCGCCGCTGATCGCGTCCACATGGCCCTGTTGCAGCGCGGCCAGGCAGTCGGTCCAGTTGGACGCGCCCAGCACCGTCGGCCGTTTGGGCAGACTGAACAGTGGGCCCGGTGAGGTGGTGCCGCGAGTGACACACACCCGTTTCCCGGCCAGATCCGCGCCGCTTCGGATGCCGGAGTTGCGGGTGGCCAGAATGCGTTGGGTCGCACGGTAATAGACACCCGAGAAGTCGACATCGCGGCGCCGCTCACAGGTCGCCGAGAAGGTACGCACGATCAGGTCGACCTGTTTGTTCTGCAAGGCGGGTATCCGCTCGGCCGCAGTGACCGAACGCAACTCGATCCGATTGGGATCACCGAACAGGGATCGGGCGATCTCGCGCGCGATATCGATATCGAAGCCCTCCAGCTGTCCCGTGGTGGGATTGCGGAAGCCGAACAGGTAGGTGTTCTGATCCACTCCGACCCGCAGCTTGCCATTGGCGACGATGGCCGCCATAGCCGAACCCGATGGCATCGCACCGAGACTCGGCAACGGACCGGGGCGCAGGGTCGCCTCCGGATCGCAATTGCCGCCGGATTCGGACTGCGGTGGCGTAGTGATCTCGGTGAGATCGGGCTTGGGGTTCACCGCCGCCACATTCGTCGACGCCGGGGCCTGGACATCGGAACCGCATGCGGTCACCAGCGCGCTCACGACGGCGAGGGCCAGCGCGAGCCGGGTGAAGCCGCACTGCCGCAGGATGATTCGCTGTCTCACAGGAACTCCTGCAGCCGTGGCCACAGGCCGGTGACAGTCGAGGCCGCGGCGCCGAACAACAGCACCAGTGTCCCCGCCGGACTGAGTGTCAATGTCGCGCCCGCGGTGTCGACCCCGTCGCGCAACGCATCGCGTTCGTGAACGAGGTTGTCGCGCAACAGTTGGTCGAGATGGGCGAATAACATCGCCGAGCTGTCCGGACCCGTGCCGATGGCCTGCGTCACGGCCGCGGGATAGTTCGCCGCCTCGTAGGCCTCGCGCTGTTTGGCATGTCCGGCCGTCCAGCCGAGCACACTGCGCGAGGCCGCGGAATCCGGGCCGGTTACCGTCGCCAACCGATCCGCCAGATCGGTGGTGTGCTTGCGGTAATCGGTTTCGCTGGTGGTGATATCGCCGCGGGTGATCAACTCCAGGGTTTCGTCGGTGCGCGCTTGCTGAGCCAGGATCCGGGCCTGGGTCAGGGTTTCGAAGCGACTGGTCGCCCCGGACCTGCCGGTATCGAGGGCGGTCGCCGCGATAATCGTTGCGACGACTACCCAGAACAGTGCGAGGGCGGTCGCGCCCGCGGCGACCGCGAGACCGAGGTTCACCCGACGATTGGTGCGGCGCAGCAGAACGAAAGTACCGATGCCACAACTGATGAGCACCACCAGCAGCAGCACGATGGTCGTCCACGGCAGCGCGCCGATATCGCGCTGATCCTGACGCACCGCGGCCATGCGGTCCTTGTTGAGCATTTCGGCGTTGGGCAGCAGCGAATTCTGCATCAGCAATGAGGCCTCGCGCAGATAGGACGAACCCACTGGGAAGCCCTGCCGATTGTTCGCCCGTGCCGTTTCGACCAGGCCGGTGTAGGCGGGCAGGTCGGCGGCGATCTCGGCAACGATATTCCTGGTCTGCTGATCGGTCGCCCCAGCGGTCGCCTCCGCCAGTGCGGCCGCCGCTTCGGCGAGTGCCTGCTGATACTGTCCGCGCACCTGCGGTGATTCGATGCCGCCGGACAGAAACGCCGTGGCCGCGGACGCGTCTGCGGACGACAGCGCGACATACAGGGTTTGTGCGGCATAGGCCAGCGGTTCGGTATGTTCCAGCACGGCATCGCGCCGAGCGATCTTGCCGCTCAATTGATCGGCCGAGGTCGACCCGGCGAGCAGACACAACACCACGGTTACGACGGCGACGACGCCGATGGCACCCGGAGTCGTCCCGGCGAGGCGCCGTAACCACGCACCCCCGTTGCGTGTGGTCGCCGGTAGGCGAATCTCCAACACCGTCCCCCCTTCATCTACCCGGCCGGTGCTCCCGATCGCGATAGTACGGGAGGGAATTCGGGTGTGCCGCCCATCGCGTTGGGGTAACGAAATCGGAAGTCAATCCGAGGGCATATCGAGCAACGGTGCGAGGTTCGGCGTCCAACGTGGGGACTGGCCGAAGATCTCGCCGAAGGACTTCATCGGTTTGCCCGGCGGCAGGCCGACCGAGCTGTCCTCGCGCAGTTCGTGTTGCAGCGATTGCACCGAGCGCACCAATCCGGTGTGCAGACTGCGCTGTTCGAGCACGGCACTGCGGCCAGTGACACCGATCGCGCCGATGAGCGTGCCCGAGCCGTCGCGCACCGCCGACGCCACACAACTCCAGCCGACCGCCGATTGCTCGCGCTCGTGCACGAATCCGGTATCGCGGGCCTCGTCGAGCAATGCTCGCAACTTGCGCGGATCGGTGACCGAATACTGGGTCAGCGGCGCCCAGCCCATGGCGAGGATATGTTCGGCCTGTTCCTCGTGTGCGGCGATCTGCAGTCGCCCGGCGGCGGTAAGAACAATGCTCGGCCCGAACGAAGCGAGGCTCGGCCAATTCTGCCGTTTCATCACCGCGGCGTAGTTGCGGCCGAACGCCGAACCGTTGAGGGTCAGCTCGCCGCCGTACAGGCTCGCGCACCAGACGATTTCGCCGCGTGTGCGCAAATACAGATCCTGGATGTACGGCTGCGCGGTGAGGACGAAACCGTGCTGCTGGGCCGCGCGCAGACCGTGGTAGATCAGCAGCGTGCCCGCGCGATAGCCGTCCTGGGTCAGTTCGAGCACGCCGCGTCGGGCCAGATCGTTGGCGATGCGGCGGACGGTGGGCTTCGGTATGCCGGTGCGCCGAGTCAATGTGGCCAGTGCGACCGGATCCCGGGCATCGGCGACCGCCTCGATAATCGCGACGGCCCGCCCGACCACGGTTTTGTCATCGGTCATTTCGCACCGCCGAGGCGACCGGAGCACAGCGACGACACATCATGTCGACCTTCTCGGGAAGTGGGAGCAGGCCGCGCGAGAAATGCGCGGCTGCGATGAGTGTGCGACCGCTTCAGCGCGGGTGTCAAACCGGCATCCGTTGGACCGCCGTTGGTTATTCGTTGGTCTGTGCCGCGAATCTCAGGGGGCGGCGAAACGTACCGACCCGTGTTCGGTGCCAACCCCCAACGCACCCCTATCCAACTCTCCAGCGTCGCACCCCTGGGCGACCGTAATCAATGCACGCACAGCCAATTTCGATGAACGTGTCACTCAGTGATACGGCGGGGATGTTTCCGCACCGGATTTGCCGGACGCTGATTCCAGTCCCGTCCACCGGGCTTGGCGCGCAGGAAAGTGAATCCAGTGAAGTACCTACTCACCGCCGTTCTCGCGGTGGTCGCAGCGGCCGCGGTTTTTCTCGCGGTCGGTAAGCCCAATCTCGATATCCACCTGCCGCAGGTCGATCAGGCTTCGAATCAGGACCAGCCCACGGGCAAGAGCACCGGATCCTCCGGTAGCAGCGGAGAATCGAGCGGGAACGGCAATTCCGGTTCCACCGGCCCGACCGGTCCCACCGGAAAACCGGAGCAGACCAAGAAGCACACCATCGTCTTCGACGTGACCGGCAGCGGCAAGGTCCGCGACCTCAGCTGGAGCGACGGCGCAAGCAGCTACCTCGGCGCCGGCGCTACGACACTGCCCTATTCGCGTACCCAGGTCAGCAACCGGACCAGCGGTTTCGTCGTCTTCATCGAGGGCACGCCCGATCCGGTCGGTGCGGCCCACTGCAAGATCACCGTCGACGGCAAGGTCGTCGCCGATCAACAGTCCACCGCTCGCGGAATGTATTGCCGCGCAGAAATTTCCAACTAATCGGAGTCAGGAATGCGTGAGGATACCCGTTTCAGACTCACCCAGGCCGGCGTGAGCGCCAGCCGGGTGTTCCCGTTCTATGTCGTCTGCGACGTCTCCCGATCGATGTGGGATCCCGCGTGGACGAATCAGAAGATCACACCACTCGAGACGGTGGAGCAGGCGCTGCCGGATATGCTCAATGTGCTCGAGGAGGATCCGACCACCTATGACACCGCGCATCTTTCGGTCGTCGCCTTCGGTGATTCCGCCGTCGCGGTGCTGCCGCTGACTCCGCTGCGCATCGATCCGTCCATTCCGGCGCTGCCGCGTCAGGGCGCGACCGACTACGCGGACGTATTCCGTTATCTGGACCGGCAATTGCGCGCCGACCACAAGCGTTTCGCCAGCGCCCGGCTGGACACCTATACGCCGGTGATCTTCTTCCTCACCGATGGAAATCCGCAGGTGCGCGGCAAATTCCAGCCCGACGACGTCTGGGTGCCGGTGCGGGCCGGACTCGAGGCGCCGGGCCACCCATTCCGGCCGGTGGTAGTGGCCCTCGGAATCGGTGATGTGCGCGAAGAGACAGTACGGCAATTGCGCTCGCGCAATCCGGTCGGTGTCGCCTGCGTCGCCGAGGGCAGTGTGGCGCCGGGAGATCTGTTGCGGGCCATCATCAACAGCATCAAGTTTTCGATCAGCAGCAGTGTCGGGCAGGGCAGGTTCCTGTTCCGCACACCCATCGGCATGCGGGAACTGGACTGAATACCAATGACGCTGAATACACTTCGCCAACGCCCCGTTCTGCTGCTGGCCGGGATCGCACTGCTGGGTGCGCTGCTGTCGATCATTGTGCAACTGTTGGGTGATCGCGGGGCCGACCGGTGGACGACGGACGCGGTTGCCGATCGGGTCGTCGCCGCGGGACTCTCCGGCTGCCCACCGGCCTCGGGCCAACCAGAAAGTGCTGTCGGCGTGTCGAATTGGCCGATCCGGGCGAAAATGGTCAATAAGCAGGGTGACACCTGTGCGCTGATTTCGGGTACGCCCATCACGTTTCCGCAGGGATTCAAGCCCTCCCCGGGGATACAGCGGGATATCGAAGGTAACGAAGTCGACATCCGGTCCTTCGGTAATGCGGGTGACCTGCTGATGGTTTCGATCGTCGCACCCGCGCACGAGCGGCCCTGGTGGTGGCTGCCAGCGGCCCTGATCTGTTTCCTTGCCGCGATCGCGACCGGCGCGGCGGTCCTGCTGGTGCGCCCCCGAACTGATGTTCCCGCTCCCGAACGCGGCGACGAGACCGCACGCCGAGAGCATGTCGAGCGCACCGAGCCCGCGCGCGCGGTGGCACTGCCCGCCCTGACCACTTCGGGCGTGAGCGGACTCGCCGTCGACCGTGGCCGCAGCGGCCGCTACGACGTGTACGCCGCGACGCAAGTAGGACTTTCGCATGCGAAAGACGGCAATACCCGCGAGGACGCCTACGCCATCGGCGGTGATCCGGACCGCGGCTGGGTGTATCTCGCGGTCGCCGACGGGCTCGGTTCGGCCGCGAATTCCCATGCCGCCGCCCAGCGCGCGACCCGGGCCTGCCTGACGCTGCTGCACCGACACGCCGGTGCACTCGATCACATCGGCTATCCGTCCACCTGGGAGCCGCTCGCCGCCGAGATCACCGCGAAGGTCGCAGCCCAACTCGACGCGGAAGCGGTCGACGAACTGGCGGCCGAGATCGATTACCGCAGCCCGCACGGCGCGGGCAATAACAAACGCACCGCGGTCCCGGCCTGCACCCTGGCCTTCGCTGCCCTCGGCCCGGTTTCGGCGGATGGCTACCCGCTGGCCTGGGCGACCGTCGGCGATTGCGATCTGCTGCTGGTCGATCTGGATTCCGGTGCCACCAAATGGCTTACCCAGCACGCGACCAAGCGCGGCATGATCAGCAACGTGACGCCGTCGCTGCCACGCGATGCCGATCGCGTGATCGCCGGACTCACCTTCGTGCCGTCGAATCTGATGGTGGTGCTGGCCAGCGACGGGATGGCCGATGCCATCCGGCTGGTGCCCGAGCAATACGCCACGCTGCTGCCGCAGATCGCCGGGCCGCGACCCGCCGAGCACATCTTCGGTCAGCTGGTCGGCTTCGACCTGCCGGGCCTGCACGATGACCGCACCATTGTCGCGGCCTGGCCGACACGCGGGCGCGGGCCCGCCCGGGAAATACGGTAGGTGGGGGCAATGTCTATGCCGGGGTGGTCGGCGGCCGGTCGTACCGAGTACCGCGCGGACGAACTGCGCATCGTGGGCGACTTCCCGCTGGGTGAGGGCGGTTCCGGGCAGGTGTGGCGGTGTACGACACCGGATGAGGTATCGGTTGCCTTCAAGCGCTACGACCGGGATACCGTGCGCCAATTGCGGCCGCAAGTGCTGCGCGAACTGGTCGGCTGGCCGCATCGGCTGGATCAGGATGACCGGAAGCGGCTGCTGGAGCTGTGCGCGTGGCCGCATGCGGTGGTCGTCGAAAACGAAACGGTGGTGGGCATTCTCATGCCGTTGGCGCCGCGCGAATTCTTCTTCGAATCGCACAGCGGGCCGCAGCCGCGCGCCTTCACCAGGGTCGCGGTGCGGGTGTCGGATGCGCGGAAACGCGGGCATACCTATTTCGACTTCCCGCACAAGATCGCGCGGCTCGGGCAGTTGCTGGTGGATCTGGAGTTCCTGCACGACAACGACATCGTGGTCGGGGATCTACAGCCGAACAACATTCTGACCACCGACGCGCGCCCGATCGACGGTATCGTCACGGCGCACAACTACTTCCTGGACTGCGATTCCTTCCTCATCGGCGGACGCGGTGCGACACCGCGACTGGATCCGCTGCCGTGGCGGCCCCCGTATCCGGTCCAGCAGTTCACCGCGACCACCGATCTGTTCAAATTCGCGCTGCTGATGATTCGTTGCCTCGCCGAGGATCTGGCCGCCGACCAGCTCGAGTATCGGCAGTATGCCCAACTCCTGCCCGGCGGGGACTTCCAGAAGCTCGATCGCCTCCTGACCACGCCGCAACCGGATCTCACCTCCGCCGATCTGCGGGCGCTCGCACTGGCCTGGCAGTCGGTAGTACGACCGGACGGGCGGCTGTATCGGCGGACCGATTCCGCGCTGCGTGAACCGTGGAACGAGCACACCCGCGCCGCCCACTTCGCCGGACTTGCCACCGCCGTTCCGACGAGTAGTGCACCGTCCCAACGTATTTCACCCGTTGTGGTTCTCGCCTGGATCGCGCTGTTCATCGTGCTGGTCACCATTGTCGTCGCGCTCGCCTGATCTGGAACGAACGATGTCCGAACCCGCACTTCTGGTCACCATCGGAGCGATCCGCCACCGCATCTCCGGTCGCACCCATTCTCTCGGCTGCGGATCCAGCGCCGATATTTCGGTCAGTGACGATGGTCCGACCGGCCAGTGGCTTCGATTCCGGTACGTCAACGGCTGGGCCATCCGCCTCGTGGATCCGATGATCGAGGCAACCCTCGACGACGTCCCCATCGGCCCACGTAGCTGGACCGCCGTCGACACCTCGGGGGTGCACGAACTGCGGATCGCGGTGCGCGGTCGGACTTTTCGGCTCGTCGTGGCGGACGCGGACGGCCCCGGAAGCTTCACGCCGCCAACGGTTGTCGGTCCGTCGGGTCGCGGACCGGATCCCGCGGTCGACCCGCTCGCATCGCAAACCCCGCCGCGGCGGCGGCCAACCCCGCCCACTGCGGTTCCACCGACAGCGGGCGCTGGGCACGGCACCGCGGCGGATCCCAGGCCGGTCGACCCTGCCGCAGCCGCGAGCCGAACCCCTCCCCGACGCAAACCCGCACATTCGACCCCACCGGCTGCCCGCACGCCCAAAGCACGCCCGATTGCCGACCCGACGCTGATCGATGAGCCCGCGCACGCATCGCAGACCGGCCCCGCCCAGCGCACTCCCCGGCAAGCCGATACCGCACCACGACAACATGTCTCACCATCGAGGCCAGGATCCTGGCCGGTACCGAGCGATCGGCCGCTCGCGATCGGTCGCGAGGGCGGCGATGCGGAAATCGCCCTGCCCGGACTGGATCTCGCGCATCGGCATGCGACGGTGCGTTGGACAGGGCGTGCGGTGGAGCTGCGCGGACTCGCCACCAACGCGCGTCCGTTCGTGGATGGAAAGCCCGTGCTGCATGCCCGGCTGCGCGTGGGCGAGCAATTCATGTTGGCGCACCACACCTTCGAGGTATCGGGCCCGGCACAGCTGACACTCGTGCCCGCCGCCGTGATCGCGCGGGAGCCACTGCTGCGTTTCGACGGGGTGAGCCTGCGGTATCGGGGTCGCACCGAACCCACATTGCGCGATCTGACCTTCGAACTCGGGCGCGGCGAGGTGCTTGCCGTGATCGGGCCGTCGGGAGCCGGGAAGTCCACCATGTGCGCGGGTCTGCTCGGCGAGGTCGCGCTGGCGGCGGGCTCGTTGCGGCTGGGGCACGTCGACCTGGTCGCGTCCCGCATGCAGGCCAGCCACCTCGTTTCCTTCGTGCCGCAACAGCCCGCCATGTTCGGCGACCTCGCGGTGCGCGACGCACTGCTGTGGGTCGCCGGTCTGCGCACGGCCAGTGATACCACCCGGGCCGAGCGGGCGGCCAGGGTCGACACCGTCATCGCCGAAATGGAGCTGGCGGGTGAGGTGAACAAGCGGATCGATACGCTGTCGGGCGGTCAGCGCAAGCGGGTCTCGACGGCCATGGAACTGCTCAGCGACCCGCAATTGCTGGTATTGGACGAGCCGACCTCCGGCTTGGACGAAGGCTTGGACCGCGCCATGATGCAGCGGTTGCGGGTGGTCGCCGAAACCGGTTGCGCGGTCATTGTCGTCACCCATTCCATGGTGAATGTCGACTGCGCCGACAAGGTGCTCGCGGTGACGGGTAACGGGCGGCTCGGGTTCTTCGGACCACCCCGAGAGTTGTTGGGCGCCTTCGGCGTCGACAGCTACGCGGAGGTAATGGACCGGCTGCGCGCCGACCGGCAGGCCGGGCCGCCCGTCGGACCCTCGTCCCCGCAACCCGCCGAGCACGCGGCGCCCGCGCCGATGCGCGGTTCCCTGCACCGGCACCTGCCGCGCCTGATCGGTCGGGAATGGGCCCGCCAACGCAATGGATTCCGCACACTCGCGCTGGGTTCGGCGGCGGGCATCGGTTTGACCGCATTGTTGGGTGCGGCCGCATCCGACAAAGGGCTGGGCGGTGATCAGCGTGCGGTCAGTTCGGTCATGATCGCGTTGATCGTCTGTCTCACCTTCTTCTCGATGGCGCAATCCTTCGCCGCCATCGTCGACGATCGCGTCGTCATCGAACGTGAAGCGCGCTGGGGCATTTCGGCGGCCTCGGTGGTGTTGGCGCGCGCGATCACCTGCACCCCGCTCGCGGTGCTGCTCGGCGTCGCATCGACCATAGGATATCTCGGCATCAAGTCCGGACCCGCGAATCCGGTGCTGCCACGGCCCTACGGTCTGCTGCTGTTCGCGATTACGCTGCCACTCGCCGCGATGGCACTCGGTCTGCTGGTATCGGCCTGTTCGAAATCATTGCGGCAGGCGGTTTTCGTACTGATGGGCGTGCTGGCGCTGCAGGTGGTGATGACCGGGCTCGCGCCGCCGTTCGAAGGCACGCCCGGTGCGGTGCTGCGGACGTTCGCGTATGCCGCGCCGTCGCGGTGGGCGTCGGCCGGGCTCGGTGCCGATATCGGACTCATCGAGGGACCCGAGCCGCCACCGGGGCAGCAGAAGCCGTTCACCGATGTGATCTGGACCCACGATCTGCACCATGTCGAGACGGCCGCGGCGGTGCTCGTCGGCATCGCGATCGTCGCCACCGCATTGACCATTCGGGTGCTGCGGCGGCAGCTGATGGCCTTGAAGTAGGAGCTGCGTATGACATCACGAATCCACCTGTTGCTGAGCGTGTTCGTCCTGGTGAGTCTCGGTGCGGCTGGGTGTTCGTCATCCGGACAACATCAGGTGCGGCAGTCGGCGGACGAGCCGGGTGCGCCGCCTCCGGCAACGGTGCATACCGGACGGATTCCGAGCGGGACCATTACATTGCGAACGAACCGACAGGTCCTCTTCGAACCGAATTCGCTGCGGTACTGCACGACCGACGGTGCCGGATTCAAGTTGCGCACCGGAGAAACCGTGTGGCTGAGCGGAATCGTATCCCTGGAATTCGGTGCGCGTGAGGGTGCACAGTTGCCGGTGACCTACCGACCCGCACCGGCGAAAGGTGCTGGCACCCAGATATTTCCCGGCGCCGCGAATGCGCAATCCGGCACCGGTCGCATGTCGGCGGTCTGTGAATTCTTCGTCGTGAATCGGGGCGAGCGATATATGCCCGGAGAGTTGACGAGTATCACGTTTAATACGGAGACCGAATCGCAGAACTGATGCGCGTGCGGGAATCATGCAATTAGCATCTCCGATAGGAATGCGACCAGACTCACGAGCACGACTGCGGATATCGTCAGAGAAATCCAGCCGAGCAGTCGCCAGCGTGCGGCTGATTCGGGCGGTGCGACGAATGCGCGCCGGGCGTGAACACGTTCTCGAAGTCCGCGCACGATCGCGACTGGGCCGAGTGCGAGGCCGAATCCGAAGAGCGACAAGAGAATTGTGGTGACGACAATCGGTGTGCGGGGGGCCGGATCTCGCACACCGACCGGCGGACCTGGTGGCACCTGAGTAACGACAGGCCGATCGGGTGGGGTAGCCACAATATTGCTCGATGGTGATGTCGAGCGGCTACGCCGCGACTCCGTGGACCGCACCAGCCTCTCCTCGGCCGCCACCAGCTCGGTGACCTCATCCGATCCGGCCATCTTGCCGGGCTCGCGCAAGGTGGCTTCGTCGTCGGTGATCACGTCCGCCACCTCATTCGGCGCGGTGACCGCCTCGGCTGGTGGCGCAGTCGCCTGTTTGCGCCGCCCGCCCTGCTCGTCCCTGCCTTGTGCCGCAAGGAAATCCACCAATTCACCGGCCGTCGGCCGGGCATCGGGATCCTTGGTCATCGCCGCGACGACCATCCGCCGGTATCGACCCGGCACCCCGGTGAGATCTGGATCGTCCCGAATGATCCGTGCTATCACCGCCGCCTGGGTATCCGCATGAAACGGTGGCCGACCGGTTGCCGCGAAGGCGACCAACGCCCCCCACGCGAAGATATCCGCCGGCGGACCTACCTCCTGGTTGCCGAGCACCTCCGGCGGCATCCACGCCAGCGTTCCGATGATGCGTCCGGGTTCGGTGAGCCGGGTGGCATCGGCGACCCGGGCGATGCCGAAATCGATCACCCGCGGCCCATCCCACGACAGAATGATGTTGTCCGGCTTCAAATCCCGATGAATGACATCGGCGGCGTGTATGCACTCGAGTGCTTCGGCGAGTCCACTCGCGAAATCGTAGAGCTGCGCCGACGACATGGCACCGTGTTCCCGAATGGCCTGCGCCATCGATTCCCCGGATACGAAGGAATTCGCCAGCCACGGCCGCTCGGCTTCGATATCGGCGTCCACCACCTCCGCGATGCGCCGTCCGTGCACTCGCTGTGCCGCGGCGACCTCCTGCCGGAATCTGGCCCGAAATTCCGGATCCCGCGCCAATTGTCGATGCGGCATCTTTATCGCGACCACGGTGCCGTCCGGGCCGAATCCCTGGAATACGACACCCATTCCGCCCTCACCGAGACGGCCGTGTAACACGAACGGACCGATAGCCGTCGGATCATCCGGCAACAATGGTCTCAGCATTCTCCCTCGCCGATTACGCTGAGCTGTCGTGGTTTTCGGAGCTTAGCACTGTCCGCGAGTATTTTCCGGTCACGTTGGTCGCCCGTTGGTGTTTCATTGGCCGCCGATGTGAATCTCGTTGGCATGACCCCTTCGATACACCCGATCCGCCGCCCCGCTGCCGCTCTGTTGGCCGCCGTCGCGGGCCTGACGATCGCCGTCTTCCCCCTCACCCAACTGCCCACGGCCGCAGCGGCTCCCGAATGCGCGCATGCGGACGATCCGGTAATCCCGCCGGACAAGGCGCCATCCGGCAACTCGGGCTCACGCAGCCGCCTGCGGGATCTGTTCCCCGACCTCGCCTACCGCCACGAAATCGAGAAGGCGGTCCTGTGCCTGACCAATGCCGAACGCACCCAGCGCGGCATCCCCGCCCTCGAATGGAATATGCAGCTCGTCGACTCGGCGGAGAAGTACGGTACCGAGGCGGACCGCCTCGACTGGTGGGTTGGCAGCGCCCCATCGGAAACGGTGAAGTGGCACATCCATCCCGAGACCCCACGCACCACTGCCGATGACAACCAGGAAGCCAAGGTGCAGATCGGCAAGCGAGTGGCTGCCGCCCAACCTTGTCCCTCCGGTAAAACCTTGGCGCACTGGGCGGAAAACACCGCCTGGGGCACGGGCAACCGATCCACCGCCCGCGCCATCGTCGACGCCTGGATGCACTCCGATACCCACCGAGCCAATATCCTCGACAAAGACTCGACTCTGCTCGGTCCCGGCGCGGTCTACGGCCTCGCCCAACCCGGTACAGCACCCGACCAGGCAGGTCTGTACGTCCAGCACTTCGCGTCGTGCAAGTGATCGCCCTACCGCTGCTTCGCGTCGTAATCCAGCCGAGCCTTCTCGACCTTGTCCAGGTTGACCGACCATTCGGCGAGCGTCGCGAACAGCGGTGCGAGGCTGCGTCCCAGCTCACTGATCTCGTATTCGACCCGGGGCGGCACCTCGGGGTAGTAGGTGCGCACGACGATCCCGTCGCGTTCCAGCTGGCGTAGTCGCTGGGTCAGCACTTTAGGTGTGATCGTGACGATGCGGCGTTCCAGTTCCCCGAACCGTTGTCGCCCGAATTCGTTGAGCGTCCACAGAATCGGGGTGGTCCACCGACTGAAGACGATGTCGACCACCGGAGTGATCGGGCACGCGAGTTCCGGCGGGAGCTCGTATGTGGTCTCGGTCACTCCGAAAGTCACTTTCCTCTAGGTACCTACTACCTCCTCGATAGTAGCTTGGCCGGGTCCACAGCGAAATCGGTGACAGGAGAACAGAAATGATCGTGGTGACGGGAGCTACCGGGAATGTCGGGCGACCGCTCGTACGGGCTCTCGTAGCGGCGGGCGAGAAGGTGACGGCGGTTTCCCGAGGCGTGGCCGAGGTGTCCGCGGGAGTTCGGTCGCACCAGGCGGATCTGGCCGAGCCCGCGAGTCTGGCACCCGCTCTCGACGGGGCCGCCGCCGTGTTCGTCTTGACCTCCGCCGACTTCATGGCGCACGGCAACATCGATGACGTGGTGCAGGTGGTGCGAGCGGCCGGGGTCCAACGTATCGTGTTGTTGTCTTCGCAAGGTGTTGGCACGCAACGTCATTCATCGCGGCTGGAGGATGCCGTCGAGCGGTCGGGCCTGGAGTGGACGATGTTGCGGCCGGGCAACTTCGATTCCAATGCACTCCAATGGGCCGATTCGGTCCGCACCCGACGAGTAGTCGAGGCGCCCTTCGGCGACGTTGCGGTACCGGCCATCGACCCGGCGGATATCGCCGAGGTCGCCGCCGTCGCACTGCGCGAGCCAGGCCACGGCGGCAACATCTACACATTGACCGGTCCGGTTCCGATCTCACCCCGGCAGCAGGCTGCGGCCATCGGTACTGCCATCGACGAGCCGGTGCGGTTCATCGAGCAGACCCGCGCGCAAGCCCGGAGTCAAATGCTGCGATACCTGCCCGAGCCGGTCGTGGACGCCACACTCGGCGCCCTCGGCTCACCATCGGCCGCCGAACAACGCGTAAGCCCCGATGTCGAGCGACTCTTGGGCCGTCCACCCCGGACGTTCGCGACTTGGGCCACGCGCAGCGCCGCATCCTTCGAATAGGGCCCCGGTAGTAATCGCGCGGGAAACAGTATGGGCTGAGCAGCTGGTTGGTGCGTGCGATCCGCACCTCGACCGACACGCGGCAGTGCGCCCTAGTTCGGTGCCCGGAAGCCGAATGTCGATGCGCCGATCTCCCATGAGGTCACTTCACCGGCACGCAGTGCAGCCGAAAGCTCTTCGATCGAACGAAAACTCCACTCCATGTGTCCGAAGCTACCGACCTGCCGCAGACGCTCGACCCCCTTCCGCCGGCTGTTTTCGCGCCGCTACTACCGGAACCCCGAATAGCCCACACCGTCGGCGCGACGTAACGGCGCGATTGATTACACCTTGGTCGGCAGCGGTGCCTTATCGATGTAGCGGCTCATTGCCCAGTTCAGCCCGCGCATCGCGACGTGGTAGGACGGTGGGAAGTAGCGCTGCGCCAGGTAGCCGACTCGGATATCCGGCGAGGTGAAGACCATGTACTTATTGCGCTCGACGCCGCGCACGATCGATCGTGCCGCCTGCTCCGGTGTGACCGCATGGCGCATGAACAGCGCGACCGCCTGTTGGACGGCCGCGCCCTGCCGATCGACGCCCGCGATATCGACGCTGTCCACCATCGGCGTCGCCATCGCACCCGGGCAGACCAGGCTGACACCGATCCGGTGCTGCCGCAGATCGAAGCGCAGCACCTCCGAGACGCCGCGCAATCCGAACTTGCCCGCACTATAGGGCGCATGCCAGGGCAGCCCGAAAAGACCTGCGGCCGAGGCCACATTCACCAGATGTCCGCCGCGCCTTGCCTCGATCATCGGTGGCACGAACTCCTCGATCACATGGATCGGGCCCATCAGGTCGATATCGATGGTGCGCCGCCACTGTTTGTGCGTGAGCCGATCGACGGTCCCCCAGGTGGCAATGCCTGCCACATTCATCACAATATCGACACTGCCCACCTCGGCATGCGTCTTCGCGGCCAGTGCCACCACGGCGTCGTAATCGCTGATATCGGCGGGCGCGGCCAGGTGCACGACGCCACCCCGCGCGAGCACTTCATCGGCGGTGCTCCGCAGTCCGACATCATCGATATCGGTCAGGACGACCGATGCGCCCTTGGCGACCACCGCCAGCGCGGTACTGCGGCCCAGCCCACTCGCCGCCCCGGTGATCAGGCAGATCTTGCCGTCGAACTTCGTCATGAACCAAACGATAGACAATTGCGAACACTATTGTCTATAGATCCTGATCTGCGTCTCAGACGCAATCCGCGGCCATCGGTCGCCGGATCACGTAGCGCGATTGACAGCCGGCTCGCTGAACGATAGCTGTCGATGTGCTCACATCGACCCACCGGAGCGTCGCCGACGTTCACGCAGACCGGCACCGAGGCGATATACGAGCGATGCTGGTGAATAACTTCGATACCAGGGCCGATGGTCGGGAATATGGCCACGGAAAGGCCCTTGTCCGTATTCGCTCCGGTGGCATACTCGATTCGAGCGGCCAACGGCGCGTTAACCCCCGGCCCCATCGAGGCCGACGGCACCAGCATCCGCATGGGGCGGTTGCCGGGCGAACACCAGCGGACTCCAACGATCTTGGTGCGCCAGGAATGTTCGAGCACTCATCCCATGTTCCGAATATTGTTGCGTGTACAGGATCATCGGGAGGACACATGGGGAACCTCTTCGGACCCGCCGGCCTAATGGGGTGCAGACGTGGCTGAGGGACGGGAAACAACGGCACGGAATTCCACGCTCGCGGGGTACCGCGATGCCTCGATCACCACCACACCGGCTGTCCGCCCGGTGATCTCCATAGCCCTGTTGCTGATGAGCGTCGCGCTGGTTTACGAGGCCGGTCGCGCCGCCCCCGGGGAGGACCACGGCTGGTTCATCGCCGTGTCGATCGCCGGGCTGTTCGTTGTGCGCGGATTGCATCTGCGCCGCCCGATCACCCTGCCGCATTTCACCATCGCGGTCTTCGTGCTTGCGGCGGCCAATGCCGCCTATCGCGCCTCGCATCCGGGCTTCGGATTCGTCTTCCTGGCCGCGACCGGATTCATCCTGATGCTGCCGCAGTCGAGTCGGCCTCAGCCCGAGCAGTTGTACCGGGTCGCCGAGCTCGTCGGCCGAACCGAACGCGATCCACTCGCCGCCTTCGCGCTGCATTCGTCGAAGTCCTACTACTTCAATGCGAATTCGACTGCGGCGATCGGCTATCGGGCCCGCTTCGGCATCGCGGTGGTCGCCGGTGATCCGATCGGCAATCGCGCCGACTTCCCGGCACTGCTCACGGACTTCTCCGAATTCGCGGCGAATCACGGCTGGCGAATCGCGGTGCTCGGCGCCAGTCCGGATCTGGCCGGCATATGGCGGCATCGGGCAATCGAACATCGGGGATTGCGGGCGATTCCGGTCGGCCGCGATGTGGTCATCGATGTCGGGGCATTCGCGATGGTCGGGCGCTCCTTCCGCAATCTGCGCCAGGCGGTGAGCCGCACCCGGAATTTCGGCGTGACCACCGAGGTCGTCAATGAGACCGACCTAGCCGAACCGCTGCGGGCCGAACTGCTGGATATCGTCGACGAATGGCGTACCGGTCGGCAGAATCGCGGCTTCTCGATGATCCTCGACCATCTGCTGGATGGGCGGAATCCGGGCATGCTGCTGGTGCTGGCCAGGGATGCGGACGGACGCGTTGCGGGCTTCCAGCGCTACGGCGTCTCCGGCCGGGGCCGTGAGCTCAGCCTGGACGTGCCGTGGCGGCGCAAGGATGCCCCGAACGGTCTGGACGAACGGATGATCATCGATCTCGTCGACCACGCCCGCACCCAGGGCATCGAACGGATCTCCCTGGCATTCGCCCCCTTCCCGGAACTGTTCGCCGAGAAGGAGCGATCGCGGACCGGAAAGCTGATCTACGTCCTCGTCCACCTGGGCGATCCGCTGATCCGGCTGGAATCGCTGTACCGATTCCTGCGGAAGTTCCAAGCGATGTCGGATCAGCGGTTCGTCCTGATCCGGTGGCGCGAAGTGCTGCTGGCCGCCGCGGCCCTGCTCACCTTGGAGTTCATACCGCACCGCAAGCAGCACTAGGGTTCCGATAGTAACCGCCGCAATCCAACAGCCGCTGGTCAGTGACGGTAGAACGGGGGCGACGTCGCTCGAGTGATGTGCACTTCACGACAGCTTCAGGGGTTGGCCGTATTCGGTGACAATTCAGCCAGGTTGGAAGAATGCGAGCAGTCTCCGGCTGGCGTCGGGCGAGGTCAGCATTTCTTGCATGCGCGCGGACATCCGGGCGGCAGCGCTGGTGCGTTCGAACATCTCGCGTTCGTATTCCTTTACGGCGGTGGGAAAGTCCTCCGGGTGCGCGGCCAGCGCGAGACCGAGCAGGGCGCCGTCGAGCAGCGCCATGTTGGCGCCCTCTCCCACCGGCGGCATCAGATGCGCGGCATCGCCGAGCAGCGTGACGTCTGGCGTCGACGGCCAGGTCAGGCCGACCGGGAGAGCGGTGATCGACCGCGGCACGACCGTATCGTCGCAGGCCGCGATCAGCGCGGTGAACCGTGAGTCCCAGCCGGGGAGCAGGTCGATCAGCCGCGCCCTGGCGGCGGCCGGGTCGTCGAACGGGATCCCGCTCGTAGCGAACCAGTCCTCGGCGGTGTTGTAGAAGCTGAGGCCGATGCGAACGCGGCCGTCGCCGTTGCGCTGCGCCGCCAGCGATAGTCCGTTGCCGAGCACCCAGTAGTTGCCGCGCCCGACCATCGCCGCGAGGTCGGGGTGGGTGCGGTCGATGTCGGGAATGCCGACCTCGACCACGTTCTGCCCGATATGCGCCGGGCGGGCGTCGGTGAGCAGCGCGCGGACCCGGGACTGCGCGCCGTCCGCGCCGACCAGCAGGTCATACGTCGCACTGCCGCCGTCGACGAAGTGCAGCAGGCCGTTGTCGGCGGATTTGAACGCGCGCCCCCAGCGCACCACGTCTTCGGGGAGGGAATCCAGCAGCAGGTTGCGCAGGTCGGCACGGTCGACCTCGGGTCGCTCGAGCGGGGCGTCGGCCGGCGTGTCCTCCTGGAGCAGCAAGGTGCCGTCCGGCTCCAGAAGGCGCATGTCCTGCCCTTCGCCGCGGGCGATCGCGTGGAACTGGTCGATCAGGCCGGCCTCACGCAGCGCTCGCTGCCCGGAATGTATGTCGAGCATGCCGCCCTGACCACGCGCGCCGCGCGACAGTTCACGTTCGTACACGACGGCGTCGATGCCGTTCACGTGCAACACCCTGGCCAGGGTCAGGCCGCCCAGTCCGGCTCCGACGATGCTGATGGTCATGGTCGCCCCTTCAATACACTGAATTGTCCAATACACTGTATCTCTACATGCGATGTATCGTCAGCGGCATGTTGGTGTGGGAGAGGCCGGAGCCGCCGGCTCGACCGGTCCCGGCCCCGTTGAGCCGGGAGCGGATCGTACGAGCGGCGATCCGGCTGGCGGACACGGACGGGCTGGCGGCGGTGTCGCTACGTAAGGTTGCCGCCGCACTGGACGTCGGTCCGATGCGGCTGTATGGCTACATCGCCACCAAGGAGGAGTTGCTCGACCTGATGGTCGATTCGGTCTACGCCGAGATCCGGCCGGCCGGAGACGGTTGGCGAGAGGTGCTGCGGTCCCTTGCCGAAACCACCCGGCGGGCCGCTCACCGGCACGAATGGCTCGCCGACCTGATCGGTGGGCGACCCCAGCTCGGGCCGCACGCGCTGGCCAGAGGCGAGGCTGTGGTGGCCGCGATGGCCGACGTCGACGTGGACACCGTGATGCCGGTGGTCGACGCGGTCAATGCGTACGTGATCGGCGCGGTGCGCAGGGAGATCACCGAGCGGCGCGCCGAGCGGGCCACCGGGATGGACAAGAGGCAGTGGCAGACCACCTTCGGGCCTTATCTGGAGCGAACCTTCGCAACTGGCCGATTCCCCGCGCTGTCCACAGTCATACACGATGCCGCCCACCTGGACGCCGACCAAACCTTCCGCACCGGCCTCGACTTCCTCCTCGACGGCATCCAAGCCCGGATCTCGAGCTGACACGCAGCCGAGGGACCAGACGAGCGGAGCCCACGGCACCAACTCGGCGTTGAGACGACGCGACCTCCAGCGGAGTTTCTACCGGAACCCCTACTAGTCGCGGACGGTGAGACCGATGGCCTTGGCGAAGTCGGGTGCCAGATCGAGCAGTTGGAGCGGGGTGATGGTCGCGCCGCGCAAGGCATCCAGGCCTTCGGCGATATTCAGGTGCGCGGCGCCGCGCAGATCGACCTGCTGCAGTCGGGCACGGTTGAGCAGTAGGCCCTCCACGGTGGTGCCGGGGAAGGTGATCTTGGTCAGCTCGGCATCAGCGAAGTCGGCGTGGCGCAGCACGCAATCGACGAATTGCACCCCGCGCAATTTGGTCTTGCGGAAGTTCACCGCGTCGAATTTGCAGCCCTCGAAACGCACTCGACGCAAGTTGGCGCCGCCCGCATCGACACCGGACAGTGCACCGGCGATCACTTCGACGTCCTGCCAGGAGGTATCGGACAGATCGGTGCCGATCCAGCGCACGTTGCGCTGCCAGACATCGGTGAAACGGGAGAAACGCAGGCTGCCGCGGTTGACCGCGAGCGAGGTGAAGACGGTTTCGGAGAACCGGGAGTTGCCTGCCTCGATGTCATCGATGTCGGCGCCGGTGATGTGCACACAGTCGTAGTCGCCCTCGGGTTCGAGATCGCTCTCCGGCGGCGTCAGATAACGCGCGTAGGGCAGATCCTCGAGTTCGTAGGGCACGGTTGACCTCCGGGTTAGGCGACGGTTCTCCTTGTCTATCAGCCGGATCCGACAGGTCAGCAGTCGATGCGGTCCAGGAGCCAACGTGGGCCCACCGATTCGGCGCCGAGGGCTTCGATTCGGTCGCGGAGTCCGCGATCGGCCGTGACGACGGTGATCCGCTCCGCTTCGGTGGCCGCGGCCACGACGTCGACGATCGCATCGTCTCCCGAACCATCCGCCAGAACCACGCGCACGCCTTCGAACTCATCCGATGCCGCGGCCCTGGCGGCGCCCTCCAGGACGACGACCACTTCGGCGGGTTGCGTAAGGCGCTGTTCCAGCGTGCTCAGCCGCATGAGCAATCGGCGAGCCGCCCCCGCACGATCCCGCCACCAGCCATCGGGACGCGAGCCGACGACATTCGCGGCGTCTACGACGATCAGCATCACTGCCTCTCGGTCTCAGGTCGAGTTTCCTCGTGTCCTGGCCAGCTCTGTTGCGGGAAGGACGTCGTCGACGTGTGACGGCGACGTCGGTAGTTGGTCCTTCATGGGGTGGCGGTGCTGAATGTTCTGCGGTAGGCGTCCGGGGTCGTGCCCATGCTGTCGCGAAAGTGGCGTCGCAGGGCGGCTGCCGTGCCGAAGCCGCAGGCGGCAGCGATGCGCTCCACTGGGATGTCGGTGGTTTCGAGTAGTTGTTGCGCCCGTCGGACGCGTTGGGCATTGAGCCATTCCAGTGGTTTGGCGCCGGTGCGTCCGACGAAGTGCCGGTGCAGTGTCCGCACGCTGACGCTTGCCTGCCGGGCGAGCTGCTCGACAGTGAGTGGTTCGTCGAGGTGCGTGAGCGCCCAGCTCATCGTGTCGCTGAAGGCGTCGTTGCTTGTCGGTATCGGCGCGGGGTCGACGTACTGTCGCTGATGCCCTTCCCGGTGCGGGGGTGCGACGAGGCGGCGAGCGATCTGGTTGGCGATGTGCGCGCCGTAGTCTTTGCGCACAATGTGCAGGCACAGGTCGGTGCCGGCGGATTTCCCCGCGGATGTCAGAACGTCGCCGTGGTCGATATACAGCGGGTCCGAGTCGACGATCACCTGTGGGTAGCGCATGGCCAGGGTGGGGGCGTGGAGCCAGTGTGTCGCCGCACGGCGTCCGTCCAGTAGCCCCGCTGCGGCCAGGACGAACGCTCCGGTGCAGACGGAAGCGATACGCGCGCCATTGCGGGCTGCTGACTTGATTGCGTGCACGAGGTCCGGTGGGGGCGTGAGCACGGTGTCGTGGCAGGCCGGGACGATGACGGTATCGGCCGTGATCAGGTCGTCGTAGGTGTGTGGTGTCGCGGCGATGAACCATTGATCCACGTGTGCCTGTCGCGGGCCGCAGACTTTCAGCGTGTACCAATCCGAGCCGGTCAGGTCGGACCGGTCGGTGCCGAAGACGGCACACGGAGCTGCCAGTTCGAAGATCGGCACACCTTCGCTCAGCGCGAGGGCCACGACATGAGACATGACCGAAATTGTACTGATGGTGTCAGATCGGTCACTGTTCTTTCGGGTCCGGTCGACGAACGCTGGTGGGGTGATCGAACAAGAAGTCGCACCCAGCAGCGGATTGGTGCAGTCAGCTACAGCATCCTGGATTCGGCCGGCAGTCGCCGTTGCGGCGATCGGCTGGGGCGCGAATCAGTTCGCCCCGATGATCGTTCTGTACCAACGGCACGGTGTCTCGGCATCGGCTACCGAGGCCATGTTCGGGTTGTACGCCGTCGGGCTCGTCCCCGCGCTTCTTGTCGGAGGCCGATGGTCGGACCGGGTCGGTCGTAAGGCTGTTGTCGCGACCGCGCTGGTGCTCTCGATGCTGGCATCGATGATGTTGCTGGTGGGCTCGGTATGGCATGGATTGCTCTGTCCGGGGCGCTTCCTCGCCGGCATCAGTAGCGGATTGGCGTTCGGTACCGGTGCGGCCTGGATCCGGGAGTTATCCGCCGGGCACGCGCATCCGCACGCCGGTCCCCGCCGGGCGACGATAGCGATGACTGTCGGCTTCGGAGGCGGCCCGCTGATCGCCGGAATGCTCGCGCAATGGGCGGCGCGACCGCAGGTCTGGCCGTATGTGCCGCATCTGATCCTGTGTGCCGTGGCGCTTGTCGTGCTCGCCCGTTTCGATGCTTCGCCCGCCGGCCCACCGTCGCAGAACATCGCGCCTCGTCCCGTCACCCGTGGCACGGATGAGTCCCTCACCCGCCACCTGTTGTTGATCACGGCTCCTTTCGCGCCATGGGTTTTCGGCACCGCCGGCATCGCGCTGGCCTACCTGCCCGCGACCGTTGCCGATCGCGCTGGTTCGCAACAGTTGACGTTCGCGGCCGTTGCGACCGCCCTGCCCGCGCTCGCCGGAGTCCTGGTACAGCCTTTGGTGTCGCGGGCGACTGACCGCCCCGCAGCGGGGCTTCTCATGCCAGCCATGGTTGCGGCAGTAGCCGGGCTGATCGTCGCGACATGGGCCGCGGCGATGTCGGCCGTGTGGGCTGTACTCGTCGCCGTAATCGTGCTGGGTGCCGCATACGGCCTCACCCAGTTCGCCGGCCTGGCCGACATCCAATACGTCGCCCGCCCAGCGCAACTCGGCGCAGCGACGTCGACGTACCAGGCTTTGAGCTATCTAGGGTTCGCTCTGCCGTATCTCCTGACGATCTCGCACAGCCGCGGATTGTCACCCGCGCAAGGATTGTCGGCCGTCACGGCCCTCGCCGTGCTGGCCACCGCGTGGCTGACGCTGACTACTCGAATCGGAAAGCCGACGCAGGGATGAGTGATGTGATCACCACTCAGGCACTGGTTTTGGAATCGGAGTAGGGCCGAGATGCTATGCCTCGAGCAGCCGTCGAAGGACATCGAGATTGGCGGCTACCGCCGACTTGACTTGCGCCGCGACGACGGGGCTCGCGAGTCGCACGGGACCGTTGAGTTCGAGTTCGACTGCGTTTCGCAGCAAGGTGCCGCCGCCGACGGGCTCCAAATAGTAGGACACCGTAGCGGGGAACGGCCCCAACTGGCCACGGATCTGCAATTGATGTGTGGGTTCGAATTCGGTGACCTCGAACGTCTCCACGGCTGGTTGGGGAATCGATCGAGTCTGTCGATAGGTCGACCCCACCTCGACCGGGCCCGGGGAGGTTTTGCGGGTCTCGGTGATGGCGTAGTTCCAGCGGGGAATGTTCTCGAACTGCGCAAGGTATGCGAAGACTTCGCCGATCGGGCGGTTGATGGCGAGTGCGTTCTCGAAGGTGGTCATGCCTTTCCGAAGTGTGGGGGAAGTGCGCATATTCCGGTGACAGCCCCGTTCGACGGTGTGATCCATATTACATATTACACGACATGTATGTCGTGTAATCTATCCCGTATGACGAACACAACGAAGAACACAACCCTGGTATTCATCCCCTGCCTGTCCGGTGCGCCGTGGGACATCAGCAAGTTCGACTCGCTGAGCGAGCGACCCATGCGCTTGCTGAAGCTGCCCGAGGCCGTCGACAACATGGAGGCTTACGCAGACTTCGTCGCCGACGCCGTCGCCGACCTCGACGACTACGTACTGATCGGAGACTCCTTCGGCGCTCAGATCGGGCTCGCGTTGGCGGTTCGCCGGCCCAAAGGCCTTCGCGGACTGGTGATGTCGGGTGGATTCGCCGCCAACCCCGTCACTTCCCCGTTCTGGAATACCGCGATGCGCACTATGGGCAAGATGCGCGGTGCGGCATATCAGCACATCGTCCTGCGCGCCCACGCGCACCGCCTCGCCTCACCGTTCGACGGCGAAGGACAGGTCCCCTGGAGCGAGGCCGAAAGCCGCCGCGTGTTCCACGAGAACACCCCCGCAGAGTCCTATGGTGCCCGCATCACCGCCACCCTGGCGGCCTACTACGTCGACAAACTCGACCGCATCACCGTCCCGACCCTGATCCTGACCCCCGAACACGACGTCATCGTCGGTGACGCGCCCGCCAAAGTCATGCGCGACGGCATCCCCGATGCCACCGAGGTCGTACTGGAACGCACCGGTCACATGTTCCGCTTTTCCCACCCAGGCACCTACTCCACCGCTATAGCGAAGTTCCTGGCCGACCGCATCGACCACCGAAAGGTCGTCGGCGCTGCCCGCTGATGGCGCACGTTCGTCGTGGCGCGCACCGCGGGCCGGACGCGATGCGTGACATGCTGGGGCACATGGTGATCGATGGAGTTGTCGCGTCCGGGTTCGAGGCGGTCCGGGAGGTGTTCGCGGCGAATTTCGCCGAGCAGAGGGATGTCGGTGCGGCGGTGACGGTGTACCGGAATGGGCAGCCGGTGGTGGATTTGTGGGGTGGACTGGCTGATCCGGAGGGTGCGCGGCCGTGGGAGCGTGACACGGTGCAACTGGTCTACTCGGCGACCAAGGGCGTCACCGCGACCGTCGCGCATCTGCTCGCCCAGCGTGGTGAGCTCGACCTCGACGCGCCGGTCGCGCGGTACTGGCCGGAATTCGCGGCGGCGGGCAAGAGCGATATCCCGGTGCGCTGGTTGTTGACCCATCAGGCGGGGCTGGCGGCGCTGGACAAGCCGGTGCCGTTGACGGATGCGCTGGCCTGGGGACCGATGGTGGATGCGCTCGCCGCGCAGACGCCGAACTGGCCGCCCGGCACCGCGCACGGATACCACGGGCGCACGTTCGCCTGGCTCGTCGGGGAGGTGATCCGGCGGGCGACGGGGCGCACGGTCGGACGGATTCTGGCCGAGGATATCGCCGGACCGCTCGGTGTCGACTTCTTCATCGGTTTGCCCGAATCCGAACGGCACCGCGTCAGCCGACTCGTATTCGCGCCCAAGGTCGATCTGGCGTCGATACCGGACGAGTCGATCCCGGCGGAGTTCCGGCCGATGGTTATCGCGATGCGTGATCCGGAGGCGCTGGTCAACCGTGCCTTCGCCGTCACCGATCCGGCCGATATCGATTTCAACGATCCGGCGGTGCATGCCGCGGAGATCCCGTCCAGCAATGGCATCGGCACCGCACGGGGCCTCGCCCGGCTTTACGCGGCCACCATCGGCGAGGTCGACGGCACCCGCCTGTTGGCCCCCGAAACCCTCGCTGCCGCGACCCGCGAGCAGGCCTCGGGCCTCGATCGTGTCGTCATGCTGCCCGACCGCTACTCGACCGGATACATGCTCCCCACCGAAGGTTTCGCACTCGGCGGCCCCAACTCTTTCGGTCATCCCGGCCGCGGCGGCTCCCTCGCCTTCGCCGATCCGGACACCGGCATCGCCTTCGCCTACGTCACCAACTACATCATCGAAGGCGCCCTGGACCTGCGTGCCCGCAATCTCGTCGATTCGGTGATCGACGCCATCGCCTAGGCATCGACGCGCGCCGCGTGGTTCAGCGCAGGGTGCGGATCCACCGTCGGGTGTCGGCGGGGTCGATGACGTCGTCGAGTTCCAGGACGGTGGCCGCGGTCAGGGCCTTGCCGTTGGCGTAGGCGAGCTGGACGAGGTTGTCGAAGGCTTCCTGGCGCTTATCGGGATCTTCGATGGCCGCAAGCTCCTTGGCGAAGCCGAGGCGGACCGCACCTTCCAGGCCCATACCGCCGATTTCGCCGGTCGGCCAGGCGATTACGAAGCGTGGCGCGCGGAAGGAGCCCGCGGCCATGGCCTGTGCGCCGAGGCCGTATCCCTTGCGGATGATGACGGTGCCCAGCGCGACGGTGAGCGCGGCGGAGTCGATGAAGAGCCTGCTGAATTTGGTGACGGTAGCTTCCTGCTCCGCCTCCGGTCCGACCATGAAACCCGGTGTGTCGCACAGGGATACGATCGGCAGGCCGTGGCCATCGCAGAGTCGCAGGAAGGCGCTGAGCTTGTCGGCGGCCGGGGCGTCGATCGCGCCGCCGAGGTGGTGGCAGTCGTTGGCGATGAGGCCGAAGGGGCGGCCTTCGACGCGAATGAGTGCGGTGACCACGCCGACGCCCCAGTCGCGGCGCAATTCCAGGACCGAGTCGACATCGGCCACCGCCGCGACGACCTCGCGGATATCGAAGGCGCGCAGCCGATTCTCCGGCACCACATGTCGGGCGATGCGCGGATCCGGTGCCGTCCAGTCTCGCAGCGGCCCTTGGAAATACGAGAGATAGCGGCGGGCCGCGGTGACCGCCTCGGCCTCGTCGGCGGCGAGGATGTGCACGACTCCGTTGCGCCGTTGGACGTCGATGGGGCCGATGTCCTCGGGTGCGTAGACCCCGAGTCCGCCGCCCTCGATCATTGCCGGTCCGCCCATGCCGATATTGGCGTCGGGGGTCGCGATGACCACATCGCACATGCCGAGCAGTGCCGCATTGCCCGCGAAGCAGCGTCCGGAGACGATGCCCACCAACGGGACTCGCCCCGACAGCGCGCCCATCGCGCGGAAGGTGGTCACATCCAGTCCGGAGATGCCCGAGTAGTCGGTATCGCCTGGTCGCCCACCACCGCCCTCGGTGAAGAACACGACGGGTAGGCGCTGTTCGTGTGCGAGTTCGAGCATGCGATCGGTTTTGGCGTGATTGCGCATGCCCTGGGTGCCGGCCAGCACGGTGTAGTCGTAGGACAGCACCAGTGCGCGTGCGGCTTCCGCGCCGAATCGGTCCGCGTTGATGGTGGCGATGCCGCCGATCAGGCCGTCCGCGGGGGTGTTGGCGATCAGATCCTCGGGGCTGCGGCGCAATCGCTGTGCGGCGACGGCGAGTGCGCCGTATTCGAGGAAGCTGTCGTCGTCCACGAGGTCGGCGATGTTCTCCCTGGCCGTGCGGCGGCCCAGCTTATGCCTTTTCGCGACGGCGGCCGGGCGGCCCGCATCGAGCCCGATAGTATGCCGCTCGCGCACCTCCGCCAGGTCGGCACGCACCGTGTCCAGGTCGATCTCCTCGATATCGGCGGCCGCAACGTCATGGTCGGCCGCCACCCAGGTCAGCAGCAACGCATGCGGATCGACCGTCGCACCCGGTGCCACCAGATGACGCGATACCCGCAGCGGCTGATCGGCCCGCAGCACGTGCTGCATCTTCATTGCCTCGAGCACAACGACTTCCGCACCGGTTGGCACAATGCTGCCCGGCTCCGCCAAGCTCACGACGGTTCCGCCCATCGGCGAGCGCATACCCTGCTCATCGTCTTCGAGCGCAATCTCGGGATCACCACTCACCGTCGGATCCGCGATCTCGCGGTGTCGATGCTCGGCGAGCACATGCGCCGGATCCGCTGTGTCTTGCGCGCGCTGGGCCACAGCAGGCGCATAATCGTCCGCCCGACCGAGAAGTTCGCTGACGCTCTCCTCGAACCAGGAAGTGAAAACACTGACTTCATCGGCGAGTTGATCCAACGCCGCACGCAGCAGACTCGTATTGGTATCGACACCGCCGATCACCGTTTCCGCCAACGCATCCGAACACCGCCGCACCGCCGCCGAAAACGTCGGCCCCCGCGCGATAACCTTCGCCAGCAGCGCATCGAAGTGTGCCCCCTGCCGCATCCCCGTGAATGCTGCGGTATCCACCCGAAGTCCCACGCCGGTCGGCGCGGCGAACTCCGTCAACACACCCGTGCTCGGCAGCATCTCCCCACCCGCCGTGACCATCTCGGCATTGACGCGCGCCTGCACCGCAAACCCCCGCAGCCCGCCGGAGACATTCGCACGATCATCGCGGCCCGGCGCAAAATCGACGAGACCGAGATCGTGCAGAGCGGCGCCGCGCGCGAGGTCGAATTGGGCTGCCACGAGGTCCACGCCGGTTACCGCCTCGGTGACGGTGTGTTCGACCTGAAGGCGTGGGTTGACCTCGAGGAACCAGGCATCGGCGGCGGTGACCAGGAATTCGACGGTGATGACGCCGCGGCAGGAGACCGATTCGGCTATGCGGACGGCGTCGCGGTGCAGGCGGTCCCGCAGGGCGGCAGGAAGATTCGGGGCCGGGGCGATTTCGATGAGTTTCTGGTGGCGGCGTTGGATGCTGCAGTCGCGGTCGCCGAGGGTGATGGCTCGGCGTCCGTCCGCGACTACCTGAACCTCGATATGTCGTGCGTCGGCGGCCAGCGCTTCGGCGTACACGGTGTCGTCGCCGAAACCGGCGCGGGCTTCGGCTCGGCAGCGGTCGAGCGATTCGGCGAGTTCGTCGGCGATGTGGACCGCACGCATACCGCGTCCGCCGCCACCGGCCGCCGCCTTGAGCATCACACCGGTCGGGTGGTCGGCGAAGAATGCGGAAATTTCCGGCAGATCCGCGCCGACGGAAGTCGCGGGCAGCACCGGAACTCCCGCCTGCTGTGCGGCGTCGCGTGCCGAGAGTTTGTTGCCGAAGATGCGTAGCACCTCGGGCGAAGGCCCGACGAATACCAGACCGGCGGATGCGCATGCCGCCGCGAAATCGGCGCTCTCGCTGAGGAATCCGTAGCCGGGATGCACGAGTGCCTCGGTACCGGCGCTTTCGGCCGCGGCGACCACGGCGGTGATGTCGAGGTAGGCAGCTGCACCGCTGCCCGGCAGTTGGATCGCATTGTCGGCCAGGCGTACCGGCAGTGTCGCCGCCTCTTCGCCGGTATGGAGCGCGAGGGTCGAATAATTCCGCTCGCGGGCCGTCCGGATCACCCGGACCGCCACCTCACCCCTGTTCGCCACCACCACATGCATGCCGCCAGTCTGCTTTGACATTGACGTCAATGTCAACGACGATGGGAGCATGACACAGGCGGGCTGGTCGGTGCGTGCGGCGCGGGAACGATCCCATACCAACCGCCACCGCGCGCTGCTCGATGCAGCGGCCGCAGTCTTCGCCGAACGTGGCTACGACAAGACCACCGTCGCTGATATCACCGCCGCCGCAGGCGTTTCCCGCGCGACGATGTACGTCTACTTCGCCTCCAAGGACGAAATCTTCCTTGCCCTCGCCGCCCGGGTCCGCGACGATTTCCTCGCCGCCCAGGAACCCGATATCGATACCGACGATCCCCGTGTGATGCTGGCCGCCACCATCGACGCCTTCGCCGCCGCGGTCGGCAATGCCGGATCCATGCTGCGTCTCATCGACGAACGCGGAGCCGTCGACGACCGAGTCGCCGTCCTCGCACAGGAAATCGCCGAACGCCCCATCCGCCGCTTCACCCGCTATCTCGAACGCCTGCACACCGCGGGCCGCATCTCCCCCACCGTCCCGCCGCGAATCATCGCCGAAACCATCGGCTACGCCCTCACCCGCGGCACCCTCACCCGCACCGACGCCACCCCACGCGTCCGCACCGCGTACCTGGCACACATGCAGACGGTTGCCGAAACCCTTTTATCCCCAACCTGATTCACCTGGGTCGCGGATGTGCCCTGTGATCGATTCATCCGCCGCGCCGAATTCGCGACTCTCACGGCCGGCCCGAACGGCAGACGCCGACCCGCGCGAAAACAACGCTGGCACGCCGTCCGCAACCTGCTCGATCAGGGTGTCGGGCTGCTCGACTGCGCCCGTCGGCTCGGCCTGGCCCTCAACACGGTCAAGCGTGACGCCCGTGCCGTCCCAGCACACCCGCCGATACGACCTCGACCCGTCCACGCATTATGGACAAACGCCCAGCGATACTGTCGGGATCGGCCGTTTTCGAACGAGTTGAGGAGTCACACCGTGTCGACTGATCCCTCGGCAGAGGTCACCGAATATGACCCGCTGCAATCCGACGACGAAGAGCCCGAAGACCCCGAACAGGCGCCCGCAGCAGAGGGGCTGAAGGCGAAATTCGGCGACAGGTAACGACAGTCGTCTCCCGCCCCGAGACCTCGGGCGAGGAATGCGGCTCACCACAAACGCAGAACATCTGCACATGCTTCGTTACGCGCGTTCCCACGCCGGATCGCTCGAAGGCTTGCTTGTGATTCTCACCGGCATCGTCCCTGTCCAGAACGCCCCCGGGATTCGCGGGCGCTGAGAGTCGAAGGTCGCTCATGCCACAATCCATGCGCGCGCTGGTAGCCGAGAGGGTTGGCGAGCCAACCGATGTCCTGCGGCTGGAATCTCGGCCTGTTCCCACGCCAGCAGCCGGTCAGGCGTTGGTCCGCGTGAAAGCGACGCCGATCCACGCCAGCGATCTGCACGTGTTGCGTGGCCGATACGGATTCTCCCCCGAGTTTCCCACTGTTGTGGGTCTGGAATGCGTGGGACGAATCGAGGCCCTTGGCCCGGATACCGAGGGGCTCGAGATCGGCCAGCGCGTAGTAACCGTCGGTGTTACCGGCACTTGGCAGGAATATCTTGTTGCCGATACCCGAAGGTTGCTGCCGGTTCCCGATCATCTCAGCGACTCCAGTGCCTGCCAACTCGCCGTAAACCCGTTGACCGCGCTGTTGCTGGTGACTCACGAACTCGGCGTGCAGCCCGGTGAATGGATGTTGCAGACGGCCGCGGGCTCCACCGTCGGCCGGCTCGTCATTCAACTGGCCAGGCATCTAGGTATTCGGACGATCAATGTCGTGCGGCGGCGCGATGCCGTCGAGGAGATCAAGACGCTCGGTGGTGACGAGGTCATTTGCACCGAGGACGAGGATCTCTTGCGGCGTGTGGCTGAGATAGCAGGACCGGTTGGCGTGCGCAAGGCCATCGACTGCGTCTCGGGTGACGTGGGTGCCCGGATATCCCAGGCACTGGCTCCCGGAGGAGAGGTCGTGGTTTACGGCGCACTCTCTACCCATCGCCGGGCTGACCCGGCAGCGCTGACGATTCCGCTGCTGGCACGCTCGATTATCTACGAGACCAAAGTGGTCCGTGGCTTCTGGCTGTACCGCTGGTTCAGCGCTGTCTCACCTCAGGATGCGCTGCGCGCGCTCTCCCAGGTTCGCGGTCTCGTCGCTGATGAAGTGCTGAGCATCCCCCCGGGCCAGCCGTTCCCACTCGAACATTTCGCTGAAGCCATCTCGCTCGCCGAAACACCCGCACATGGCGCCAAACCATTGTTCGTCTTCGAAGAGAGCCATGCCAAAGGCGACGGATAGCAGCGTCGGGCTCAGCGCATCCTGGATTAGTCTAGGCGATTCGCTTGCGCGCCTGGTCTTTCGGTTTGCGGCCGCCTCGGGCGGCATCTGCCGCGCCGTCGAAGGTGAGTACCCCGTCCTCCAGCGGTGCCTTGCGCAGCAGCACGCGGTCGCGGAAGTAGTTGTTGATGACCTGCCAGGGGCCACGGGCGCCCTGGCGGGGCATGACGCCGTCGCCACGTTGGATGTAGCCGGAGGTCAGGGCGCCGCCCATCAATGACTGATCGGAGCGGTCGGCGTCTTCGGCGATCGCGACCACCTTGGTGTAGCCGTGTGCCTTCATGTGGTTGAGGATGCGGCAGAAGTATTCGGCGGCCAGATCCGCCTTCAGCGTCCACGAGGCGTTCGTATAGCCGAGGACCAGCATCGCGTTGGGAATGCCGTCGAGCAGGGTGCCCTTGTAGACCACATGCTCGCGGGTCGATACCGGCTCCCCGTCCACCTCGAGCGTCGCGCCGCCGAGAATCTGCACGGTGAGACCGGTTGCGCTGATGACGATATCGGCGGGTAGCTCGGCCCCGGACGCGAGCCGAATGCCGGTTTTGGTGAAGCGGTCGATGTGATCGGTGACGATCGATGCCTTACCACTGCGCAGCGCCTTGAACAGGTCGCCGTTCGGGACGACGCACAGCCGCTGGTCCCACGGGTTGTACGACGGCGTGAAGTGCCGCATATCGATCTGCTTGCCGAGCTGCATCCGCACCGCGGCCAGCAGCAGCTTCTTCGACAACTCGGGATTGGTGCGCGAAAGCCGGAAGCTCGCCCGCTGCAATGCGATATTGCGCGCCCGACCCGTTCGATAGGCGAACTTTTCGGGCACCCGCGCGTACTTCATTCCGACCGCGACCGGGTCATCGGCGGGCAGCGCGGTGATGTAGGTGGGCGAGCGCTGCAGCATGGTGATGTGCGCGGTGTCGTCGGCCATGGCCGGAACCAGCGTGATCGCGGTCGCGCCGCTGCCGATCACCACGACGCGCTTGCCGCGGTAATCCAGCTCCTCCGGCCAGTGCTGCGGGTGCACGATCGGCCCGCGGAAGTCCGCCTCGCCCGGGAACTGCGGGCGGTATCCGTTGTCGTAGTCGTAGTAGCCGGTGCAGCCGACGAGGAAGTTGCTGGTGTAGATCTCGGTCTCGCCGGTCTGCTCGTCGAGCGCCTCGACGGTCCACAGTTCGGTCTCGCTCGACCAGCTGGCCTTTGTCATCTTGCGGCCGAACCGAATGTGCTCGGTGACGCCGTACTCCGCAGCGGTGTCCTCGATGTATCGGCGGATGTGCGGCCCGTCGGCGAGCACCTTGGTGCCGACCCACGGACGGAAGCCGAAGCCGAAGGTCAACATGTCGGAGTCGGAGCGGATGCCCGGATACCGGAACAGATCCCAGGTCCCGCCGACGGCGGTGCGGCGTTCCAGGATCGCATAGCTGCGCCCGGTCTGCTCGCGGGTGAGATGGCACGCCATCCCGATCCCGGACAGGCCCGCGCCGATGATCAGTACGTCGACATGCCGCGTCATTGAGGTATCCGTTCCGTCTAATCCGGCCGGGGCATCCTCGCCCGAGCGTCCCCCAAGATTACCTGTTATCTCCAGTAACGTCTAGCAGTCTCTGATTCGAGGGTGCATCGTCGGCAGATCACTCCAGGCCGCGCGGTCCGATGCTCGATTCGGTCTTCCAGGTCACGTCTTCGCCCGTGAGGAAGTCGAGGAACGAGGTGGGGTCGAACGCTTGTGCCGGTGTGCGGGCCCCGTGCGGTTGATGGCCGGCGGCAAGACGACGTGCGGCTTCGACAGCGATCACCCGTGATCAACGGCCGTGTTCGTACTTGCCCGGTGATTGCGGCGGGAGCTGGGTTGCGAGCGTTGCAATCGCGCACTCGACGCGTAGCTGCACGCTATGTAGTCGCGCCCACGGATTGCCTGCTGGTCGCTCGCGACCGCCCCGGCGTCGAGTGCGCGCGCTCACCCGACCACAATGGATAGCCGACTCCGCCGGTCGGTCGGAGCCAGAGCACGCAGTAAAGGGAGTACATGACCAGCCCACCCCGTTGGCGCCGCCGCCTGCCCGACTCCGCGACGCGCCCCGAGGCCGGGTCGCCGACCCTCAGGCGCAGCCTGGGCCGCATCGACCTGACCGCCATGGGTGTCGGCACGATCGTCGGGGCGGGCATCTTCGTCATCACCGGAGTGGCTGCCGCCGAGAAGGCCGGGCCGTCGATCGTGCTGTCGTTCCTGCTGGCCGGAACTGTCTGTGTGCTGGTCGCGCTCTGCTACAGCGAACTCGCGGCGATGGTGCCGGTCTCCGGCAGTGCCTATACCTACACCTACGCCACGCTCGGTGAGGGTCCGGCCTTCCTGGTCGGCTGGAATCTGCTGCTCGAATTCGTCATCGCGGGCGCGGCCGTGGCGATCGGTTGGTCCGGCAGCGTCGTCTCGGCGCTGGACACCATGTTCGGCCTCACCCTGCCTACCGCGATCACTGCGGGCCCGTCCGAGGGTGGCATCGTCAACCTGCCCGCCGTGCTCGTCATCGGTGTCATTGTCGCGGTACTCGTCGGCGAGGTGTCACTGACGGCCCGCATCACCAAGGCTCTGGTTGCGGTCACGATCGGTGTGCTGGTCCTGGTCGTCGCGATCGGTGCACCGCATATCGATATCGGCAACTGGACCCCGTTCGCACCGTTCGGGCTCGGCGGCATCATCGGCGGCGCGGCGATCGCGTTCTTCGCCTTCCTCGGATTCGACGTGGTCGCCGCATCGGCCGAGGAGGCGCGCCATCCCCGTCGCGATATCCCGTTCGCGATCATCGGCACGGTCCTCATCGCCACCCTGCTCTACGCACTCGTCAGCGCGGTACTCACCGGCATCGCACCGTTCGCCAGCCTGAACAATGCCTCGCCCATCGCGACCGCCTTCGGAAATCTGCGCATCGGCTGGATCGGCAATGTCATCGTGATCGCCTCGATCATCGCGCTCACCAAGGGACTGTTGCTGATCGTCTACGCGCAGGTGCGGCTGATGTTCGCGATGTGCCGCGACCGCCTGCTGCCGCGCGGCCTGGCCGAAACCAGTAAGCGCGCCACCCCGGTCCGGCTGACGCTGCTGCTCGGTGTCGTCTGTGCGACCATTGCCGGTCTGCTGCCGATCGATATCGTCGTGGAATTGGTGAATATCGGCGCGCTGTCGGCATTCGCCGTTGTATGTGTCGGAGTCCTGGTCCTGCGAAAGCTGGAACCGAATCGCGAACGGCCGTTCCGCACTCCATTGGTGCCACTGGTCCCGATTCTCGCGCTGATCGGCTGCGTACTGCTGGCAACCACCTTGGACGGCCTGACCTGGGTGCGCTTCGGGGTCTGGGTGGTCGTCGGCATTGCGGTCTACCTGGGCTACGGCCGCAAACGGTCATCCCTCGCCCAGCCGACCATAACTGACTCAACGGTTTCTGCCGATCGGTAACCGGCGCGAAATTCGCCATTGGGATCTTGCACGAATGCATTCCGAAATATTGCGTCCCCGTGGTGAATTCGGCACGCTCTCTGAGTAGGAGCCACGGCGCACACCCCTCGCTGCCGGGCCGGAGAGGACGACGACCCGATATGTCCGATGACGAGAAGCAGATCCGGATCCTGATCGAGCGGTGGGCGGCGGCGGTACATACCGGCGATCTAGCCGGTGTACTCACCGATCACGCCGACGATATCGTGATGTTCGATGTGCCCCCGCCGAATGAAGGCGTGCGCGGCATCGACGCCTATCGGGATGTCTGGCCCGGCTTCTTCGAATGGCAGGCATCGGGTGCCACATTCGACATCGTCTCGCTGGAGGTAGAAGCGGGTACAGACGTGGCATTCGCGCACGCGCTGCTGCTCTGCGGCACCGCGGAGGATTTCGCCCGCGATCCCGCCAAGCGCCTGCGAATCACCTTCGGCCTGCGCAAACAGTCCGGACGCTGGTCCGTGGTGCACGAACACCACTCCTTCCCCGACGACAGTCTGGTACCCGAGGTCTGAGCTCACCCGGTTCGCTACGGTGGCATCGAGCGCAACGATGCATCGACCACCGGTGGCGTGGTGGCACCGTTGCCGCGAATACGGCATCGAGTGCACCGGGAGTTCCACGTGAATCAGCCTGATAGCGATCCCTTTTCGAACCATCCGGGCACCCGCCCCGCGGCCTGGTACGAGAACTGGACGGAGGTATCCGATTCGCCGTGGCGGGATCGGCCCGAGCCCGCCGGCGAACGCGAGTACCGCACGCTCACCTATGAGCGCGATGGGCGTATCGCGCGCATTACCTTCAACCGCCCGGATAAGGGCAATACGATCACCCCGGACACTCCGGTCGATCTCGCGCATGCGGTCGAGCGGGCCGATCTGGATCCACGGGTGCACGTCATCCTCGTGTCAGGGCGCGGCAAGGGTTTCTGCGGGGGCTACGACCTGGATATGTTCGCCGAACAAGGCAGCCACGGTATCGACGGCGCGACAGATACCACCGGCACCGTGACCGATCCGGTGGTGCAGGCGGTCAATCACAATCCCCGCGGCACCTGGGATCCGATGATCGACTACGCCATGATGAGCCGGTTCAACCGCGGTTTCGCCAGCCTCATGAACGCGAATAAGCCGACCATCGCGAAATTGCACGGCTTCGCCATCGCGGGCGGCACCGACATCGCCCTCTATTCCGATCAGATCATCTGCGCCGACGACACCAAAATCGGCTACCCGCCCACCCGGGTATGGGGTATTCCGGCGGCGGGCATGTGGGCGCATCGCCTCGGCGATCAGCGCGCCAAACGGCTGCTGTTCACCGGCGACTGCATCAGCGGCAGGCAGGCCGAGGAGTGGGGGCTCGCGGTCGAATCGTGTCCGGCGGACGAACTCGACGAGCGCACCGAGACGTTGGTGGCACGCATCGCGCGCATGCCGGTCAATCAATTGATGATGGCCAAACTGGCGCTCAATTCGGCACTGCATGCGCAGGGTGTGACGAATTCCGCGATGATCAGCACGGTATTCGACGGGATCTCACGGCATACGCGCGAGGGCTACGCCTTCCAACTGCGTTCGGCCACCGTAGGTTTTCGCGAGGCTGTGCGCGAACGCGACGAACCATTCGGCGATTACAAGCGCGCCCAGTTCCGTTCCGAGGAATAACGCGCTCAGCGTGTGTAGCGGTGCTTGACCCCGATCGGGAAGTAGTCCGGATCGCCCGCGGGACGTAGTTCGACATGCGGCAGGTGACGTTCGGGCGGAACGTAATGCGCGTATTCGCTACCTCACCGGCCAGGACGAGTTTCACCGAGTAGCGCGACCACTCGACTCCCGCGCGCTGTCCGGTATCGATCACGTCCTCGAGAAACGGCGGATATCCCAGCAGCACCACCTGATCGACGCGCGCACCCAGCTCCGGGATGACCCGCAGGATCTCAGCCTTGTTATTGCGCGGCGCGACGATGGTCAACGGTAGTTTCGCCGCCAATGTCCGCAGGCACGAAAGCGTATACAGCCCGCCGACCCAGGTTCCCAGCGGGAAACACACCACCGCGAGGGTGCGCCTCGTCGCGGCGCCGAAGCCGTCGACGAGCACCTGCGCGAATCGGCGCGTCGAGGCCGCCTCGTCCGCGACGGTGCGCGGCCAGAAGGTCGGCGTCCCAGTCGATCCCGACGACACCGCGATCAGATCGCAGTTGGTGAGATCCCCGCCGGCAGCGCTCGGGTAGTGGATAACGGTGGTGGTAATTGGCTTTCGTTGTCAACGGCAGCTCGTGGAAGGCCGCAGCATCGGTGATCTTCTCCGGATCGATGCCGTGCGCGTCCAGAAATGCCCGGTATGCGGGCACGGTGGCCGCGGTGTTCGCCACCGTGTCGAGGATGTGTTGATTCGGATCGACGGACATCTGGCGACCCCTCTCTCCCCCGCTCGCCGCTTCAACGCTACCCATGTCGCATGCGCGACATGCGCGATCGACTGATACTTCTTGCAACGGCCCCGGCTGTCACCATCGAGATCGGAAACGACGGGGGCGTGGCGCTCGATAGGCAATTCGAGAACGGGAGGACTGGCGGGGATGTCGGATACGCGGGCGGGGTTCGGGATGCTCGGACCGGTGCTGTTGACGATCGATGGGGTGGCGCAACCGCTCGGTGGTGTCAAACAGCGCGCGGTATTGGCGTATCTCGTGATCAATGCGAATCGGCCGGTGTCGACGGAGTCGCTGGCGCAGGCCGTGTGGGAGGACAATCCACCGCCGGATATCCGGATCAGCCTGCACACCATCGTGTCGAATCTGCGAAAGCCGTTGCGCGATGCCGGACTCGACGCGCGCACCATCCTTTCGCGCGCCGGGACGGGATACCGGATCACGGTGCCCGCCGACAGCTGCGATGTCCAGCGGTTCCGTGCGCGCAAGGAATCCGGATTGCGGGCCATGGCCGCGGGCCGATTCTCGGTGGCCGCCGAGGTGCTCGCCAGCGCGCTCGCGCAGTGGCGTGGCACCGCGCTGGCCGATCTGCAGGGGCTCGGGTTCGCCGACGCCTTCGCCACGGCCCTGGACGACGAGCGGATCAGCGTCATCGAGGCCCGCGCCCAAGCCGAGATCGCGCAGGGCCGGGCCGACGGCGTCATTGCCGAGCTGGCCGAATTGGCCGATAAGTATCCGTTGCGCGAACCGCTGTGGGAGCAGCTGATCACCGCGCTCTACGTGAACGGTCGACAGAGCGACGCACTCGAGACGCTGCGCCGATTGCGGGTGACGCTCGCCGATGAACTCGGAATCGATCCGGTGGCCTCGATTCGCGAGCTCGAAGCCAAGATGCTGCGGCAGGAACCGCTCACACCACCCGCGGATGCCGTGGCGTCCGCACTGCGCGCCACCACCGTGGTCGACCTGATAGCGCCCGGATCCCAAACGTACCTACGGGATTCGACCGGGCAGACCTTTCCGATCACCGGCCCGTTCACCCGCATCGGCCGATTGCCCGATAACGACATCGTGCTCGACGACGGCAAGGTCAGCCGCCATCACGCCGTCATCGTCAGCAATGGGGTGACGTGCGTGCTGAAGGATCTGCTGTCCTCCAACGGTGTATTCGTCGGCGGAGTTCGGGTCATCGATGGCGCCGCGCTCACCGATGGTGTGACGGTCCGCATCGGCGATACCGAGTTCATCTTCGGTGTCATGCCGCCCAACTAGCGCACGTGCTTGTCGAACCAGTCCCGCAGTTGGGCTTCGGTTTTCGGTCCCGGAAGCGGATTTTCCGGTACCAGCGTGCAGAACTGGGCGATCAGGTGGGCGTCGTCGTGCACGGCCAGCAGGCAGGTCCGGGTGCCGATATCCGGATCGTTGTCCAGGAAACAGAAGAACCGGCCGAGCTCTTCGCTTCCACTGCGCCACACCTCGTCGTTGCCCCCGCCACCGCAGCTGTGTCCGCCGAGCACCCCGACATCGGCCCGGTACAGGGTCACCGCCGACTGGCTGTCCGGAAATCCATAGAACAGGGCCGCCGGATAGTCGGGCGGCGTACTGCACGCGATGGCGGCGTTCACCGTGCCGCCGGGCGGTGGTATGTGCCGACAGTTCCCCGGACCGAAGGCATTGCCGAGCCGGCCGAGGAGGCTGCGGTCCTCGGGCGTGAAATAGTCGGGGTCACGGGCGGCGTCGTTGGTCAGGAACTGGCTGGCGCTGAACTTGGCCAGGTAGTCGCGCAGGCGCTCATCCCCGGGTGACGGCCAGATGAAGAAGGCCAGCGCCAGCTGGCTCTCATCGGTCACCAGCAGGGACGGTTTCGGCGTGTCGGGCGAGTCTGCGCGGTTCGCGACGCATGCCTTGCGGCCGATCTCCTTGCCCTCGTAAATCACCGGTCCATCCGCACCGGCGGGGTCACCTGGGCAGTTCGTGGCATGGAACGTTCGGATGAGGAGGCTGTAATAGTCGCGCAGTGCGTCGAGGCTGCGGAAACGCATATATCGGACCGCGGACTCACTGGCCGCAGGGTGGTCCGGACAGAAGACGACCGCGACGGTGGTGGAAGTATCGGGTTGCTCATGCTGGCAGGTGGATCGTTTGCGGCCGGTCTGGGCGACGACATTCAGCAGATCGATGTCGGCACCGCGCAGTGCGGTGGCGTCGGCGACCGGGGTGCCCTTGCGATCGCCGAGCAAAGTCCAGGCTCCGAAACCGGCCCCGGCGGCGATCACGGCGGCCAGTGCCAGGACCAGCGCGGTCAGCACTCGGCGTCGGCGGCGCGGTTCCGCACCCGGTTTCCGCGTATCGCGTGTGTCGGCCTGCTCGATATCGGACCGCTTCGCATCAGGTTTCGCAGCAACGAACGCCGGCTCGTCACGAGTCGCGGTATCGCGTGAACCAACCTGTGCCGCTTCAGTTTTCGAGTTTCGTTCATCGGTCGCGGATACCGCCGTGTGTCCTTCGGTAACGGCGCCCGCGCTCGTCAGCGCCGCCTCCGCGGCGTGTGCGAGGTCACCCGCGGCCCCGTAACGTTCGCGCACGTTCTTGGCCATGCCCCGCTGGATGACGGTGTCGAGCGCGGGCGTCACATTCGGCCGGATCGTGCTCGGTCGCGGCACCGGCTCGAACAGATGCGCACTGATGATCTCGGCGTCGGTGGTGCCCCGATACGGCCGTGCGCCGGTCAGACATTCGTAGAGCACGCACGCCAGGGAGTAGACATCGACCGCGGGCGTGGTGTGCTCGGCCCGGAACCGTTCCGGCGCCATATAGCTGAACGAACCGATCACCGCACCATGGGTGGTCAGCCCGTGATCGGCATCCGAATGCGCGATACCGAAGTCGACCAGATAGGCGAAACCGTCCGGCGTGAGCAGAATATTGTCCGGTTTGACGTCGCGGTGGACCAGCCCTTCGGCATGTGCGGCATCCAATGCCGATGCGATCTGCCGGATCACCGCCACCGCCTGCGACGCCGCCATCGGCCCGTTTCGCAACACAGCGGGCAGGCTGGTGCCGTCCACCAGACGCATATCGATGTAGAGGTGACCGTCGATCTCGCCGTAATCGTGAATCGGGATGACATGCGGTTCGCGCAGTCGCGCGGCCGCATCGGCCTCGCGCTGGAACCGCTCGCGGTAGCCCTCGTCCAGCGCGAGCCTTTCCAAGAGCACCTTGATGGCGACACTGCGGCGCTTGCGCACGTCGTAGGCCTCGTAGACCTCGCCCATGCCCCCACGCCCGATCAGCCGATCCAACCGGTAGTGCCCGAAGATCGAGCCCACGGTCAGTGGCTGGCGCTGGCTCGTCATCTCGTCCTCCGCGATGCAGACCGGAGCCCTTCGCTCGTCGGTCAACTGTATGTTCGGCGACTGGTATTTCGCACCGCCTGCGGAAATGTTCCCTCTGATTGATCTTCGCCGTGTCCTGTTCGGTTAACCGCGGGTCCTGTCGCGCAGCGCGGCGAGCACCGGCGATAGGGTCATGGGATGACCTGGACCGTCGGCTTCGACCTCGATATGACGCTGATCGACTCGCGTCCGGGTGTATGCAAGGCGATCGAGCAATTGGCCACGGAGTTCGGCCTCCCGCTGCGCAGTGCCGAATTGGCCGACCGGCTCGGCCCGCCGCTGGGGATGCTGCTCGCCGACGCGGGTGCGCCCGAGGAACTCGTTCCCGCACTCGTGACCCGCTACCGCGAGATCTATCCGTCGATCGTGCCTTACGTTCCGGCCATGCCCGGCGCGGATGCCGCGTTGGCTGCGGTCCGTGCGCGCGGCGGACGGGTGCTCATCGTGACCGGTAAGCACGAACCGCTGGCCCGGCTGCATGTCGCCGAACTCGGGTGGCGCATCGACGAGGTGGTCGGCGATCTCTGGTCGGACGGCAAGGCCGCCGCATTGCGTGCGCACGGTGCGGACCTGTTCGTCGGCGATCACGAGGGCGATATGCGGGGAGCGCGGGCGGCCGATGTGTACGCGCTCGGGGTCGCGACCGGCCCCTGCGATGCCGACCAATTGCGGACGGCGGGAGCGGATTTCATCCTCGGTGAGCTGACCGAATTCCCGGATTGGCTGGCCGCGCGCTAGCGCCCACGCGCCGCGCCCGCCAGCGTCTCGAATCGCAGCGACAGCCCGTCCAGCAACGCACGTAATCCGGTTTCGAAGGCGGCGTCATCGATATCGCGCTGCCGCCCCGACAGCAGATGCGCCTCGTCCAGATGCGGATAGTTTCCGCGGTAGACCGCCGCGTCCTCCGGGAACCCACCCGCGAACGAGCCGAGCGTCGACCCGGTGACGAAGAACCGCATCAGCGCACCCACCTGCGTGGCCTCCCGTCGCGGCCAACCCGCCGCCACCAGTCCCCCGAAGACGGCATCGGCCTGCCGCAGTGCGTTCGGCCGTCGACCCATGCCCTGGTTCAAGGCCGGCACCACCTTCGGATGCGCCGCCAGGGCCGCCCGATATGACCTGGCCCAATCGCGCAGTGCTGCCCGCCAATCCGAGATGTCGGTGAACATGGACAGATCGATCTCGCCGAGGACGGCATCGACCATCGCGTCCAGCAGATCATCCTTCGTGGCCACATGGTTGTAGAGCGATGGGCCCTGCACGCCGAGTTCGGTGGCGAGTCGGCGGATCGAAACCGCCTCCAGGCCTTCGGCATCCACCAGATCCAGCGCGGCCGAGACGATGCGGTCGCGACTCAGCAAGGGGCGGCGGGGTCTTCCCACGAAAACCTCCTGGTCGATCATGTCCAGTGTCGCATGACGGATACCCGCAACATCAAACTTGCATCGTTAGTTTATCGATGGTTAGCATACTAGAAAACTTCCGCTGTTAGTTTTCGCCCTCGGAGTCGTGATGAACCTGGAACTCTCCGACGAACAGGCCGCCGCCAAGCGCCTCGCCGCCGAATTCACCGACCGTGAGATCGCGCCGCACGCGACCGAGTGGGATCGGACCGAGTCCGTCGATACCGCGATCGTGTCCAAACTCGGCGCGGTCGGTTTCCTCGGCCTGACCATTCCCGAGGAGTACGGCGGCAGCGGCGGCGACCATCTCACCTACTGCCTGGTGCTCGAAGAACTCGGCCGCGGCGACTCGGCGGTGCGCGGAATCGTCTCGGTCTCTTTGGGTTTGGTGACCAAGTCGATCAACCACTACGGCACCGAGGAACAGAAACGAACCTGGCTGCCGCGCCTGACCGCGGGCACCGCGCTCGGCTGCTTCGGCCTCACCGAGCCGGGGACCGGTTCCGATGCGGCGCATTTGCGCACCCGCGCGGTCCGCGACGGAGACGACTGGGTGCTGTCCGGGACCAAGATGTTCATCACCAACGGCACCTGGGCCGACGTCGCCCTCGTTTTCGCGCGCACCGGCGGCGAGGGGCATCGCGGCATCACCGCATTCCTGGTCCCGGCCGACTCCCCCGGCTTCACCGCCCGTACCATCCACGGCAAGCTCGGACTGCGCGGGCAGGCCACGGCCGAAATAGTGCTCGATGGCGTCCGAGTTCCCGACAGCGCCCGTCTGCACGACGAGGGCAAGGGTTTCACCGTCGCGATGGCGGCGCTGGCCAAAGGCCGGATGTCGGTGGCCGCCGGTTGTGTCGGCATCGCACAGGCCTGCCTGGACGCAGCGGTCGGATACGCCACCGAGCGGGAACAATTCGGCAAGCCGATCGCCGGACATCAGCTCGTGCAGGAATTGCTCGCGGATATCGCTCTCGATGTGGATGCGGCCCGGCTGCTGGTGTGGCGGGTCGCCGATCTGATCGACCGGGGTGCCGAATTCGCCATCGAGTCGTCGAAGGCCAAATTGTTCGCGAGCGAGGCCGCGGTGCGTGCGGCCGATCGGGCGCTGCAGGTCTTCGGCGGTTACGGGTATGTCGATGAATTCCCGGTCGGCAAATACCTGCGCGACGCCAAGGTGATGACCCTGTACGAGGGCACAAGCCAAATCCAGAAGCTGCTGATCGGGCGTGCGCTGACCGGAGTCAGCGCATTCTGATGACCGCCGTAGCAAACTCCCGAGGAGGACCTTCGATGACCAGATTCACCGACCGGGTCGCCGTTGTCACCGGCGCGGCGCAGGGTATCGGCTCGGCCACCGCGCACCTGCTCGCCGCCCAGGGCGCCCAGGTCGCGGTGCTCGACCGCAACGCGCCCGAGAACACCGCCGAACAGATCGTGGCGGCGGGCGGCGCGGCGCGCGGTTATGTCTGCGATGTCACCGACCGCGCCTCGGTGGAATCCGTATTCGCGGATATCGCAACCGATCTCGGCGGTCCGCACATTCTGATCAACAATGCGGGCATCACCCGCGACGATCTGTTCTTCCGGCTCTCCGAGGACGACTGGAATGCGGTGCTCGCGGTCAATCTGACCGGTGTATTCCACTGCACCCAGGCGGCCCAGGAGTATATGGTCGCCCAGCGATACGGGAAGATCGTCTCGCTGTCCAGCCGCTCGGCGCTCGGCAATCGCGGTCAGGCGAACTACGCCGCCGCGAAGGCGGGCATCCAGGGCCTGACCGCGACACTGGCCATCGAGCTCGGGCCGTACAACATCAATGTCAATGCCGTCGCGCCTGGCTACATCGCCACCGCGATGACGGCCGCGACCGCGAACCGGGTCGGGCTCACGGCCGAGGACCACCAGCAGGCCGCGGCCGAGCGGACTCCGCTCGGCCGGGTGGGTCAGCCGGCGGAGGTTGCCGCGGTGATCGCGTTTCTGGCCAGTGATGAGGCGTCCTACGTCAGCGGTCAGACGCTGTACGTCAATGGCGGGGCCCGCTGAAGGACGCAATCGAGACCGGTCGGTATGGGAAGATGGAATCGGTTCGCGCACCCGACAGCGGGAACCGACGTGTGGCCTCAGGCCAGAGGAAAATAGCGCATTGGAGATAGCCGTCGACTGAAGGAGCAACCATGCGCGCCAAGTCGAATCAGTTCTTCGCATCCACCCTTGCCGCGGTGTTCGGCAGCCTCGTGATGGTGTCCGGTCCGGTCGGCATGGCTCAACCTCCGTCTTCGGATCCGGCGACGCCGCAATGCAAGGCCGGAGATTTTCAGGTCCAAGGCCCCTACGACTGCAACTGCTCGCAGGACGGCAAGTGGGTCTGCAACGAACGGGGGCACGGAGGCGTCTGAGAGTGTCTCGCAAGTGCCTTGTCAGTGTCATCGGCTCCCGAGTGGCTCGGGCCAATGGACATAGCGCCATGGCGTTAGCCGCCGACTGAAGGAGCAATCATGCGCGCCGAGTCGAATCAGTTCTTCGGATTCGCACTTGCCGCGGTGTTCGGCTGCCTCGTGACGGTGTCCGGTCCGGTCGCCATGGCTCAACCCGCTCCTTCGGGTCCGACGCCGGAGTGCCAGGCCGGAGAATCTCAGAACCAGGGCCCTTACTATTGCATCTGCGGCGACGATGGTCAGTGGGTCTGTCACCTACAGGACCGCTGAGCCCTGGCTCGGCGTTCACCAGGGAACGGCGCCGAAACGGTTGAAGAATCCGCCGGTGGGTCCGTCAGGTCCGATCGTCGCCAAGTGGACGATGGCATCGGTGCCCTCGGTAACCGTTTGATGGCCCGAATTCCCATTCAAATCCGTTGCGGTGTAACCCGGATCGGCCGCGTTGACGCGCATCCGCGGCAGCTCGCGGGAGTACTGCGTGGTGATCATGTTCAGCGCGGTTTTCGAGGAGGGGTACACCAGCCCGAGGATCTGCGATTCGATCCGGCTCGGATCGGAGGTATTGGTAATCGAACCGATGCCGCTGGACACCATGACGATGCGCGGGTGGGTGGCGGCGCGCAATAGTGGCAGGAAGGCGTGGGTCACCTGGACCGGCCCGAAAACGTTGGTCTCGAAGACATTTCGGAAATCGGCGGCCACCGTATCCGCGGGCGTGGCGCGCGTACCGCCGATACCCGCATTGTTGATCAGCACATCCAGGTGCGGTGTCCGGCCCGCGATGGTCTCGACCGCGGCCGCGACCGATTCGACAGAAGTCACATCCAACTGGACGAATTCGACGCGCAAGCCCTGTTCGGCCAGGTCGAACGCGGCCGCCTTGCCTCGATCCGCGTCGCGGGCGCCGAGGAATACCTGCCAGCCGAGTTCGGCGAGCCGACGGACCGTCTCGCGGCCGATTCCCTTGTTCGCCCCGGTCACCAGGGCTGTTGTCGTATTGCTCATGACTCGAGCCTGGCCCGCCACGCGAGTTCCGCTCCAGGGCCGATAACTCCTGGGACCGGCGGTACCACCCCGGCACCCGCGCCCTGCGGCATCATCGAGGCTATGGATCGCGCCGAACTCGCCAAGCTCCTGCGGCAGGCCAGGGCTCGGGTACGGCCGCGCGATGTCGGCCTGCCCAGCGGTTCGCGGCGCCAGGTGCCGGGGCTGCGACGTGAGGAGGTCGCACAACTGGCCGGTGTCAGCGTCGACTATGTGGTCCGGCTCGAACAGGGCCGCGGACCGCGACCGTCGGTGGCCGTACTCGGCGCACTCGCCCGCGCCCTACGACTCGCCGACCCCGAACGTGATCTGCTGTTCCGGCTGGCCGGTTCGGCACCACCGCAAGAAGGCCGCATCACTATGGTGGTGCGACCGAGCGTGCTGCGACTGCTGGACCGGATGGCGGATCTACCCGCGCTGGTGATCTCCGCGAAAGCCGATGTGCTGGCCTGGAATCCGATGGCCGCGGCCTTACTCGGGGACTTCTCCGCCTGGTCACCCGCCCGGCGCAACATCATCTGGCAGTCCTTCCTCGGAACCGAACCCTCCCGTGTGGTGTTCACACCCGCCGAGGCCGAGGCGGCCGCCGAATCCTGGGTCAGCTCGCTGCGCAGCGCGAAGGCCGCTTATCCCGACGATCCGGATCTTGCCCGGCTGATCGCCGAACTACGTTCGCGCAGTGAACGATTCGACCGGTTGTGGCGCGAAGGGAGCACCGGGAACCGGCGCAGCGCCACCAAGACCATCGATCATCCCGAGGTCGGGCGGTTGGTCCTGGATTGCGATGCGCTGTTCGTACCCGACAGCGACCAGGCCGTGGTCGTGTACTCCGCGGCACCTCACACCCCCGCCGCCTCCGCACTCGAACTGCTCCGGATCACCGGAACCCAGCAGCTGACCGAGCAGCGATAGCGCCATCCGCTCGATCGTGACGGTCGAGAAGCCCTCGCTCACAGAGCTTTCGAATACCTCACGCAAGGTGTGTCCTGCGGCAAGCAGCCATTGGACCTGCGACAGGCCCGAAGCTGGGCACGACCGTTCGGAGTTGCACGCTACGGGTCGCGGCGCTATCCCGAGAACTCGTCCGCCAAGGTGTTCCAGAACATGAGTTCGTAGTCCTGGAAGAGTCTGGCGTACAAATGCGCGTCGTTCGGATTCAACCGGCCGGTGTCGAGTCCGGCCTGGATTGCGGCGAGGGCCCGCTGTTCGACTTCGGGGATGTCGGCGGCGAAGAATTCGAAAAATGCGCAGGCGGGATCGTCGAACTCGTAGTGGGTGCGCATACCGTCGGCGACGGCCCCGCAGTAGCGGCCGAAGGCGGCGACATTCGCGTAGATACCCGCTGCTGCGGCGGCGGGCTCGGCGTTGAGCGCCAACCAGGCGACATAGGCCGGGTACGCCTGACAGCCCGCTCTGGGCAGCGACATGCCCTGGTCGGGTCCGGCCGCCGCGACGAGCGCGTCCAACATGGCCAGCGCCTGCCGCTCGCCGGGTGGGAGACCGTCGAGGAATGCCCTGATGTGCGGCTCGTCCGCCCGCGCCGCCATGGCGTGGAAGCTGCGCCAGTCGCTGCCGGTAATGCGCTGTTCCTCGGCGGCAATCGCCGCGAAGACCGCGCGCGGCGCTTTGCCCACCGCGATGAGCGGAACCATGCGGTTGTCGTCGTCGTGCGGGGCCAGCTCGGCTTGGATCCCGTCGAGCAGGTCACGAGCGTAAAGGGTCATCGGAACCTCCCTGTGGGAATGCTTCCATTCAAGCGCTGATCGCCCGCGCGCGACAGATGTTCAGTCGTCGTGTTCGGCATCCCAGCGTCGGCGGGCCTCGGCGATGCGATCCTTGTGATCGCGCGACCAGTCCGCGAGTGCGCCGATCGCCTCGGCCAGACTCCGACCGGTCTCGGTGAGCCGGTATTCCACCTGCGGCGGAATCGTCGGATACGCGATCCGCTCCACCATCCCGTCGCGGCACAGCCGCTTGGTGGTCAGTGTCAGCATCCGCTGTGAGATCCCGGGAATCGCCCGCTCCAGTTCGCGGAAGCGCCGCACCCCTTTACTCAGTTCGACGATCACCAACACCGTCCACCGGTCCCCCAGCCGGTCGAGTACATCGCGAATGCCGCAGTCGTCATCGCCACAGGGCCCATCGGGAATAGTGCCCGCGACCTGCGCGGTGACCGCCGTGTTCGTGACCGACATGAAAGTGCCTCCTTATGCCGCGCGCCGCGGCCGCCGATGCTGGGGACGAATTCAACAACTACAACACTCGGGAGCGTTGCGATGATCCTGGTAACCGGCATCTCCGGAGCCCTCGGCGGCCTCGTCCACCGCGGCCTGTCCGCCCTCGACGGCCTGACGGTAGCGGCGGGCAGCCGCTCCGGTGACGACACCACCACGCGCCGTATCGATTTCGACGATCCGGCAACGCTGTCCGCGGGACTGCGCGATGTCGATGTCCTCGTAATGATTTCGGCCGGATATGCCGAAGACGATGTGGTGCTGGCCCGGCACGGTGCGGCGATCGACGCCGCCGCGGCAGCCGGGGTCCGGCACGTGATCTATACCAGTCTCGCGGGTTCGGGCGATCTGATGACCATTGCCCTGCCGCACCGCTGGACCGAAAAGCGCATGGCCGCAGCACCATTCGACCTGACGATCCTGCGCAACGGCCTCTATGCGGAGGTGCCGGTCGGACTCGCCGTCGCCGGTGCCGCCTCCTCGGCCGATTCCGGGGTGTTCGCCGCGGCATTCGGCACCGGTCGCATTTCGGTGGTGGCGCGGGAGGATCTCGCCGAGGTGGCCGTGCGGGTGGCCGCGGAGACCGAGCGGGATCTGGCCGCCGGACGGCGCAGCAGGCATGCGGGCAGGGTATACGAGCTCGAGGGTGTCACCGCGGTCGGCGGTGCGGATATCGCCTCGATCCTGAGCGAATCCCTTACTCGCCCAGTGTGATACGTGCCCATCTCACTCGGCGAAATGCGGGATATATTGCAGGGCAGCGGATTGGAACCGTATCAGATCGCGCACACACTTTCGTTGTTCGCGAATCTCGGTGCCGGAGTGCTCGAAGCGTCGAGCACCGACCTGCTCGACCTGCTGCCGAGCCCACCGCATGACGTTCGGGCGCTCATCACCGCTGCGGTGCGGGCAGGCGGTTTCCAGTCTGTCTCGGTGAACGCGGCGCAGTGAACCGGGCGTATTCAGCGGTGAGCGCACACGGTGGGCCATGACAGCAGCCTGGCTTCGGGCGTGGATCTCGCCGACGCCGAGCATTCCGCCGTCAACGGCCTCGGCCTGCGCCCCAAGTCCCGAGTATCGGCTCGGCGTCGCCGGGACCGGCCCATGTCGTTGTCTCGATATGCACGGAGCGCGGCGGCCCTTCCGCGCCGGGCGGGCGCACGCTCCCGCGGCCCTGACGCGGTCACAATTCGGTGGCCGCGTGCTTCGGCCCCGAATAGGCTCGGGTAGATGCGCTTGCTCGTGCCGTACCACCTCGACGAATATCGGCCGGAGCTGGATGCTCCGATCACACCGGATAGGGTGGTCACCGCCGAGCTGCCGGCTGTCGATGATTGTTGGGCGCGGATGGCCGTGCTCTATGACGCGGTGGCGAATAGCGTTGCGGAGTGCACGGTCCGGGGTGAACGTGCGATTGTCGCGTCCGGAGATTGCACGACCGCACTCGGCACGGTGGCCGGATTGCAAAGAGCCGGACTGGATCCCGCGCTGGTCTGGTTCGACGCGCACGGCGATGTGCAAACCATCGAGACCTCCGCGTCCGGCTATCTCGGTGGCTTCCCGCTGCGCATGCTCGTCGGTTACGGTCGCCACCTGATGGCCGACCGAATCGGCTTGCGCGATATCCCCGAAGACCGCGCCGTCTTGGTCGGCGGCCGTGACCTCGACCCGCCGGAAGTCGACTACCTGCGCACCGCGCGGATCCGGCACTGCCCGGTAGACGACCTCGACGACCTCCCGGACGGCCCGCTTTATCTACACCTCGACTTCGACGTCATCAACCCCAACGACCTCCCCGGACTCCTCTTCCCCACCCCCGGCGGCCCCACCCTGTCCGCGGTCTCGGCCGCAGTGCGCACCGTCCTCGCCACCGGCCGAGTAGCAGCCTTCGGCCTCGCCTGCACCTGGCGCGATAACGCAGACTCCGCCCACCACGTCCGCCGCCTGATCGACTCCGCCTGACCCCACCTGGCGCGACACCTGCACCGATTCCGACCACTGATCTTCTCGGTGCCGTCGAGGGCGACTACCGCGACCAACCACCGACCATCGACCCCACGCGGAAATGGTGGCTTGAACAGGTAATACGTGCAGTAATGGCAACGAGCGGACACTCACTCCCATGAAACTGGAGTGGAGGCTGACGGATGCTGGAATGATAGGCGGGTTGGTATCCTTCGAACGAGCATCGACGGGAGAACAACCATGTTCCACAGTTCGATTCGCTCGAATCTAGCCGTTGTCACCGCGGTAGTCGGCTGCTGCGGAGGAATCCTCGCTGCAACCGCGGCCGCCCAGCCAGCCACATCGATCAGTGTCGAGCCGGAACTCGGCTACAACGTCACCACTTTGACCATCAACGGATCGGCTACTTGTAATGGCGGTGGAACCGCCGGAGTCGATGTCGTGGACGGCTCGCTGGACCAAATGGTCCAAGGCGATTTGGCTGGCCCGATCACCGTGCAACTCGACGGACCGGTCCTGGTGGACTGCGATGGCACGGCACACACGTGGTCGGGCAATCTCACCGCGCCTGGCCGCGCACTGCCCAACGAATCCGCTGGCACGGTGACGGTCACACTCGCCCAAGGCCAGACCGTCATTGCAACAACCGGCCCGCAGTCAGTTCGCGTCGTGCGCTGAACAATCGCCCGGCCGCGTATCGGGCTGCGAACCGGCATCCGTGGCGGGCGCTGAAACCCGATAATCCTTGTCCGGACGGGGCACCGCGTTGTCCTGCGTCAATCCGTTTCAGGGTTCGTGGGTGATCAAGTGCGACGAGGTGTCCCGTCCCACCGCCAGTTCAGCCGGCCGTCCAGGGCCGCAGTTTCTCCGGATTCCGGATCACCCAGATGCGGGTGATCCGACCGTCGGCGATGTCGAAGGCGTACACCGACACGATGGTGTCGCCGAGCTGTGCGACCAAGCCGGGCTGGCCGTTCACCGTGCGCTCCATCAGAGTCAGCTCGGCGCCGCGGGCGGCGATTTCCATCCAGGCGTACGCGATCTGCTCCCCACCCGTAATCGGCTCACGGAATGCCAGGACCAGGCCACCGCCGTCGGCCGTCGCGATCGCCTGCGGGTCGAGCAGGCGGATCAGGGCCTCGATATCACCTGCCTCCCAGGCTAGTTTGAAGTCCCGGACCACCTCGGCGCGCTCGGTGGTCGACGGGCCGCGTGCGGTATCGATGCGGCGGCGGGCGCTGGAGGCGAGCTGGCGGCAGGCCGCGGGGGTGCGGCTGACGACCTCGGCGACCTCGGCGAAGGAGTAGCGGAACACGTCGTGCAGGACGAACGCCACCCGCTCGGCCGGCGTCATGGAATCCAGCACGACGAGAAAGGCCATGCTGATCGATTCGTCGAGGGTCACCCGGTCGGCGGGATCGGCCGGGACGGGACCACCGAACCATTCGGAATGGCCGGGTACCGGCTCCGGAAGCCATTCGCCCACATAGCGTTCCCTCCGGACGCGCGCCGAGCCGAGCAGATCCAGACATATTCGGCCGGCAACCGTAGTCAACCACGCGCCTGGCGCCGCCACCTCTCGCCGCTGCCGCTCGGACAACGCGTACCAGCGCGCGTAGGTCTCCTGCACCACATCCTCGGCTTCGGCCAGCGATCCCAGCAGCCGGTAGGCGAGATTGATCAGCTGACGGCGTTCGCTGATCACCGCGGGCAGGTGCGGGTCGGTCATGGTCGGCTCCCTTGGTCTGTGCGTCCCTCACCGATACCGACGAATCAGGGACCCGAGTTGTGAGGCGGCCTGACATTTCCGACGGCTGTGTCGTCGGAAGGTCGTCACACGTTCAGCAAAGCAGGAGTTCCGGACATGACCAGAATCGGCATCATCCTCGGCAGCACCCGGCCCAACCGAAACGGCCCGCAGATCGCCCAATGGGTGCTGGATTCGGCATCGCAGCGCGGCGACGCCGAATTCGAACTGATCGATCTGCGCGACCACCCGCTACCGCATCTGGACGAGCCAGTGCCGCCGATGTTCGGCCCCTCGGTGCATGAACACACCCGCGCCTGGGCCGAGCGGATCGCCCCGTTCGACGGCTTCGTGATGGTGACCCCGGAATACAACGGCGGCGCCCCTGGAGTACTGAAGAACGCCATCGACCATCTGTTCGGGGAGTGGACCGACAAAGCGGTCGGATTCGTCTCCTATGGAGCGGGCGGCGGCGCCCGCGCCGTAGTGCAGCTGCGGACGGTCTGCAGCACGCTGGGGATGGCCGACGTCGGCTATCAGGTCGCGATCTCGCTGCTCACCGATTTCGAGAACCACACCACCTTCATACCGCGCGATCACCATGTCGCCGCACTGCACAAGACGCTGGATCAGCTCATCGCCTGGAGCGCCGCGCTCGCGCCGCTGCGGGTCGGCGCCGAAACCACTCTCATCAATTCCTAGGGAGCCGATCATGACCATTCCCAACGATCTTCAGTCACGCGCCGGCGGCATCGAGTCGGACGAGGCCGAGCTTCGCCGGCACATCGACAAGGTGATCGAGGCACTGCGCGCCAAGGATCTCGAGGCCCTGAAGCAGCTCTACACGACCGACGTCGTGTCCTTCGACGTCGAGCCGCCGCTCCAGCATGTCGGGATAGCGGCGAAACTCGAGAACTGGGCGAAGGTGTACCTGTTCTTCGAGAGCGTGACCTATGAGGTTCGCGACCTGACGTTCACCGTCGGCGATGACGTGGCATTCGGGCACGCCTTTGCTCGTCTGAGCGGCACGCTGAAGAACGGGGCGGCAACGAGCGGCATGTGGGTACGGGTCACCTACGGAATGCGCAAGATCAACGGCACCTGGTTGATCGCGCACGACCAGGTCTCGGTGCCGCTCGACATCCAGAGCGGCAAAGGCGTCGTCGATCTCGAGCCCTGACGGGTCGCGGAGCGCTGTCGGGGCCTCGCTGCGCGAGTTTCCCCACCTGCCCGTCCTCACCATTTGGTAGATCCCACCGCGCACATTCCCACGGGATACGTCTCGCGGTGGGATCGCCTGCACTGGAGGATCTTCCGCGGTCCCAGCCGTGCCGGCAGCCCTCTCCCACAGCACAAACACCGCAGCAGCACCTTCGCGCCCACACCCCCTCGATGAGCAAGGCGTGATCGGGTGCGGCACCTGGACCCTGCTCACCGGCATCGGTTGCCCCCGCCGCCCTCGGTCGCGCTCGCTCGCTCAGGCGCCCTTGTACTTTCGCAGGTATTCACCTGTCAGTGATGTCGGGTGTCTCAGCAACTCGGCGGGGGTGCCGGTGAAGACGATTTCGCCGCCGTCTTTTCCGCCGTCGGGGCCGAGGTCGATGACCCAGTCGGAATGGGCTACCACATCGAGATTGTGTTCGATGACCACAACCGTGTTGCCGCGGTCGACCAAGCCGTCCATCAGGGCGAGCAGCGTATCCACATCCGACATGTGCAGACCGGTGGTCGGTTCGTCGAGAACGTAGGTGGTGCCGGTGTTCTGGAGTTGGGTAGCCAGTTTGATACGTTGGCGCTCACCACCGGAAAGGGTGCTCATCGCCTGACCGAGGCTCAGGTAGTCGAGGCCGACCTCGTTCATGGTGCGCAATTTCGTGGCGAGTGCCTTCTCGGTGAAGAAGTTCAGTGCCTCCTCGGCCGACAGCTCCAGCACATCGGCAATCGACCTGCCACGCAACGTCAATGCCAGCACCTCGTCGGAGAACCGACGCCCGTCGCACGCATCGCAGTGGGTGGTCACCGGGTCCATATAGGCGATCTCGGTAATGATCACGCCGCGGCCCTCGCACTGTTTACAGGCACCGGTCGAGTTGAAACTGAACAGGCCGGGCGACTCGCCCGTCGCCTTCGCGAACAGCTTCCTGATCGGGTCCATCAGTCCCAAGTAGGTTGCCGGAGTCGAGCGGGACGAGGCGGCGATCGCCGACTGGTCGACAAAGATAGCGTCGGGATGCTTGCGCACGAACACATCCCGGATGAGGCTGCTCTTTCCGGATCCGGCGACCCCGGTGATCGAGGTCAGAATGCCGGTCGGGATCGCTACCGTCACATCCTTGAGGTTGTGCACGCTCGCATGCTCGATCAGCAACTCGCCGTTGGACTTTCGGAATGTCTGTTTGACGGTGAACGGCCTGCGCAATCCAGCGCCGGTCGGCGTATCCGCGGTACGCAGGTCCGCGAAGCTGCCTTCGAACACCACCTGTCCGCCGTGCAGACCGGCCCGCGGCCCGACATCGACAATATGGTCGGCGATCTGGATGACATCGGGATCGTGCTCGACCACGAGCACCGTATTGCCCTTGTCCCGCAACGCCTTCAGCAGATTGTTCAACCGCCCGACATCGCGCGGATGCAGCCCGACGCTCGGCTCGTCGAAGATATAGGTCATCCCGATCAATGTGCTGGACAAGTGTTTGATCATCTTGAGCCGCTGCCCCTCACCGCCGGATAGTGTGGCGGTCGGGCGATCCAGGCTCAGATATCCGAGCCCGATATCGGTTACTCGCCCCAGCGCGGTCCGGATGGCGGCGGCCAGCCCGAGCGCGGCCGGATCGGTGATCTCGTCGAGCACCGCCATCAGATCGGTGATCTGCAGACCGGACCAGTCGGCAATATTGCGGTCGCCGATCTTCGTGGCCAGCGCCGCGGCATTGAGCCGGGCGCCGTCGCAGGACGGGCAGACGCCCTCGGTGAGGAACTTCTGCATCTGTTCGCGCGTCTTCTCGCTGAGCGTCGAGGTATCGCGTTGCAATCGGGTGCGGGTGAATTTGGCCGCCAGCCCTTCGTAATTCGCCTTCCAGGTGCCCTTGCTGAAGGTCAGTTCCACCTTGCCGCCGGTGCCGTAGAGCAGATCGGTGAACTCTTCGTCGGTGTAATCGGCCAGCTTCTTATCCGGATCGAATCGTCCTGACTTGCCGTACATCTGCCACTCCCCGCTGCCGACCGCATAGCCGGGCAGCAGGATCGCACCCTCGTTGAGTGATTTGGTCCGGTCGAGCAGCCGATCCGGATCGGCCCGCACCGTGACACCGAGTCCGTCGCAGTCCGGGCACATGCCCTGCGGCACATTGAACGAGTAGTTGTAGACGAATCCCGCCGAGGGCGAACCGAATCGGGCGAACATGGCGCGCACCATGGAGTAGATATCGGTCATCGTGCCCACGGTCGAGCGCGGCCCACCGCCGACGGGCTGCTGGTCGATGATGACCGGGGCCGTCAGATTCTCGATCGCTTCGGCGTGCGGCCGCTCGTAACGCGGCAGGAAGTTGAGAATGAACGCGGGAAATGTCGCGTACAGCTGACGCTGTGATTCCACGGCAATCGTGTCGAAGACGATCGACGATTTGCCCGACCCGGAGACGCCGGTAAAGACGGTGATCTTGTTCTTGGGGATCTCCAACGACACATTGCGCAGATTGTGCTCACTGGCACCGAGTACGCGGATGACATCCGTGGCGACGACGGAATCGGCAAAAGGCATGCCGCCAACCATGCCATGCGACACCGACAAAATGCCCGGCGGAATGTGATATAGATCACATTAATGCAGTTTTCGCATATGGCTGTGATTCAGCCTTGACCAGCGCATTCTTCGACTATTGCCGGGAAAGTCGAACGGCTCGACGGATTCCGTTGACGGTCTTGGATTTCGCCATCCGCGGGTCTCGTGTCATCAGCCGAGGAACAGGCGTTCGCACGGCAGGCGCGGATAGCGACCGGTGTCGCCGAGGTCGAGGGTGACCGCATCGGCGTAATGCTGCATCCGGTGCTCGCGCGTGAATATCAGCGCGGCGGTCAGGCAGGCGACGTAATCGAAGCGCACGCCGTGCAGGAACACGCTGAGGTGCAGATCCGGTTCGCCGGGGCGAGGCGAAACGCCCTTGGGTTCTTGCGGTTTCGGGCTCACGATTCCTCGATGTCGCGAACATCGTTGGGCTGGAAGGTGATTGCATCGGCCCTGTCGACATCGTCCGAATCGGAAATCCATCCGTCCTCGTCGACCGGCACCAGCGAGCCGTCCGCCCCCTCGAATATCGGACGGCTGTCGATGGGAGCGCGGTCGAGTTTCTGGTGGGTGTCCTGGTGGAAGTCGGCGAGCAAACGGCGCACGGAGGGAGCTATCGGCGGGCCTGCCCACTCACGGACCGCGAGCGCGACCCGCTCGACCAGATCGGGCGGCGCGCCGCTGTACGCGGCCGGTGGCCCGGTGAACGGGTGTCGTTGTGGAAGATCGCGTTTCGGCGTGGACATGACGCAAGCGTGTGTCAAGGGCCGATGATGGGCGGCGCCCAATCGTCGAACTGTATATATCTCCGCGAATCACCTGAGAGCGGGCCAGTTCCGCACCTATGATCCTTCCGGTTCGGAACAAACCCATGTGGTCGAACGAAACAGGGGGATGGAACGCTGATCGCGACAACCGTTGACGACGATCCCGAAGACACCGGTAGCACCCTGCCACGACGGCAGTTGGGCCGACTGCTACGCGACGCACGGACAGCGGTGGGCCTGAGCTTGGAATCATCGGCGCGCCTGATGGACTGGGGCAAAGCGACATTGAGCCGTCTCGAGAACGGCAAGACGGCAAAGGTCCGGCCGCGTGACCTTGATGCGCTAGCGGAGCTGTACGGAGTCGATAACGAGGATCTAGTCGCCTGGAAGGATCTTGCCAAGCAGGCCCCGGTCCAATCCTGGTTGCGTGCCTACAGTGATGTGCTGGCAACGAAGTTCGACACCTACCTCGAACTGGAGGCCGCAGCAGCCGTGTTGGCGATCTTTCAGCCGCTTGTGATACCAGGTCTACTCCAAACCAACGAGTATGCGCGCGCGATGAACCAAGCGACCCATCCTCGAATTCCGGATGATGATCTGGACCGGCTCGCGGCGTTGCGGACAAAGCGGCAGCACTTGATCACACGGGCGCGGCACCCGACCGGGCTTGTGGCCGTGCTGCATGAAAATGTCGCGCGGACCGTGGTCGGCGGATCTGCTGTGATGGCCGATCAATTGCGGCACATCGCGGACATGAGCTCCCGCGACAACATCGAGATCCGTCTGTTGCCGTTTCACGCGGGTTTCCCCACCGGCCGCGTTATCGCGCCGTTTACCGTGTTGACCTTTCCGACGGATTCGGCTGGCAGGCCGGTGGAGCCTTCAGTGGTATATGCGGAGAGCTTCACAGGGGATGCGTATCTTGAAAAGCGCGAGGACGTGCAGCGGTTTCGACGTGCGTTCCGCACTGTGTCGCGGGCGACGCTGGATGCCGCCCCAAGTCGAATTCGACTGAGAGATATAGCAAGGAGCTTTGAGAGTGGACGTTGACCTGACCGGTGCGCAGTGGTTCAAGTCTCGACGCAGCGAAGCCGGAAAAGATTGCGTTGAGGTGGCGTTCCTCGACAGCGGGCACGTCGGCATGCGGGATTCGAAGAACCCGACCGGTCCGGCGCTGGTCTTCACGCCCGGCGAGTGGGACGCTTTCACCGCTGGCTTGAACGACGGCGAGTTCGACCGGACATAGGCAGTGACAGCAGAGCGGCCCCCAGAATCCAAGCTTCAACTGGGGACCGTTCTGCGTATCCGGCTGGGGTCATCCGTTCCGAACCGGTCGGGTCCCTGCCGCGCATCGGACTACTTATTCAGGAAGATGCCTGCGACATCGGCCTTTTTGATCGGGGTGTCCTGATTGACCTGCGCACCGCACAGCAGGTCCACCTGAATCATCGTGGCATCGACCGCCGTGCCCGCGGGCTCGTGATCGTTATTGGTCTGCTGCTTGATGAATTTGGTGATCGTGGTGCGCTTGGTGTCCTGATCCTGTTTGACATAGTCGCGGCAGGTCGTGTCGCCACCCTGGTTGAGCGCACGCTCGATATCGCTGCAACCGGCCAGCAGTGCCGCGACCGCCGCGACCCCGAGTCCGGTCCGTAAGAGCGTGACGTTCATAGAGATCCTCCTGGCGCTTCGACGGACGACCATGCCCGACGACGCGTAACAGCCTACAGCGTGTCTTCCAATCTAAATTTTGGGTGACACCACCCTTCTCGGGTGTCCTAACCCAGCATCTTGGATGTGGTGTGGGTGTCGGTTTCCGCGTCATCCGGGACGGTTTCACCCATACTCGAACGGTCAGTGCGGATTTCACTGCGGCCAAGCATTGGTTGTAGGCCACCCGCGCTGCGCCCGCGTGCCGGGCGAGCGCGTTGGCCTGCTCGACGGTCGGGTCGAGACAAAACTGTAAGCAGGTGTGCCGCACCACGACCGCGGCATCTCACCACCCACCGACAAACTTGCCCGACAACCAAACCGAATCCTGGAGACAGCTCCTAGACTTTGGACAACGGCACGGTTACGAGCGGAACAAACGCAGCGGCACATTCATCTCCGCCGACGTGAGAGAACCATGATGCCCGATCAGCATCGATTCCAGCGGTTCGGCGCCGGTGCGCACGACACCGCGTAGACCACGGGCCGCGACTACGAGATCGCCGATGCGCTCGGCGATATGCGGTGCCACGGTGGGGCCGAACCAGCCGCGATCGATCGCCTCGGCACGGGGAATGACATCGAAATCGACGCCCAAGTATTCCTGCCAGATCGCCGACACATCGTCGGTCGCGCCGTCGACGGTGAAGATGTGGCGGGCGCGCGGCTCGCCGCCGAGTAGGCGTACGCCCTCGCGCAATACCTCGGTCCTGTCGTAGTCGACGCGGTCGGCGAGCTCCACCATGCCGTGGTCGGCGGTCACGATGAGCGCGGCATCGGGTGGTAGACGTTCGGCGATGGTCGCGGCCAGCTGGTCGACGTGCGCGAGTTCCAAAAGCCAAGCCTCGGAGGAGGTTCCGCGCACGTGACCGGTCGTGTCGAGGTTGCCGTGGTAGGCGTAGACCAACGAGCGTGGGCCCGCGCGCAATGCGGTGGCGACGCCGTCGACGAAATCGCCGACCGAAACATAGGGGCGGAATTGGCAGCCGCGCAGCACGGCCCGCGTCAGCCCAGACCCTGCCTGGAGCCGCGGCGCCACCTGCGTCACGGCGATTCCGCTGGCGGCGGCCCGCTCGAAAACCGTGGCGGTGGGCTGGAATCGCTCCGGCACCAGCTCGTGCAGCAGGTCGATCTTCGGTCCCGCGCCGTGTAGCCGCCAGGTCAGCGCGTTCACCAGTCGGTCGTAGCCGGGTACGTGCATGAGATATCCGGTGAACCCGTGTTCGCCGGGCGGCACACCGACGCCGAGTGAGCTCAGACTGACGGTGGTCGTGCTCGGGAAACCCGCCGTCAGCGTGCGCTGCGCCAGTGCCGACAGGAACGGCGCCGCAGCGGAATTCGCGGCGAGTGCCTCCGCGCCGAGACCATCGACCAGCAGCACACAGATCCGGTCGGCCACGAGCTCGAGACCGAGCCGGTCGACCTCGCCGGGCACACCGAACCCGGCGAGGAGGGAGGGAAACAGATCAGCCAGGGAGTTCGTACCGTAATGGGGTGTGACGAACACGAACTCGAGAGTACTCAGAGCCCACCTGGGAACTGGGGGCTACCCCGATCGCGGGGTGATCGTTGTTGTCGGTGCCCCGTGTCACACTCGCCGGTGATGAGCCGCCACACCACCTTCCGGTACTGTCTCGGCCCCACCGTCGAGCAGCAAGCCGTGCTCGCACGCACGCCGGTGCGGCCCGGTTCGCGTTCAACAAGCCGCTTGACTTCGTGAAGACCGCGCCAACCCAGCGGAAATCCGATCCCGGCCATTCGGTGCCGTGGTCCGGATTCAGCCTGATCAACGCCTTCAACGGTGCCTGCAATACCCATCAGGGTATTCAGCCACGCTGTCAAGCCTGGCCGGTCTCGAATCGACTGATTTTGCCGTTGCGCACGGTGAAGCGCCAGGCGGTACGCATCGAACCCCAGCGAGTATTCGTGTAGTCGGCAACCAGTTCGGTACCACCGTCGCCCACGGTTTCGACATTCATGCGCCCATTGCTGCCGAAGATTTCGGAGTCGGTCCACAGGGTGAGATTGCGTTCCACACCGTCATCGGACATGGTCGCATCCTCGGTGAGGATGGCGTAGAAGCGGTCCTGATCGTTGTCGTTGAGCGCGGCGACGAATTCCTGGACCGTGGGATCGAGCGGCTGTGTCATCGGAACATCCCCTCTCGAAGAGTATGGGTGCATCGGACAGCAAACTTTCGGCTTCACTCTAGTGCCGAGTGTGCCCACCCGGGTATCACGCGCCGGGGCCGACGAGTGTGGTGAAGGTCCGCATGATGTCCTCGACCAGCTTCGGCGCGGTGGTTCCGAGTTGGATGCTGCGCTTTTCGAGCTGACCGTCCAGCCACAGCGCGGCCATGCCGTGCGCCAGACTCCACCACATGACGGCCAGCGTGTCAGCCTTATCGGCGGGCAGCAATCCGGCGGCGACGGCATCGGCGATGGTGTCGGCGAGGACATCGAAGGCCGCATCGCCCGCCGCGCCCGCATCCGGATGCTTATCGGGTTGTGAAAGTTCCGGGCGGAACATGAGGCGGAAGTAGCCAGGATTTTCCTGGGAGAACCGCACATAGGTCTGGGCCAACGCGGTCAATGCCCGCAGTGGTGTGTCGGCAGCGGCGCGCGCGGCGGCCAAATCGCTGCCGAGTTGCCGGAAACCCTGGGTCGACAGGGCGGCGAGCAGGGCCGAGCGATCAGCGAAATGGTGGTATGGCGCGCCGGTGCTCACACCCGCCTCACGGGCCACCCGCCGCAGGCTCACCGCGCCGAGGCCCTCGGTTTCGATCAGCCGCAGGCAGGCGGCGAGGAGCGTGTCGCGCAGCGCGCCGTGGTGGTAACTGGTCCGCGTCACCAATCGAGCGTATTCGACACCCGCTGGACAGCCTAACTATGCAGTGCTTAGATTATCTGAGCGGCGCTCAGATGGGTTGGCCGCGTTCCCTCCTCGGAAGCGGGTAAGCATATGAGTTCACGGGTACTCGTCACCGGTGCAACAGGATTCGTCGCCGGGCACGTCATCGCGGAACTGCTCGAGCACGGATACGCCGTGCGCGGCACGGTTCGCGATCTCGGAAATGCGGATAAACGCGCACATCTGGTGGCACTCGCGGATCGGCTCGGCGGCGAGTTGGAGTTCGCCGCGGCGGATCTGAACGACGATGCGGGGTGGGCGGCGGCCGTTTCGGGCTGCGCATCCGTACTGCACGTGGCGTCACCGTTTCCGGCGACACCACCGGACGACGAACGGGAACTGATCGATACCGCGGTCGACGGGACATTGCGGGTGTTGCGGGCAGGCGCCGACGCCGGTGTTCAGCGGGTGGTACTGACCTCATCGATCGCCGCGGTGACCTACGGCCACGAGACGGATGCGGTGCGCACCGAGGCCGACTGGTCGGTGATCGAACGCAGCGCGGCCTATCAGAAGAGCAAGACGCTGGCCGAGCGGGCGGCGTGGGATTTCGCGGCGGATTCGAACCTCGAGCTGGTGGTCGTGAATCCTGGAATGGTGTTGGGACCGTTGCAATACGCGGCAACGAGCACCTCGCACGAACCGGTGCGCCGACTGCTCGCCCGGGATGCGCCGGGGTCACCGCGGGTGGGATGGGCAGTGGTGGATGTGCGTGATCTGGCGGTGGCGCATCGGCTCGCGCTGGAGGCTCCCGCAGCGGTCGGGAATCGGTATATCTGCGCGGGCGAACATGTCTGGATGGCGGAGATGGGGCGGATGCTGGCCGAGGAATTCGGACCGCGTGGCTTCCGCGTGCCGACTCGGGTGATCCCCGATGTCGTGGTGCGGGCGATTGCCCTGTTCGACAAAGGGATTCGATTGACCTTGCCGATGTTGGGCCGTACCGAGCTGCTCAGCTCCGAAAAGGCGCAACGGGAGCTCGGATGGTCGATGCGGCCGGTGCGAGAGACCGTGCTGGATACCGCGCAGAGTTTGATCGAGTTCGCCATCGTGCCACGGACGGCCGGTGCACCGCCGCGTCGGACCGCCGTGCACGCCTAGGGGCCCGGCGTGCTGATCGCGACACTCATCATCGGCACTATCGGGTTGGTGCGACGTTGGCTGGGCAGACGAACATCGGAAACGAAATCCGGTGCGCCGCAACGGCGCAATGCGGTGCGGCGGATCGTCGGTTCGGCCAGGCTGCGGCGACCGGGTCCGGTACTGGCGGCGGCAGCAACCTTGGCCGGAATGGTTTGGCTGGGTCTGGCGCTCACACCCTGCTGATCGACGGTTGGGCGCACGCTGGTAGACAAGGAGGGGTGGCGGCTGCGCGAAGCAAGTTCCGATTCGGTGTCACCCTGCTCGCTCCTCCTTCACGGGCGGAGTGGAAACGAAAGTGCCGCAGGGCCGAGGAACTCGGCTACGACGTGGTCGGTGTCGCCGATCACCTGGGGTTGCCCGCACCGTTTCCGGCCATGATTCTCGCGGCCGAGGCGACCGAACAGGTCCGGCTGACCACCCTCGTTTTGAATACGCCGTTCTACAACGCGACACTCTTGGCCCGCGAGGCCGCCACGGCCGATCTGCTCACCGATGGACGAGTCGAGTTGGGGCTCGGAGCCGGATATGTCCGAGAAGAATTCGAAACAGCCGGAATCACTTTCGAGAGCGCGGGCAAACGGGTCGAACAGTTGGCGACAACCGCCGCCACCTTGCGGCGGTTGTTCGCTGATCCGGAGCATCAGCCGCGTCCCGCGCAACCCGCGGGCCCGCCACTCGTCATTGCCGGCTGGGGCGATCGGCTGCTGCGGGTCGCCGCCGAATATGCCGATACCGTCGCGCTGCCCGCTGCCGCCCCGGCGTACAACGGTGGACCGCTGCAGTTCGTCGGGCCCGCCGGCACCGATGCGCGGATGGCATACCTGCGGGAGTTACTCGGGGCACGGGCCGAGGAGGTCGAGCTGAATATCCTGCTGCAGCGCGTAGTTCCGCCGCAGGAACGTTCGGCCGCACTGGAACTGTACGGTCCGCATCTGCCCACCGATGTCGCCGACCGGCCGGAGGAGTTGCCCGCATTGCTGATCGGGACGCCGAAGGAGATGGCGCGGCAGTTGGAAGAGCGCCGGGAGCGGTTCGGATTCAGCTATGTCACCGTGCTCGAGAGCAGCATGGAGCCGATGGGCGCGGTCATCGAACTGCTGCGCTGAGCGCCGGACACACCACAGCGGCTCAGTCCGCGACGTTGTGCGCGGCCAGCCAGTCCGCCGCACGTTTGCGCGAGGCGCGGCTGAGCCAGGCGTCCTGGATGACCTCGGCCAACTCCCGCTTGCCGAGTTCGCCGATGCGGCTGCCGCGCACCAGGACCGACAAATGCCCGTCGAAATGCGGTGTGGTGAAGAATGGTGAATCCGGATCCTGCACCAGCGCCAATTTGTCCGACTCCGAGGGCACCCAGATCACGATCACATCGGCATAGCGCTCACCGGTGTCCGGGTCGAATGCGTCGGGACGCGGATTGCGGAAGAAGACGAAGGATTTGCCGCCGACCTGGTAAACCGCATTGCCGTGCGGTCCGTCCACCCGGTTGACAAATGGCATGCCGGTGGCCAGTTCGTGCACGTCGGCCACCTCGGCTCGTCGCGAAACCCGCGCCATATCAGCAGCGTAGACCTCGTTCGAACCACATTCGAAACTTCAATGGGGAACGGTCGGTATGGCGTAGCACTCTCGACTGAACCCGTATGCGTACGCCATCATGAGATAGCGAATGTGAGTTCACACTCTAACGATGGGGTTGGCGAGGTGGCACAGTTCCACACCCTCACCCAACGACGGGCCGCACTGGAAAAAGAATGGGCCCGTTGGGCGACGGCTCCCGGCGACGCCTTCCGCATACCCGCGGGCTCGACCGCACTACGCACCGAGGTCATCCAATCCTGGCAGCGCTCGCTGACGACCGTCGATCCGAGTCGTACCGAGGCGCCCGGCCTGGATGATGTCCGCGATCGGTGGACCGAATCCCCACTGCGCCAGCCGATTACCGAACTGGCCGGTGATCTGCGCAGCATTTCCGAGGACTCCGGCTATCTCGCGGTGGTCACCGATGCCGCGGGCACCGTCCTCTGGTCCTGCGGCGATCGCGCGCTGCGCCGCAAGGCCGAGGCGGTGAACTTCGCGCCGGGCGGCTGCTGGGACGAAAGCCATATGGGCACCAACGGATTATCGCTCGCCCTGCACCACGACCGCCCGAGCACCGTATTCTCCGCCGAACATCTGGTCGCCGCGCTACACAGCTGGGTCTGCTATTCCGCGCCGATCCACGCTCCCGACGGCCGCCAGCTCGGTGTGCTCGATCTGTCCAGTTCCTGGGACCGCTCGCATCCGATGGTGATGACCTCGGTCCGCGCGCTGGTCACCGCCGTCGAGACGATGTTGCGGGCGGCCGCACCGACACCGGCACGGGGTGTGCGGCTCGAATGTCTGGGCGGCGCACGGCTGGTCCGCGACGGCAGACCGGTGCCATTGCCGCCGCGTCACCTGGAAATCCTGGCGCTGCTCGCTCTGGAACCCGACGGGTTCACCCCGAAACAACTGCAGGCCGCGGTCTATGGCGACCGTCCGGTGTCCTCCAGCACGCTCAAGGCTGATGTCTCACATCTGCGGCGCACCACCGGTGGTGAGATCAGCAACCGCCGCTACATGCTCACCGGTCCGGTCTCCTGTGATGCGGTCGATCTGCTCGCCGCCGTCCAGGCCGGCGATACCAGCTCGGCGGTCTGGCTCTACCGCGGCCCGCTGCTGCCCGGTTCGGACACTCCGGGTGTGCTGCAGTGGCGCAACCATCTCGATGTCGGTGTGCGCACCGCGGTACTGGCCAGCGACCGCGCCGATCACGCCGTGGCCTTCAGTGAGCGTTCCCCCGGGGATATCGAGGTGCACGAGCACGCGCTGGGCTTGCTGCCCGCCGACGATGTGCGCCGGGCCGTGGTCGTCGCCCGCTTGCACACCGCGCTGCGCTCCTGAGTCTCCCCTGTCACACCCGCACCAACCTCGCACCAACCTTCTCGGGACATAGTGGCCCGACAGGGAAGATTCGCGAGGAGCGCCCACCTATGATCTACGCCAAACCAGGGTCCGCCACCGGCATCGTCACCTACGCCAGCCGCTACGACAACTTCATCGATGGTGACTGGGCGGCTCCCATCGAGGGCAGATATTTCGAGAACCCCTCACCGGTCGACGGCGAAACCTTCTGCTCGGTGGCGCGCTCCGCCGCCGCCGATATCGATATGGCACTCGAAGCCGCACACAGGGCCGCCGAGAAATGGGCCGCCACCTCGCCGGCCGAGCGCGCCCATATCCTCAACAAGATCGCCGACCGGATCGAGCACAGCCTCGAACCCCTCGCCATCGCCGAAACCTGGGACAATGGCAAACCGGTTCGCGAAACCCTCGCCGCCGATCTGCCTTTGGCGGTCGATCACTTCCGCTATTTCGCCGGAGCCATCCGCGCCCAAGAGGGCAGCATCGCCGAAATCGATGTCGATACCATCGCCTACCATTTTCACGAACCGCTCGGCGTGGTCGGTCAGATCATTCCGTGGAACTTCCCGATCCTGATGGCGGCATGGAAGCTGGCCCCGGCCCTGGCGGCGGGCAACTGTGTAGTGCTCAAACCCGCCGAGCAGACCCCGGCATCGATTCTGCTGGTGATCGAGCTGATCGCGGATCTGCTGCCGCCCGGAGTTCTCAACGTGGTCAACGGTTTCGGCGTCGAAGCGGGTAAGCCGCTGGCGGCGAGTCCGCGGGTGGCCAAGGTCGCCTTCACCGGTGAGACCACCACCGGACGGCTCATCATGCAGTACGCGAGCGAGAACATCATCCCGGTCAGCCTGGAGTTGGGCGGTAAGAGCCCCAATATCTTCCTGCCCGACGTCATGGCCGCCGACGACGAATTCCTCGACAAGGCCGTCGAGGGCTTCGTGATGTTCGCGCTCAACCAGGGCGAGGTGTGCACGTGTCCCTCGCGCGCACTGATCCATTCATCGATCTACGACGAATTCCTGGCCCGCTGTATCGAGCGGACCAGAGCCATCAGGGGCGGTAATCCGCTCGACGACACGACCATGATCGGAGCCCAGGCCAGTAACGACCAATTCGAAAAGATTCTGTCCTATATCGATATCGGCAGGCGGGAAGGCGCCCGCGTACTCACCGGAGGAGAAGCACGCAAGGTGGACGGACTGCCGGGTGGCTACTATATCCAGCCGACGATTTTCGAGGGCACCAATACGATGCGGATCTTCCAGGAGGAGATCTTCGGCCCGGTGGTGGCGGTGACCAGGTTCGACACCGTCGAAGAGGCGACCATGATCGCCAACGACACCCTCTACGGCCTCGGCGCCGGAGTGTGGACCAGGGATATCACCACCGCGTACCGGATAGGCCGAGCGATCAAGGCCGGGCGGGTTTGGACCAACTGTTTCCACGCCTACCCCGCACACGCCGCCTTCGGCGGATACAAGAAGTCCGGCATCGGCCGGGAAAACCACAAAATGACGCTCGAACACTACCAACAGACCAAGAATCTGCTGGTCAGCTATTCACCGACAAAACTCGGATTCTTCTGATGCATGGCAGAGTAGCCCGGGTCGCCATCACCGACCGGGCGCGAGAAGTCTTGCGCCGGTTGATAGAACAGCACGGACCGGTGCTGTTCCACCAATCCGGCGGCTACTGCGACGGCAGTTCACCGATGTGCTTCGGGGTGCGCGAATTCCGGGTCGGCGGCGCGGATGTGCTGCTGGGTCGGCTGCCGTGGCATACCGAATTCTGGATCAGCGGCGATCAATTCGAACTGTGGAAACACAACCATCTCACCGTCGACGTGGCGAACGGGCGCGGCAGCGGGTTCTCGCTGGAGGCGCCCGAGGGCGTGCGGTTCATCATCAGATCGCGACTGCTGACCGATGAGGAGACGGCGGTGTTGGCGGCGGGACCGCCACCGCGGACGGGAGCCGATCGGATGAGTTGACTGCCGCGCCGGCAGTCGCCCAGTACCTGATTCACGCCCGCGCCGGTGCGTCCGCGGGCGACGAACGGGTGATCGGCCACGGAGGTCCGCAGCCCTGAGCCGACACCGCGAAGCCCCGCCGTCCCGCTGCAGACCGGGACGGCGGGGCCCGGCGGCTACCGGCCGGGCAGGAAACGGAAGCCGCGGGCGAGCGTCATCAGCAGCCGCTGCCACTTGTCCTGCGAAATCACCCGCGGCGCATCGAGATTCATAAATCGTGTGACCACAACGGTCTGCGGTTCGGTGAACTTCAACAGACCGTCCGGGCCGTGCCTGCGCCCGACACCGGAGATGCCCATACCGCCCATCGGCGCCGCGGTGGTGCCCCAGGCCGGGGCATACCCCTCGTCGACACAGACGGTGCCCGCGTGCAGACGCTCGGCGATGCGCTCCCCCGCGTCCTTGCTCTGCGCCCAAACACTCGCGTTCAGACCGTATTCGGTGTCATTGGCCAGGTCGATCGCCTCCTCGACAGTCTCGACCGGGTAGATGGAGACCAGCGGCCCGAAGGTTTCGTTGCGACCGCATTCCATCTCATCGGTGACATCGGCGAGCACGGTGGGTTCGAAGAACAGCGGTCCCAGATCCGGGCGCGCCTGACCGCCCGCGAGCACCTGAGCGCCCTTGGAGGTCGCGTCGGCGACATGTTTGGAAACGGTCTCCAGCTGGGCCTCGGAGATGAGGCTACCGATATCGGCCGAATAGTCATAGGCCGCACCGAGTTTCGCGGCCTCGAGGGCGGCCACGAATTTTTCGGTGAACTCCGCGGCGACCGCCTTCTCCACATACAGCCGTTCGATCGAGATGCACAGCTGACCCGCATTGGAGAAACAGGCGCGCACCGCGGCTTTGGCGGCCTTGTCCAGTTTCGCGCCGCGGGTGACGATCATCGGGTTCTTGCCGCCGAGTTCGGCGGAGAAGCCGATCAATCTGCGTCCGCACTGTTCGGCAAGGGTGCGCCCGGTCGCGGAGGATCCGGTGAACATCAGGTAGTCGCAGTTGTCCACGATGGCGGTACCGACCACGGTGCCCGGTCCGGGAACGACCGCGAGCAGGTCCCGCGGCAATCCGGCCTGGTACAGCAGTTCGGCGCTGGCCAGTGCGGAGAACGGGGTCTGGCTGTCCGGTTTGACGATCACCGCATTGCCCGCGAGCAGCGCCGGGATCGAATCGCCGATGGAGAGCAGCATCGGATAGTTCCACGGTGCGACCACCCCGACGACGCCCTTGGGCTGGTGGCGCACCGCCGCCCGATTGAGCACCGGGAAGGCGCCGGGCACGCGGCGCGCGTCGAGCAGATCGGGCGCGACCCTGGCGAAATAGCGGGCCGCGAACATCAGCCCCATGATCTCCTCCTGGGCGGCCCAGCGCGCCTTGCCGGTTTCGGCCTGGATCACGTCCATCAGGAATTCGCGCTGTTCGATGACCAATTCGCGGTATCGCTCGAGTACTGCGGCACGATCCTTGGCCGAGCGCACGGCCCAGCGGGCCTGCGCCGCCCTGGCCTTGTCGAATGCGGCCGCCACATCATCGGCGGTGCCGATCGGCACGCTGCCGAGCGGGTTGCCGGTGAATGTCTCGGCGATCGTTTTGCGCACACGGGCGTCCGGATCGGCGATCGCGGCGAGCGCACTCAGGCGCTCGAAGACTTCGGCATTCGGCGCGGGCATCGGTGCCTCCTACTTGTGAGTAACCCCGGGATACACACAACATACGCCGCCGACGGTCGCCGTCGTAGCCACTGCGCGGGGTTGGCCGATGACGACGCCTATTCGGCCGGAACTGTCACGTTCGCGCGACCGGATTTGTCTCATGGGCAGCTGAACCCAACCGAGGGAGGAACCATGAATACCGCACTCTGGATCGGGCAAATCGTGCTCGCCGCCGTGTTCACCGCATCCGGGATCGCGAAATCCACGCAATCCAGGGAGAAGTTGGTCGAGCTGGGCCAAACCGGTGTCGCGGTATACCCGACGCCGATCGTGCGCATGACCGCCTACGCCGAATTGCTCGGCGCCGTCGGCATTATCGTCCCGTGGTGGACCGGAATCGCGCCGGTACTCACCCCGCTGGCGGCGGTCGGATTCGCCGTGGTGATGATCGGCGCGATCAGCTCGCACATCCGCCTGCGCGAACCCCGCAATATCGCGATCACCACGACAATCCTGATCATCGCCGTCCTGGTCGCCATCGGCCGCTTCGCCGGCCTGTGATCGCGGTGGCGAGTCCATCGGGCTCGCCACCGCATTCGATTCAGGCGCACCGGACATCAGTTGCGATGTCAAATCCGGTCCCGCTCAGCGGGATGTGAGCAACAAAATGATCACAACGGGTTTAGATTATGGCGATGTTCAGAGCGAGGCTCGGGGTCCGAACACGGATTCTGGCGATCGCGCTCGTGCCGAGCCTGACTCTGCTCGTGGTCGGCGTGGGTGCGGCGGGATATCTGGTTGCCGAGGGAAATAAGGCCAAGGACTGGGCGTCACAGAATCAGCAGGCCATCCCCTCCACCCGCGAATTGCTGGAGGCGGTCCAGAGCGAACGTCAGCTGACGCTGTCGGCGCTGACCGGCGACGAGGCTGCCACCCCCGCGCTCGGAGTGGCCCGGATGCGCCTCGACGGCGCGCTGAAGGGCCTGATCGAGGCCTCGGCCGGACTGCGAGCGGTGGACGATTCGAAGATCGGTGACAACGCCGCGAACTTCATGACACTGTCGACGTCGATGAACCAGGTCCGCACGCTCACCGATGCGGGCACGTTGCCGGTCCCGGACGCATACAACTTCTACAACCGGCTGCTCGACATCATCGCCTTCGGCACCGAGATCGCCGAGCAGACCGCGCCGGATGCCGAGATCGGCGTGCATATCGCCGACGGTATGCGGATTTTCCTGGTGGCCGAGGCGATGTCGCGCAGCACCGCGCTCGGGGGCGTGATCGTCAATGCGAACGGGCCGACCCCCATCCCGCTCGAGGAGTACCTGCGCCAGATCGGCTTCTATCACGCCGAGGCCGCCAATCTGGCGGGCGAACTGGACCCGAAGCAGCAGGAGAGCCTGCACACGCTGATGGCGAGCCAGGCCTGGCAACAGCTGACTGCTGTGGAAAACGCGCTGGCCCAACACAATACGACAACAACGAGCAGCACCTCCGGCTCGTCGAGTTCATCCGGTTCCTCCAGCTCGTCGAGCGGCACCGGCAAACAGGCGACGCCGCCCGCCCTGCCGTTGAGCCCCCAAGAGTGGCACAACGCGGCGGCCGAGGTGAGCCGCGGGCTGATCGATGTGTGGATCGCCCAGAACAAGTACTCGCAGAAGCTGGCCGAGGACAAGGCCGCCGCTGCCACCGCGCGATCCGCGTGGGCCGGTGGCGGTGTCGTGGTGGTCAGCCTGCTGGCATTCGTGATCGCGATCGTGCTGGCCAACCGAGTCATCCACAGGCTCAAACGACTTCGCGGCGAAACCCTCGCGCTGGCCGATGAGCGGCTGCCCGAGTTGATGCGCAGGCTCAGCGAAGGTGAACTCATCGATCCGGCCGCCGAATCCGCGGAACTGGATTACGGTCACGACGAAATCGGCCAGGTAGCCAAGGCCTTCCAGCACGCGCATGCCGCGGCCGTGGCGGGCGCGGTGACCGAGGCCCGCACCCGTGAGGGTGTCAAGGCGGTCTTCCTGAATATCGCGCACCGCAGCCAGATCGTGGTGCACCGGCAACTGGAGATCCTCGACAAGGCAGAAGAGCGCCAAGAGGATCCGGCCCTGCTGGACACCCTGTTCCGGCTCGATCACCTCGCCACCAGGGAACGCCGCAATGCCGAGAACCTGATCATCCTCGGTGGCGGTCAGCCGGGCCGTCAGTGGCGCAACCCGGTACCGCTCATCGATCTGGTGCGCAGCGCGGTCGGCGAGACCCTCGACTACGCCAGGGTGCGCGTCTCCCGGCTGCCCGAAACCCATGTGCTCGGCACGGTGGTGGCCGACCTCATCCATCTGCTCGCCGAACTGGTGGACAACGCGACCTCGTTCTCACCGCCCCAGTCGCGGGTCGAGGTGAGCGGCAATGTGGTCGGCAAGGGCGTGGTCGTCGAGATCAGCGACCAGGGCATGGGCATGACGGAGTCCGAAATCGCCCGCGTGAACGAGATGCTGCGCAATCCACCGGATTTCGGCGTGGCGGCATTGTCTTCGGATTCCCGGCTCGGCCTGTTCGTGGTCGCGCAGCTGGCCCACCGGCACGGGGTCTCGATCCGGCTGTCGGAGTCCGACTACGGCGGCATCCGCGCCATCGTGCTCATCCCGTCGGTCCTACTCGCCGATGAACAAGCCGCCCTGACAGCGGGTTCCGAGCCGCTGGAATCGGCACGCCGACGTCGGCATCCGGTCCCGTTCGTGGAATCCTCCCCCTACGGTGGCGCCGACACCGAGTCCACGGTGCTCACCGCGCCGCCGCTGGCACCGCCCACCGTCGAGGCACCGGCACCGCGCCCCGCGTTCGAGGCGCCGCAGCCCACCGCGGCGGACACGAGGCCCGCGCTGCCGCGCCGGAACCGGCAGGCCAGTATCGCACCGCAATTGGCGCAGCCGACCTCGGCCGAGCCCGAAGCGCAGCAGCCGCCGGAGCGGGAGCGTTCGGCGGAGCAGGCCCGAGATCTGATGTCCGCCATCGAGAACGGGACCAGGCAGGGCCGCCGCGCCGTCCCCGATGCCGTGCTGCCCGAGGTGGCGGCCGCCGAGCAATTCGGCACATTTCAGGGACCGAGCGGTAAACACTCGGATGAACAGGAAGGCAACGGTGACTTCTTCCAGCCCCGGTGATCTCAACTGGCTGCTCGACGATCTCGTCGATCGACTGGCCGGCGTGCGCTATGCGGTCGTGCTGTCCACCGACGGCCTGCTGCTAGGCCGCTCCACCGCGATGACCCGCGAGGACGCCGAACATTTCGCCGCCATGTCCTCCACGCTCTATGGTCTGGCCCGCAGTGCGGGCAGCCGCTTCGACGGCGGCGGGGTCCGCCAGGCGGTGATCGAACTCGATCGTGCGGTACTGTTCGTGACCTCCGCAGGTGACAATGCCTGCCTGGCACTGCAGGCGGCCGAATCGGCCAATCTCGGGATGGTGGCCTACGAAATGAATGTCACCGTCCAACGCGTCGGCACCTATCTATCCACCCCAGCGCGTTTACCATGACACATAGCGGTGGGCAATGGTTCGACGAAGAGGCCGGTCCGCTGGTCCGGCCTTATGCGGTCACTCGCGGGCGGGTGATGGGAGCAGGCCATGATCTGGACATGCTCACCGTGGTCGTCACGGCCGATCCGCCGCGTACCCTGCGGCGGACCGATCCGGAATACGCGGATATCGTGCGGCTGTGCCGCGCACCGCAATCGGTCGCCGAAGTGGCGTCCTATCTGAAACTTCCCTTGGCGGTGACCAAGATTCTCGTCGGCGATCTGATCGGCGAGGGCCACTTGATCTTCCGGGCTCCGGTGCAGCCGGAGGCGGGTCCCGGCGATCTCAACATATTGCGAGCGGTACTGGATGGCATCCGAAAGCTTTGACCCGACCCGACCCGGTGCGACACCGCAGCTGGCCGCCTCGGTCAAAATTCTCATCGCCGGTGGTTTCGGCGTCGGCAAGACAACCATGGTGTCGGCGATCAGCGAGGTCGCCCCATTGCGCACCGAGGAGTTGATCACCGAGGTCAGCACCGGCGTCGACGACCTGTCCGGCGTCGAACAGAAGACCACGACAACGGTCGCACTGGACTTCGGCCGTATCACCATCGACCGCGACCTGGTGCTCTACCTGTTCGGCACGCCTGGCCAGGACCGGTTCTGGTTCCTCTGGGACGAACTCTCACGCGGCGCACTGGGCGCGGTCGTCATCGCCGACACCCGACGGCTCAGCAATTCCTTTGCCGCAGTGGACTTCTTCGAACGGCGCGGGCTGGCTTTCCTGGTCGCGGTGAACTGCTTCGACGGTGCACCGGTCTACACCGTCGACGAGGTCCGCGACGCGCTCGATCTCGACGACCACATCCCGGTCATGCTGTGCGATGCCCGGGACCGCGCCTCCGCCAAGGAGGTGCTGCTGAGCCTGGTGCAACACCTCATCGAACGGGCGGGGCGGGCTCCGGTCGCCACCTGATCGCGGCTACCGGTATTCCAGCCGGGTGCTGATGTGGTGGCCGGTGATGCCGTCGACCTTCCAGTCGTTGAGGCAGCCGACGAAGGTCTCGGCGTCGAAACGGACGATGGCACGGGTGTTCTCGGCATTGCGGTCGGTGCGGAATTTCCTGCGGCGGTATCAGTGCCAGCACAACCGGAAGTTCCTCGATGATTCGGTCCGCCGAAATACCCTGGGTGCGTGCGCGAGACATGGCGGTCAGTGCCATGGACGCGGCGGTCGGGGCGGATTCGCCGCGCTCGGCCAGCATTCCGGCCAATGCCTCGTAGCCGTGCAGGGCGGTCAGTGTGGTCCGGGCATTGTCGAGGACGGCCAGCACGGTGCGGCCGGTGACCGGATCCGCGGTGAAGATCAACCCCACCCCAGACCGCGTCGAGGTAGGGCTGCACGAGTACCGCCATGGGCGCGATATCGCCGCCGGAGGCGAGGACCTCGTCGACGGCTTCCTGGAATCCGGGCCAGTCGCGCATCCAGGACCGAGCTGAACAAGCCCGCCATGGATTCTTCGGCGCCGTCCTCTGCCACCGAGGACGAGCGCACGACCAGCGATTTCGCGCCGCTACGGGACGGTGCGCGCCATTCGGTTTCGGGTGGTCGGGCGGTAGTCGACCAGGCGGTGGTCAGGACGAAGCCCTGGAGGACGGGCAGGCCCTGTCAAGGAATGAACGTTCGTTTTAGCCGTAGCGGACGCCACTATTCGCAGATCTGGAGTCGGCGATCGATCGGAGTCGGCTCGAAAGATTGTGTTGCATCCGCTGCAACACCATTCGCCGACTCAGACTTGACGCAACCAGGCGATGAACAGCAGCACGCCACCGGCGGCCAGCAGCAGCGATACCGGAATCGGCCACCACGGGCCATATCTTCCGAGCAACCGGCGGGTCAGGCGCACCTGCACCGCACCGAGTCCGGCCAGTACCAGGCCCCAGGCGGGTAGTAGCCCGACCCCGAGCAGTGCGTGTACCGCCCAGGCTCCGGCCAGCGTCGGACCACCCCATGAGTGTTCGAGATCGTTGTCCGCGATGAGCGGATAGCCGATTCCGCGCACCGCGGCGATAGCCGCCAGGAAGGCCAGAAACCAGGTCAGCACGCCGAGCACGCCGGCAAGCACCGAATGCGCAGTCGCGCGCACTGCCAGACGATCTCGCGGTGCGATGAAGATGCCGAGCAGTCGGCGCGGGACCCGGAATCGGCTCGCGATGGGGCCGAGGCCGATCACGGGCGCAACCAACGCGTATGCGGCCCAACGCAACAGTGAGCGAACCGTGGTCATGCCATCGACCGTATCCCCCGCGGCGCGGACGCGGGCACCTCAGGCCAATCGGCCCGCATCGACGAGGTCGTCGAACAGCAGCTGATCAACCGGCGGCACCAGCGCGCGATCCGCGTAACGGAACCATGCGACCTCTTCGATCTCGCTGCTGGCCACGAGGGTGCCGCGATAGTCGGCGGTATAGCAGCTCATCCGAACAACCACATCACTGGCCGGTCCGTGCAGTGCGGCCTCGTAGGTGCCGACGTGGGCGACGGTTTCCGGAAGCAGTGCGACGGTCAACTCCTCTTCGATCTCGCGCAGTAGCGTCTGCAGATCGGATTCAGCGCCCTCGCGTTTCCCGCCCGGAATGTAGAAGATGTCCTTGCCCTTGGGGCGCGCACACAGGATGCGGCCGCCCTCGATGCGTACCCACGCGACCGTGTCGATCAGCTTGCGCACTCGCCCATCCGCCACCGCCGCAGCCTAATAGACGTATCGATCAGTGGGCGTGCTGGAGGTCGGCGGGCAGGATGGAGCGCCCGCCCGCCGCGCCCGGACCGTCGACAGGGCGCAGGTCACCCGCTCTCCGCGTTCGGCGCAGACCGGTTCGATCAGCGTGGATTCGTGCACGGCCTGCACCGGCGGGCACGTCACCGCCGCCGTCGCGGTAGTCGCCGGACTGATCGGGCTCAGCGCCCGGATGCCGAAACCGGCTGCGGCGCAACAGGCGGCAGGATCCCCTCGGGAAAAGTGGAAACACCGCACGATCGGTGTGCGCCGGACCGTGACACAACGCCCCCTGCCAAGCCAGCGGCTTGAGCAGCGCACCCCACCCAGAGCGCAATTCCGCGCCGAGCCGATGGAATGCAGGGTCGGTGAGCAACGCGTCGACCAATTCGTCCCGGCTGAGCACCACGCCGTCGAGCACCCGCGCCACCGCATCGGCCAATGCCGCGACCTCCGCCGGCGACGCCCCGAATGTGCGCTGCCAGGCCGGCTTTTCCCAGGTGCGAGCGGAGCCGATCAAGGACAGGATCGCGGCCGCCATATCGGGGGCGAGCGCGTGCAGAGTTCCGCGCATGGCCCAGGTTTTCATCAGGCTGCCCGCTGCCAGTTCCGGTAGTAGCGCACCTGGATCGGGTTTTCTGCGCCGCAGCGCCACCGCGAGATCCGCGGCCGCGGTCACTTGGGCCTGCACACCGCACAGCCGCCCGACGATCTCGGTGACCCCGACATCGTCAGGTGCGGTGACGAACTGCCTGCGTAGTCGCCAAGCGAAAACCTGATCCCAGGTGAGGTGCACCTATCCCCTCCGCTGTTCTGCCGCCGGACCGGACCCCTTACCGGCTCCGGTGCAGTGCCGGATTCACCCCAGCACTGTGCTGCAGAACAGTACTCCGACCGCAATCTCGAGTAGCCCCACCACCGTTGCCGCCATCACGGCGAGCAATGCGGTGCGGTTCGTCGCGCGCCGAACCGCACCGACCGGTGCGACCAACCGCTCGGCTCGAACCAGTACGGCGGTGGCCGCGGCGCTCAACGCGCCCGCCGGAAGCGGTTCGGTCGCGCCGACGATCGCGAGCAGACCTCCGAGCAGCGGCTCCCGGCCGTGCGTGCGCGCCGCCGTATCGTCGGCACACATCTCGAGTAGTCGGCCGATTTCGTGCACGCCGTCGGTCGCCAGACGCATGCCGGGCAGTGTGATCGCGATACCACGCAGGAATCGGAGCAGTCCGGCATGCCGCTCGTCCAGATGTGCGTGCTCGTGGGCGAGCACCGCGGCGAGCTGCTGCTCGGTCAGCGCGTCCACGGCCGCGCTGGTGACCACGATGGTGTCGGGCCGTCCGGCCACGCAATAGGCTTGGCGTTCCGGCGAATCCAGCACCACCGCACCGACGCCGGGCACGTGTCGACCGACCATGCGAACGGCCCGCCCGTGTGCGATGGTTTTGCGTCGCATGAACAGCATCGCCCGTGCGGCATGCGCCGAGATGCCGAGCAGCCCTGCGGCGACCAGGGCCGCGCAGGTCAGGGTGCCCAATTGGACCAGCAGGCCGCCGTGCAGATGCACCGGCGTGGCCAGTGCGGTGTAGCAGTCGTGCAGCGTATCGGCGGGATGCCAGTAGGTGGCGAATTCGACGATCAGAATGCCGGCCGCAATGGCCCACGCACCCAGTGCGCCCGCGATCGCGACCAGCCAGGCGAGCACCCCGAGTCGGGGCGCGACGCCGCGCCGGGTGAGTCTGCGCAACACGGTCGGGCCGAACGTGGCCACCATGCTGCCGTAGATCATCAGGCTGACGGCTACGTTCACGGCGCCTCTGGCGTTTTGCGCGAGGTCAGCCGACGCAGCGCGGCACGCAGTCCTGCCGACTCCTCCTCACTGATCCGATCGACGAAATGGCTGAGCACCAGATCCGAGCGACCGCCCGAGCCGAGGGCCTCGAGCATCAGTCGCGCGCTGTGTTCCTCGCGGGTGAGTGTCGGCCAATATCGATATGCCTTACCCGCGCGTTCGCGCGCCAGCCAGCCCTTGCGGTGCAAATTGTCCATGGTCGACATGACCGTGGTGTAGGCAATACCGCGTTCAACGGCCAGTTCGTCGAAGATTTCGCGGACCGTTGTGGTCTCCGCGTCCCGATCCCAAATGCGGTCCATGATCACCGCCTCCAAATCCCCGAATCCACGCACGATGCCGACTCCCTCATCAAAAAAACTGGACATCTCTGATATCCAAGGGTAGCTGGCTCGACTTGTTACTACGTAGTCATACCGTAGATCAGTGTGTGGCGTGGCGGATGAGACCTGTCGCCAGCCGAGGGGGTCTCGTCGACCTCGACTGGACATAGAGTGCTGCCGTGGACGTGGTGATCGCGGTCGTGGGAGTCGTCGTCGGCGCGGGAATAGTCGCGCTGGGCGTGGTCGGCGTGCACTGGTATCTGTGGCGGCGGCTGGTGCGGGATACAACGGTGCGCGGATCGACCGCCCGCTGGGTGGGGACGGGGGTTATCGTCGCCGGGACGGTGCTGTTGATCGGCGCATTCGGATCCGAATCAGCCGGAGTTCCGTTCCTCCTCACGCGAATCATCGCCTGGCCCGGCTATCTGTGGGGTGCGCTGTTCCTCTACCTCGTGCTGTGGCTATTGGCCGGTGAGCTGATTCGGCCGCTTTTCCGGCGCTGGATTACGCGTTCGAGCGGGTCCGAGGACGTGCGGTTCTCGGCAATCGAGCCCCCGCCGCGAGACCAGCCCGCACCGGTTTCCCGGCGGCTGTTCGTCGCTCGCTCGGTCGGCGCCGCGACGACGCTGGCTGCGGTTGCCACCGTCGGCTACGGCACCCACAACGTGCTGGCGGGACCGCGAGTGAAGCAGTTGACGGTGCCGCTGGCCAATCTGCCGCGTGCCGCACACGGTTTCCGGATCGCCGTGGTCAGCGATATCCATCTCGGTCCGATTCTGGGTCGCGGGTTCGCCGAGCGAGTGGTCGAGACGATCAACGGCACGCAGCCGGATCTCATTGCCGTGGTGGGCGATCTGGTCGATGGCAGCGTCGAACATCTGCGCTCGGCAGTCGAGCCGCTGTCGCGATTGCGGGCGCGACAGGGCGCCTATTTCGTCACCGGCAACCACGAATACTTCTCCGGTGCCGAGCAGTGGATCGAGCAGGTGCAGGAACTCGGATTGCGATTGCTGGCGAACAGCCGCGCCGAGCTACCGCATTTCGACCTGGCCGGTGTCAACGATATTCAAGGCGAACGCATCGGGCAGGGGCCGGATTTCGCCGCCGCGCTCGGCGACCGTGATCTCGCGCGCACCGCGGTTTTGCTGGCGCATCAGCCCGTGCAGATCCACGATGCGGTCGAATTCGGTGTCGATCTGCAACTGTCCGGCCATACCCACGGCGGTCAGCTATGGCCCGGCAATTTAGTTGCGGGCCTGGCCAATCCGACCGTCGCAGGCCTGGAGCGCTACGGTGACACCCAACTCTATGTCACGCGCGGCGCGGGTGCGTGGGGACCGCCGGTCCGGGTCGGTGCCCCTTCCGATATCACCGTGATCGAACTGGCGTCGAAACAGGCGTGACCGGACCGCTGGGATCGAGTGGCAATTCAGGCCGTGCTGGGATCGAGTTTCGTTCGGATCCATGCGGTGATCATTTGTGAAGTCGTGGCGATGTATTCACCACGACGCTCGCGGTGGTGTTCGAGCGCACCGCCGCCGCGAACATGGTGTTGAGCAGCATGGCGGCCATCGGGTCGTTTCGGCGATCCGCACCTGGGCCGGTGATCTGGACGATCAGCGCCTCGACCGCCGAGGTTTTGGTGATCCAGATCGCCGGTCCCGGTGACGACCACGAATACGATGTGGCAACTTTCGTACTGATCAACACCGGTTTCGCGCCGTGCTGCGCGCCTCGGCACTGGAGGTCGACGGCCACGAGCGCCGACAGGCCATCGCCATGACAGCAGAGATGATCGCGGCATGGGCCGAGGCCGACCCCGAGGCCGCCGAAGCGTGGAATACCAGACGCCGCTGACATCACGAGGTCCGGAACGCCCGTCGATACGCGCCCGGGGTTGTGCCGACCTGAGCGCGGAAGCGGCGACGCAGGTTGACCGCCGAAGTGAGGCCGACGCGGCCCGCGATGGCCTCGACCGGTAGGTCCGTCTGTTCCAGCAGGATGCGCGCCTCGGCCACCCGACGCGACAGCAACCATGTGCCCGGACTGGTGCCGAGTTGATCGGCGAAGCGTCGGGCCAGTGTGCGGGGCGAGACATTGGCGTGTGCGGCCAGGTCGCGCACCGACAACGGTGTCCCCAGGCGCGCGCCGGCCCATTCGAGGAGCCCGTCCAGTGCGTCCGTGGGCCGTGCGGTCGGAGCGTATTGCGTCTGGCCACCGTCGCGATGCAGCGGCATCACCATGTGTCGGGCCAGCAGGGCGGCATGCGCGGCACCGTGGTCCCGACTGACCAGATGCAGGCACAAGTCGATACCCGCGCCCGCGCCGGCGCTGGTCGCGACATCGCCATGGTCCACATAGAGCCTGTCCGGTTCCACCCGTATCTCGGGGAACTCCTGCTGCAGTTGGGCTGCGCGCGCCCAGTGCGTGGTGGCCGAGCGGCCGTCCAGCAGCCCGGTGCGGGCCAGCGCGAATACCCCGGAGCAGATCGTGACGAGACGCGCCCCACGAGCGTGCGCACGCAACAGTGCGTCGCGTACGCGTGGTGACAGCGGCGTCTCGACCGGCGCCCAGCCGGGAATGAGGACGGTGTCCGCGGATGCGAGAGCCGTGAGGTCGTGCGTCACCGCGATCGCGTACCCGGCCGTCGTCGGCACCGGTCCGGGTGTCTCCGCGCACACCTCGAACTGGTAGTGCTGCGGCACGCCGGACCGCGTGGTGCCGAAAACCTCGACGGCACAGCCGAGTTCGAATGTCGACTGCACCGGCCGCACCAAGGCGATGACGCGATGCATGGCAAGAAAGTACCCCATGGTGTCTTACTCGACACTTCCCCCCGACGGTCGCGCACGGCACCGTGACAACCATGCACCACGAGATCCTCTCCCAAGCGGGTTACACCTCCGCCTCCGTCGATCGATCACCCGTGCGTGAGCTGTTCCCCGGGATCCGGGTCCGCCCACTGTGGACAGGGTCCTCCGGCGCGCACGCCAACGTGCTGGAGATGGATCCGGGCACGTCATGGCCGCACCGCGATGTCCACGAGCCGGGACCGGAGGAGGTCTACGTGGTCGCGGGCACGTTCAACGACGGCGCGCGCGATTACCCGGCCGGAACTTTTCTGCACGCCCCGGCCGGATCCTGGCATGTTCCGACAACCACGACCGGTTGCACGCTGTTCGTCTTCTACCCGGAAGGCTAGGAGCGCGGGCTGGTGGGCCCCATCGAATCTCCCGATGGGGCCCGATCGAGATCAGGCGAGGTCGAACCGGTCGTTGTCGACCACCTTCACCCACGCGGCGACGAAGTCGTTCACGAACCTCTCCGCGCCGTCCTGCTGCGCATAGACCTCGGCGACCGAGCGCAGCACCGAGTGCGAGCCGAAGATGAGGTCATTGGCGGTGGCCGTCCACTTGGACTGGCCCGAGGACCGGTCGAAGCCTTCGTAGACATTTTCCGCCGACTCGGACGCCTTCCACTCCGTGCGCATGTCGAGCAGATTGACGAAGAAATCATTCGTCAGCAGGCCCGGACGCTCGGTGAGCACACCGTGCTTACTGCGCCCGTAGTTCGCGCCAAGGGCGCGCAGGCCGCCGACCAGTACCGTCAGCTCCGGAGCCGTCACGTCGAGCATGTACGCCCGGTCGAGCAGCAGACGCTCCAGCGGGGCCTTCTCGCCGGACCGCGCGTAATTACGAAACCCGTCCGCTCGCGGTTCGAGCACCGCGAACGATTCCACATCGGTGTTCTCCTGCGTGGCGTCGGTCCGTCCGGGTGCGAACGGCACCGTGATGTCGTGGCCGGCGTCCTTGGCCGCCTTCTCGATCGCCGCGGACCCGGCGAGGATGATCAGGTCGGCCAGCGACACCTTCTTGCCGCCGGCGGCCGAACCGTTGAACTCCTGCTGGATCTGCTCGAGCACAGGCAGTACCTTCGCCAGCTCGGCGGGTTCGTTGACCTCCCAATCCTTTTGAGGCGCAAGCCGAATCCGGGCACCGTTGGCACCGCCGCGCTTGTCGGTGCTGCGGTAGCTCGCGGCCGCCGCCCATGCGGTCCTGACCAACTGCGCGACCGAGAGCCCGGAGTCGAGGATGTTTCGCTTCAGCGCCGCGACGTCCTGTTCGTCGACCAGTTCGTGATCGACGGCCGGAACCGGATCCTGCCACAGCTGCGGCTCGGGAACCCATGGCCCGAGGTAGCGGCTGCGCGGTCCCATATCCCGGTGCAGCAGCTTGTACCACGCCTTGGCGAACGCCTCGGACAACTCCTCCGGGTGATCCAGCCAGCGGCGGGTGATCTCCCGATAGATCGGATCTTCCCGCAGCGACAGATCGGTAGTCAGCATGGTCGGGGTTCGGGCGGGCCCGCCGAACGGATCCGGAATAGCTCCCTCGCCCGCACCGTCCTTCGGCTTGTACTGCCACGCCCCGGCCGGGCTCTTGGTCAGCTCCCACTCGTAGCCGTACAGATTCTTCAGGAAGCCGTTGTCCCACTTGGTCGGAGTGGCAGTCCATACGACCTCGATACCGCTGGTGATGGCGTCCTTGCCCTTGCCGGTACCGTAGGCACTCTTCCAGCCCAGGCCCTGCTGCTCGAGCGGGGCTGCTTCGGGTTCGGGACCGACCAGGTCGGCATCACCCGCACCGTGGGTCTTGCCGAAACTGTGGCCGCCGACGATCAGTGCGGCCGTCTCCTCGTCGTTCATCGCCATGCGGCCGAACGTCTCTCGGATGTCCCGCGCGGCGGCCACCGGATCCGGCCGGCCGTTGGGCCCTTCCGGATTCACGTAGATCAGGCCCATCTGGACCGCACCGAATGGTTTCGCCAGATCCCGGTCACCGCTGTAGCGCTCATCGCCGAGCCAGGTGTCCTCCGGGCCCCAGTACACCTCTTCCGGCTCCCAGATATCTGGGCGGCCGAAACCGAAGCCGAAGGTTTGGAAACCCATCGAATCGAGAGCGACATTGCCCGCGAACACCAATAGGTCGGCCCAGGAGATCTTATTGCCGTACTTCTGCTTGACCGGCCACAGCAGCCGACGAGCCTTGTCCAGACTTGCGTTGTCCGGCCAGCTGTTGAGCGGTGCGAAGCGCTGCGCTCCCTGACCGCCGCCACCGCGACCGTCAGCGATTCGGTATGTGCCCGCCGCATGCCAGCTCATCCGGATGAACAGGCCACCGTAGTTGCCGTAGTCCGCGGGCCACCAGTCCTGCGAGTCGGTCAGGATTGCGGCGACATCGGCCTTCAAAGCGTCGACATCGAGCTTGTTGAACTCTGCGGCATAGTTGAAATCCTCGCCCAGCGGGTTGGCCTTGGACGAATGTGCGTGCAGCACCGAGACATCGATCTGCTCGGGCCACCAGTCCTTGTTGGTGTGGGGGCGATGCTCGGTCTGCGGAGTCGGGGACGGGATGGCCGGGTTCTCGCTCTCGCTCGCGATTCGAATTCCGGTCTCAGGAGCGAGGGGGCGGCTATCGGATGTCATGACATTCCTTCCTGAAATGGATATGCGGCTGCGTTCAGGACGTGATCAAACGGCGGGCGATGCGGCGCAGTCGGGACACTGGCCCCAATAGATGACCTCGGCCTCGTCGATGGCGAAGCCGCGGTCGTCGGTCGCGGTCAAGCACGGGGCCTCGCCGACCGCACAGTCGACATCGGCGATCGATCCGCACGTCCGGCATACGACGTGATGGTGATTGTCACCGACCCGTGTTTCGTACCGCGCGACCGAGCCGGACGGCTGAATGCATCGAAGCAGGCCTGCGGCGGTGAGCACGCGCAACGAGTCGTACACCGCCTGGTGCGACACTGCTGACAGCCGAGATCGGACGGCGCGGATGATCGAATCCGTGTCGGCGTGCGGATGTTCGTGCACCGCACTCAAAATCGCAATACGCGGAGCGGTCACGCGAAGCGAAACTCCCCGCAGCATCTGCTGGAATTCCGTGTCCGTGGGCACGTCCAGGAGTCTCGTCCGTTTTCTGGAACGAGTCAAGCATGCCTACTGGTGTTTCAAGTTTCGGTGGGCATGCGGCAAGACCCCCTGCTACGTCTGATCGAGCATGGTGAGGTAGGTATCCAACTGGGCCGCGCCGGTGAGAAGGTTGCGGCTGCGCGTGCGCAGCCGGTCCTGCCAGGAGTCGAGGAAGGCGGTCAACGCGTCTGTCCCGCCCGCCTCGCGCAGCGACTCGATGAACTGCGCGACCTGGTGCAGCAGGTACCCGCCGCGGCGCAGCTGTCGGACAATCTCGGCGTCGCGCACGCAGTCCGGTCCGTACCGGCGGTAACCCGTTGCCTGGTCGCGTTCGGGGTCGAGGATGCCCGCGGCCTCCCAGGTACGCAGTGTGGCCGGGTGCACGCCGAGTCGGCGCGCGAGTTCGCCCACGGTCAGCGGTCGGCCGCGGAGCGGGGTCGGTGCCGTGGTGGACAGGCTGCCCAGTGCGGTTGCGACCTCGGTGCGGGTGTTGCGTTCGGTGAGCAGCGCGACGTGTGCGGCGTCGATGAGCCGGTAGGCGGACTCGCTGTCGCCGCGGTTGGTCGCGCGCATGATCTCCAGCGCCTGCTGGTGCCCATGGCCACCGCGCAACGCGAGGAAGGCGCGTAGCGCCTGTGCGTGCAGGGGCGTGTAGCGCCGGTAGCCGGTCTCGGTGCGCACGGTCGGCGGGAGGATGCCCGCGTCGTCGTAGTTGCGGACCGCCTGCGCGGACAACCCGTGTTCCCGGGCGAGATCGATGGGTCGCAACTTGAACCTCCTTTGAGGCTTTTCTACCCGAAGACGCATGTTGAAGTCACATAAGTTTCACTCGATCCTTCAACGATAGTGTCGAGGTCAGTTCCTATCGGAAGGGCTTTTCATGTCCACTGCCGCATCCTTGCGCGAGATCGGCCGCCAACTCGACGATCCTGCCGGCCTGGGCCGTGCCGTCGACGAACTGCTCGCCACGCGGACCCGGCCGCCGACCCTGCTCGCCCTCGGCGAGCCGACACACGGGATCGAGGCCTTCCCGTTGCTGCGCAACGAACTCCTCGGTCACCTCGTCGAACGCGGGTACCGGTCGATCGTGTTGGAAACGGATTTCTTCGCCGCGTCCGTTGTCGACGACTACGTGGCCGGGGCAACGGCGGAGCTCGACAAGGTGCTCGCGACCGGGTTCAGCCACGGGTTCGGAGCCGTGCCGGGCAACCGCGAACTCGTCGAATGGCTCCGCGCGCACAATGCCGGTCGCGCACCGCGGGATCGAGTCCGCTTTTACGGTTGCGAGGCACCACTGGAGTACGCCGCCGCACCGAGCCCCCGACGCGCACTGTCCGCGGTCGTCGAGTACCTGCCCGAACCGCTGCGGCCGGGGACGGTCCACGACCTCGACGCTCTACTGGGCGAAGACACGGACTGGACGAACGAGGCGGCCATGTTCGACCCGGCGGCATCGATCGGCGACTCCGATCACGCCCGCGCCCTGCGTATCGTCGCCGATGACCTCGCCAGCGCGCTGCGCCGCGCCGCCCCCGGCCTGCGCCCCGCCGACCCGAACGGCTACGACCACGCCCGCGCGCACGCGCGAACCGCCCAGGGCCTGTTGCGCTATCACGCGGCGATGGCCGGTACCGCGCCCGATCGCATCGCGATCTTGCTCAGCCTGCGCGCCGAAATGATCGCCGACAACCTGCTCGCGATCGTTACCCAGGAGCAGCGGCGCGGACCGAGCCTGCTGTTCGCGCACAACGCGCACCTGCAGCGTGCCCAACTGTCGGTCGGCGCGGACGATATGAACTGGGCCAGCGCCGGTGCGCTCGTCGGGCTCACCCTCGGCGAGCGGTACGTATTCCTGGCAACCGACGCCAGCCCCGACACCGATCCGGGCACCCTCCAAAACCTGTTGGCCGAGGCGACCACCCGGCGCGCCCTATTCCCGACACCGGCTCTGCGCGCCGCACTTCCCCCATCGGTCGGCACGGGCAAACCGATCGTGCGCGGCCACATCCCGCTCAACCCAACAGACTTGACCGGCGCCGACGCGGTCATCTTCATCGCCGACACCGACGGAAAACAGCATCAGTACTGGTAGCCGCTCCCGATGCAGTAACAACGGCCAGCGCGGAGCCCGCGCAGCACTCATCGGACCCGCCAGGAAGCTTGGCGCATAAGAGAGCTCGCTGGCGGAGATCCCCAGACGGAGAGTCGGTCGAACTCGAGGTCAAACCCAGCGTCTGCGCGACCCCTTCATCTTCACCGTCAACCTCTCGGCAAGATCTGGTGGGTCGCAACGTGGATGCCGATTGGCTACCCGGCCGCAATCGCCGGAACGCGCGGTGATGCCGAGGCGCGTGCACTCAGCGGGCTTCAGCTGGAAAAGCGTTGGTATCAACGCATTTGCTTCGCTTCTGGTCGAACTGCGCCGGTTTCCGACGAGGTTGCGCCACAGCATCCAGCCTCATGACCGCTTCACCGTGCCGACAAGGAAATCGCTGTTCGGAACAGTCTCGCACGCGTAGTGTCGCGCGCATGTCTTCCAGGATCACCGAACTGGTCATCGACTGTGCCGACCCACAACGGCTGGCGGACTTCTGGTGCGAAGTCCTCGGCTTCGTCGAACTCGGCTGGGAGGGCGAGGACCACCTGGAGATCGGCCCGCCCGGAACCGGCTTCGGCGGACCGCAGCCCACTCTGGTGTTCGGTCGCAGCACCGAGCCGAGGCGCGGGAAACTGCGCCTGCACTTCGACGTGAACCCCACCGACCGCGATCAGGACGCGGAACTGGAACGTCTACTCGCCGCGGGTGCGCGGAAGGTCGACGTCGGCCAGCCCGGCGCCGCAACGTGGCACGTACTGGCCGACCCGGAGGGGAACGAATTCTGCCTGCTCCGGCACCGGGTCGAGCCGGTGGAGAGCCACCCGAACACACCGTGATGCCGCTTATCGAGCGGATTTCCGCTGCCCACCGCGGTCGAGGAGCCGATCCAGCAGCGGGCCGAGCGTCAGCGCGCCTGAACCGATCAACCCGGCCAGAATGGGCCGTAACGAACCTGAGGAGAATCTCGATGACGATCCACCGGATGGATCACGCCGGCATTGTGGTCGAGGATCTCGCGGCTGCTATCGCGTTCTTCGTCGAACTGGGCCTGGAACTGGAGGGCGAAGCAACAGTCGGGGGCCAATGGGCCGACGACCTCCTCGGACTGGACGGCGTCCGAGCAGACATCGCCGTCGTTCGGACGCCGGACGGCCATGGCCGGGTAGAGCTCTCGACGTTCCACTCGCCAGCGACCACCAGCACTGCGCCGAAAGCGCCGGTGAACACCCCGGGCATCCCTCGCCTGACGTTCGTCGTCGACGACGTCGTGGACGTCCTCGACCGCCTGCGCGCCCATGGCGCCGAACTCGTGGGCACAGTAGCCCAATACGAAGACATCTACCGGTACTGCTACGTCCGCGGCCCCGACGGCATCATCGTCGGGCTGGTCGAGGAACTGCACTGAACGACAACCTCACCCACACCTTGTCCCCGACCGGGACCTTCAACCGCCGTGACCTGGGCACAGCGGCTCCTTCCCAGCTCGATGTGCTCGGAGCGTAAACCGAGCAACCTGCCAGGAAGTTCGACGCGCCAGCGGCGATCTATGCGAACATATGTTCGTGTCCGAGTCTGTCCCGCCATCGATTGCGCCGCGTTCCCAGCGGCCGCGGATCGAGGCGCGGGCCGAGGCGTCGATCCTGCATGCGGATCTCGACTCGTTCTACGCCTCGGTGGAACAGCGCGATAATCCACGGCTGCGGGGGCGGCCGGTGATCGTGGGTGGTGGCGTTGTGCTGGCGGCCAGCTATGAGGCGAAGGCGTTCGGCGTGCGCACGCCGATGAATGGTGGCGCAGCGCTGCGGCTTTGCCCGCATGCGATGGTGGTGCCACCGCGCATGTCGGCCTACGCCGAGGCGAGCAAAGCCGTCTTCGAAATCTTCCACGACACGACGCCGGTGGTCGAGGGCATTTCGATCGATGAGGCGTTTCTCGATGTCGGTGGGCTGCGGCGGATCGCGGGCGAACCCGTCGAGATCGGGCAGCGGTTGCGGGCTGCGGTGCGCGAGCAGGTCGGACTGCCGATTTCGGTCGGTATCGCGCGGACGAAATTTCTGGCGAAGGTGGCCAGCGCGGTGGCCAAACCAGACGGCTTGCGTCTGGTGCCGCCGGAACTCGAACTCGATTTCCTGCATCCACTGCCGGTCGAACGACTATGGGGCGTCGGCGAAGTCACCGCACGCACCCTGCACGAACACGGCATCACCCGGATCGGTCAACTGGCCGAACTCGGCGAATCACCGTTGCGCGCCATCCTCGGCCCCGCCGCGGCGCGGCACCTGTACGCACTGTCCTGGGCTCGCGACCCACGTCGCGTCGAAACCGGCGTCCGCCGCCGTTCCATCGGCGCGCAGCGCGCACTCGGTCGGCGGCACCGGCCACCCGACGAGATCGAGGCCTACCTGCACGGGCTTACCGACCGCCTCGGCCGCCGATTGCGCGCGGCCGAGCGGGTGACCCGAACTGTGGTGCTGCGCATGCGTTTCGACGATTTCACCCGGGCTACCCGCTCGCATACCCTGCCCGAGGCCACCGATCACACCGAAACCATCCTGTACGCCGCGCGCACCTTGCTCGGTGCCGCGATGCCCATGATCCAGGAGCGCGGTCTGACCCTCATCGGTCTGGCACTGACCAATCTCGACAATGCCGATACCGTCCAGCTCACCCTGCCGTTGGAACCGCGTGCTATCAACAGCCTCGATGCCACCCTCGACGATCTGCGCCGCCGCTTCGGGTCATCCGCCGTCACCCGTGCCGCGCTCATCGGTCGCGGTGAAGGCCTCTCGGTCCCGCTGCTGCCGGACTGATGCACACGAATGCGACGTGTATCCTCCATGCAGGCCGGTTCGGCGGGGGGTGACCATCGAACTTTCGGAAACCGCGGATGAGCAGGCCATAGCAATTGCCGTGCGCCCGAGGAGATTTCCGATGCCATACGCAGTGTTGGGCCTGATCACGTTGGCCCTGTGGGTCTACTGCCTCGTCGACATCATCACCTGCCCCGATGCCGGGATCCGGAATCTGCCGAAGATGGCGTGGCTCATCGTCGTCATCCTGGTGCCGACCGTAGGCGCACTGTTGTGGCTGTTCGCGGGCCGCCCACTGCACGAAGGCGGCCCGCGAACAGCCACCCGCTACGCCGAGTACGACCGGCCCGGCCGTTACGTCGCGCAGAATCCGGACGATGACGAAGCCTTCCTGCGCGGCCTGCGGGAACGTGCCGAATCCCAGCGCCGCGAGGCCCGCCGCCAGGAGTTGGAACGCCAGCGCGACCTCGATCGTCGCCGCGAGCAGGGTGAGCTGTAGGCCGTCGCGTCAGAGGCGTTCGATGATGGTGGCGTTGGCGAGGCCACCCGCTTCGCACATGGTCATCAGGCCGTAGCGGCCCTGCGACTGTTCCAGGTGGTTGACCAGGGTGGCGAGGATGCGGGTGCCCGAGGCCCCCAGCGGGTGGCCGAGGGCGATGGCACCGCCACGGGGATTGAGTTTGGCCGGGTCGGCATTGAGGTCTTGCTGCCAGACCAGGGGCACCGGAGCAAAAGCCTCGTTCACTTCGTAGGCGTCGATGTCGTCGATTGTCAGCCCGGCGCGAGCCAGCACCTTGCGAGTGGCGGGGATGACGGCGGTGAGCATGAGCAGCGGGTCGTCACCGGTGACCGCGAACGAGTGAAAGCGGGCGCGCGGACGCAGGCCGAGGGCGTTCGCCTTTTCCTCGGTCATGATCAGGGCGGCCGAGGCCCCGTCGGTGAGCGGGGACGAGTTACCCGCGGTGATGGACCAATCGATTTCCGGGAAACGCGCCGTGAATTCGTCGTCGGCGAATGCGGGGCGCAGCCCGGCCAGAGCTTCGGCGGTGGTGCTCGGGCGGATGGTCTCGTCGGCGGTGAGCGTGCCCGCGGGGACCAGTTCGTTGTCGAAGCCGCCTGCCGCGGCGGTTTCGGCGGCCAACCGGTGCGAGCGGGCGGCGAAGGCATCGAGCGTCGCCCGGTCCAGCTTCCAGCGCTGGGTGACGATTTCGGCCGAAATCCCCTGTGCGATAAGACCTTCCGGGAAGCGGTGGGACAGCGGACCGCGGTTGGCATCCTTACCCTGGGCATTGGAGAACATCGGCACCCGGCTCATCGACTCCACACCGCAGGCGATCGCGATGTCATAGGCTCCGGCAATCACGGCCTGCGCGGCGAAATGCGCGGCCTGCTGGCTCGATCCGCATTGCCGGTCCACCGTGGTGGCGGGCACGGATTCCGGGAACCCGGCGGCCAATACGGCGGTACGCGAAATATTGAACGCCTGCTCGCCACTTTGGGTGACGCAACCGCCGATCACATCATCGATGAGTGCCGGATCGACGCCGGTGCGCTCGATCAGGGTCCGCAGCACCTCGGCCAGCAGGGTGGCTGGATGCACATCCGAAAGTCCACCACTGGCTTTCCCCTTCCCGGAGGGTGTCCGGACAATGTCGACGATGACTGCGGATGTCATGACGGCTCCTTGCTGCTTTCATGATCGCCGATGCGAATGACGATTAACTTATGACACTGTACGCCGATCTGCTGTATCGCCGCGACCGGGGCACGGACCCGAGCCGCGATCAGCGAGAACGCTTGGGGCGCTTATCCATCAGCCGCAGAATCAGGGGCGTGAAGATGAGTTGCATGGCCAGGTCCATTTTGCCGCCGGGGACAACAATGCAGTTGGGGCGGGACATGAAGGAGTCGTGCAGCATGGACAGCAGATAAGGAAAGTCGATGACCTTGGGGTCGGCGAAGCGGATGACGACGAAACTTTCGTCGGCGGTGGGGATGGTGCGGGCGATGAAGGGGTTCGAGGTATCCACAGTGGGAACGCGCTGGAAGTTGACATAGGTGTGGGAGAACTGCGGGCAGATGTATTTCACGTAGTCGGGCATGCGGCGCAGGATCGTATCGATCACGGCCTCACTGGAATAGCCGCGTTCGGTCTTGTCCCGGATCACCTTCTGGATCCATTCGAGGTTGACGATCGGCACCACGCCGACCAGCAGATCCGCATATTGCGCGACATTCACCGAATCGGTGACGGCGGCCCCGTGCAATCCCTCATAGAACAGCAGATCGCTGCCCGGTGTCAGATCCTCCCACGGCGTGAAGGTGCCCGCCGGTTGTCCATACGGTTTGGCTTCCAACTCGTCGTGCAGGTATCGGCGCACCGAACCCACGCCGGTCTCCCCGTAGTCGTGAAACAGCGTCTCCAACTCTTTCAACAGATTCGCCTCCTCACCGAAATGCGAGAAGGTGCGATTATTGTTCTGCTCGGCCTCGGCCATCGCGAGCTTCATCTCGTTGCGGTCGTAGCGATGGAACGAATCCCCCTCCACGATCACCGCATTGATACCCTCGCGGCGGAATATCTCCTGAAAGGTCCGCGTGACACTGGTCGTGCCCGCCCCGGACGAGCCGGTGATGGCGACGACGGGGTGTTTGACCGACATGACATCTCCTCAGGGGATTTCAGCGCCCAGCCGGACGGAACAACGACCGCGACCCGAACAGTGAACTGTCGAAACTGGGCCCTTCCTCGGGCTCGCTGTGATAGCGCTCGATCCGCCCGACCTCATTGCGCGAACCGAAGATCAGCGGCACCTGCTGATGCACCTGTTCCGGCGTCACCTCCAGCACCCGATCACCACCCGTGGTCGCCCAGCCGCCGGCCTGTTCGACGATGTAGGCGATCGGATTCGCGCCGTACAGCAACGACACCCGCCCCGACCGCCGAGTGTCGTATGGATAGAGGTAGACCCCGCCGCGGGTCAGGATGTGGAAGGTATCCGCGACCAATGACGCGACCCAGCGCATATTGAAATCCCGCCCCCGCGGCCCGTCCACACCGTCGAGACATTCGTGGACATACCGGCGCACCGGCCGTTCCCAGAACCGCTCATTGGCGGCATTGATCGCGAATCCCGAAGTATCCTCCGGGATTCGCATGCGCGGATGGGTCAATACGAATGCGCCGATCTCCCGATCCAGGGTGAATCCGTCGACACCGCTGCCGGTGGTGAGCACCAGCATGGTCGCCGGTCCGTACAGCGTGAATCCCGCACAGACCTGCCGCACACCCGCCTGCAGGAAGTCCGCGTTGGTCGGCGGACCGCTGTCCGGCGCCCGCAGTACACTGAAAATCGTTCCGACGGGCAGGTTTACATCGATATTCGAGGAGCCGTCCAACGGATCGAAGGCCAGCAGATATTTGCCGCGTCGGTGCTCGTCCGGCACCGGATGGACATCGGTCATCTGCTCGGACAACAGCGCCGACAGATGCCCCGTCCACTGGGTCTCGGCCACCATGATGTCATTGGCGATGGCGTCGAGTTTGCGATGCACGGTCGGCGGCAGGTTGTCGGGTTCGGAGGCGCCGAGTGAGCCGACAATGGCCCCCCTGGTCACCTGGTTGGCGATGATTTTCGTCGCGGTCGCAACGACATTCACCAGGGCGGAGAATTCACCGGATGATCCGGGATGCCGGTGCTCCTCCTCGATCGTGTAGCGGGTGAGGGTCTTCAGTCCTTCTGGCATGGGTTCTCGATCTCGTCACGCGGGGGCCCTTGCGGTCGGCCCATCCGGCTGCTGTCCTGCGGTGTTCGATTGGCGGCGCTCCCGGGGCCCTGTGTGGTCACTCGAGCTACCGTCACCGAGTCCATCGCTCGCGCCGCGGAATACGCTGCTGCCGTGGACATCCCGGTCGGTCAGCGTGATCAGGTCGGTTTTGGTGAGCGGTCGCCGCAGCTCGACCAGCCGTTTGGCCTGCCGTAACCGGCAGCGGTCCAGGGCATTGCGCACACTGCGCGCATTGGAGAATCGGGGGCGGGTCATCCGCAGCGTGAGATATTCGCCGAAGGCAGCGTATCCGGAGTCGTCGAATCGGAAATTGTCCCGTGCCACCATGATTTCGGCGATGCGCACCAGCTCGTCGTGGGTGTAATCGCTGAATTCCAGATGATGGGCCACTCGCGAGGACAAACCCGGGTTCGCGGAGAAGAATTTCTCCATCCGATCCGGATAGCCGGCGAAGATCACCACCAGACTGGTGCGCTCGCTCTCCATCTCCTGCAGCAGGATCTCGATGACTTCCTGTCCGTAGTCGCGTTCGTTCTCCGGGCGGAACAGGTAGTAGGCCTCGTCGATGAAGAGCACTCCCCCGGCCGCTTTGGCCAGGGCCTCCTTGGTTTTGGGCGCGGTGTGCCCTATGAACTGGCCGACCAGATCGTCACGAGTCACCGTGTGCACCTTGGGTTTACGGATGTAGCCGAGCGCATGCAGCATCTCGGCCATCCGCAAGGCCACGGTGGTCTTGCCGGTGCCGGGACCGCCGGTGAAGCTCATATGCATGGTCGGCCGGGAGGCCCGCAGACCGAAGCGCTGCCTGGCCCGATCGATCAGCAGCAGCGCCGCGATCTCCCGCACCCGCCGCTTCACATTCGCCAGACCGACGAGTTCGGCGTCGAGCCTGGTCAATACGTCCTCGACGTCATTGCCAGCGATATCGGTGGACAGATCCAGCACCGCGTCCTCGGCCAGCAAATCCTCCAGCGGCGCCTGCGCGGGTACCGCTCGCACCGGCCTGCCGTCGTCCACGTCGGGCCGGTGCAATCGGAAACCGCTTGCCGCGCTCGATCTTTCAGCCGCCATACCGAGTACCCGGCCGTTCATCGGTGGCATACGAGTGCAGCCCGTAGGTCTGGCGCCGGTCCGGTCCCTCGGTGCGGGCCAGCAGGAATCCGGGCTCGGTGAGAGGACGCTGCACCAGGAAGCTCAATGCGGTGGTCTGCCTGCCATAGCGGGCGTCGTAGGCGAGGATCCGGATGTAGTGTCGCGGAAAGGTAGTGCGGCATGCGTCGATCTCGGCGAGCACACCGTCGGGCTCGTCGAGATCGAACAGCGGCAGCCCCCACATTTCCCAGTAGGTATTGCGGGGGTGCGGATCATCGGTGTATTCGATGGACACCGGCCAGTTGTTGAGCAAGGCGTAGCGCACTTGGGCCGCGATTTCGGCGTCGGTGAGTTCGGGCAGATACGAGAAGGTTCCGTGGCGCAGATACATGTGCGGAGTCCTGTCGTTCAGCGGCTGGCCGTCGGCACGGCATCCGGCGCGTCGGTGGAGGTGTAGTCGAAGGTGACATCGCCCCAGGTCGAGAGCGCGACATCGAGCGGGCGGCAGATCTCGGCGGCCTTGCGCAGCACATCCGGGCCCTCTTCGAGCAGATCGCGCCCCTCGTTGCGGGCCTTCACGACCGCCTCGAGCGCCACCCGATTCGCCTCCGCCCCCGCGGCGATGCCGAGCGGATGCCCGATGGTGCCGCCGCCGAATTGCAGGACCACGTCATCGCCGAAAAGGTCCAACAGCTGATGCATCTGCCCCGCGTGGATACCGCCCGAGGCCACCGGCATGACACCGCCGAGGCTGGCCCAATGCTGGTCGAAGAAGATGCCGTTGCCCGGATTGGTGGGAATGTGGTTCTCCCGCAATGTGTCGTAGAAGCCCCTGGTGGTTGCCGGATCGCCCTCGAGTTTGCCGACCACGGTGCCCGCGTGCAGGTGATCGACGCCGATCAGCCGACACCATTTGGCCAGCACCCGGAAGCTGACGCCGTGGGTCTTCTGCCGCGTGTAGGTGGAGTGCCCGGCCCGATGCAGGTGCAGCAATACACCATTGCGCCGGGCCCAGTGCGACATCGATTGCATGGCGGTGAATCCCACCGTGAGGTCCATCATGATCACGACGCTGCCCAATTGCTTGGCGAACTCGGCGCGCTCGTACATCTCCTCCATGCTCGCCGCGGTGACATTGAGGTAGTGGCCCTTGATCTCACCGGTCTCGGCCATGGCGCGGTTGACCCCCTCCATGGCGAACAGATACCGGTCGCGCCAGCGCATGAACGGCTGGGAGTTGATGTTCTCGTCGTCCTTGGTGAAATCCAGGCCGCCCTTGCACGCCTCGTAGATCACCCGGCCGTAATTGCGCGCGGACAGACCGAGTTTCGGCTTCACGGTCGCACCGAGCAACGGCCTGCCGTATTTATTCAGGTACTCGCGTTCCATGACGGTCCCGTGTGGCGGGCCCTGGAAGGTTTTGACATAGGCCACCGGAATCCGCATATCCTCCAAGCGCAGTGCCAGCAGCGGCTTGAAGCCGAAAACATTGCCGATGATCGAGGAGGTCAGGTTGGTGATCGACCCCTCTTCGAAGAGGTCGAGATCGTAGGAGATATAAGCGAAGTACTCGCCGGGGCGGCCGGGAACCTCATCGATGCGATAGCATTTGGCCTGGTAGCGGTCATGCGCGGTGAGGCGGTCGGTCCATACGACAGTCCAGGTGGCAGTGGATGATTCGCCCGCGACCGCGGCCGCCGCCTCGATCGGATCGACACCTTTTTGCGGGGTCACGCGGAAGACCGCGAGGACATCGGTATCTTTGGGGACATAGTCCGGGGCGTAGTAGCCCATGGAAGCGTAGGAGTGGACACCCGGATCCCAGCGGTTGGGCTCGGTTTCGTCGGTCATCATTGCTCCGCTCGGTTTTGCGGGTGATCGGCTCGGAGTATGTTGCGCGAAGCATCGGCGCCCGGATATCGAGCAGGACATTCGGCTCGGATGTGGTGCGGGGTGCTGCGCCTGAGACGTGGGGTGAACGCCTACTGAGTTCAAGGATGACGGCGTCGTCGATGACAGACAATTTGATTGTTCCTCGGAATACTCAACGGATTCATCGAGTTTGATACCGTCGAACCGTGGGCATGGTGAGTGCGGCGAGGATGGAAACATTCCTGGCCGTGGCTCGGCAGGGCAGCATCCGCCGCGCCGCCACCCAGCTGCACATCACCGAGGCCGCCGTCTCCGCGGCCGTCGCACACATCGAAAAGCAGCTCGGGGCAAAGCTCATCGCGAAGGCCGGACGTGGTATCGCGCTCACCGAGGCAGGACGCATCTATTCCGAATACTGCCGCACCATCCTCGGCCTGATGAAGGAAGCGAATGCCGCGGTGCGCAGGGCCGAGACCGGCAAGCTGCGGATCGGTGTGGTCGCAACGGCCGGTGAGTATGTGCTGCTCGGACCGCTGGCGTCATTCCGGAATCGCTATCCGGATATCGAACTGAGCCTGTCGGTGCAGCCACGCGATGTGCTGTTCCTCGAATTGCACCACCACGAAACCGATCTCGTCATCGCGGGCCGCCCACCGCGCGACACCGGGCTGGTCATCCGAGCCCGGCGGCCGAGTCAGCTCGTGGTCGTCGGCGCGCCGGGCTGCCCCGATCCGCTGCGCAACACCTGGCTGTTACGCGGTCGCGGTTCCGGTACCCGCGACGCCACACTCAGCCTCATCGACCGCCTCGAAATCTCCCCGCCCACCCTAACCCTCGGCAGCCACGGTGCCGTCCTGGCCGCCGCCCGTGAAAGCTTGGGCGTCACCCTCATGCACACCGACGCGCTGGCCCAAGACCTGGAATCCGGTCTGCTGCAAGTACTTCCGGTCGACGGCACCCCCATGGACCGGCCGTGGCACGCCGTCACGACGCGCACCCCCACCCCCACTACCCGTCTCTTTCTCGCCCACATCCTGGACCCGGCCGAAGTGGGCGCCCACGCCTTCCACCCGAGCTAGAACTCCGGGCGGTGGAGTCCGGGGGGCACGACACCCGGACTCCACCCGACTGGCGATCGAAACGATCGCGCAGGTTGTCGGCGGTGAATTCGCCATTGGATGATTGTGAACCGAATACCGGCTCAGCAGCATGTTTCGCTGTTACGAGCCGGTGAAATATCGCATATTGCACGGCTCGTTTCCCGACGGAATTCTATCGGATGGCACCAGCTGGTCAGCAGGGGCCCTGACCGGATATCGAAGCAACGCTGTGCCAGACTGGCGCACATGGCTGGTGGGGAAGCGTTGATTTCGAATGTGTCCGATACCGCGCGTTGGGTGGCCACCTACCGCGCGATGGAGACCGCGCGCGAGGATGCGCTGTTCCGCGATCCGCTGGCCGAACGCCTGGCCGGAGAGCGCGGCTATGCCATGGTGGCGGCCGCGTCGCGAATGATGCGCGACGGCTGGCCGGTGGTCACCCGAACCACAATCATCGACGATCTGATCGCGACCGCCCTCGCCGAGGGCTGCGACCGGGTGCTCAATCTCGCCGCCGGACTCGACACCCGCCCCTACCGCCTCGAACTGCCCGCCGATTTCGTCTGGGTCGAGGCCGATCTGCCCGCGCTCACCGCGGAGAAGGAGGCCGCTCTCGCGGACGAGAAGCCGCGCTGTGCGCTGATCCGCCGTGGTGTCGATCTGGCCGACCCGGCCGCGTCGGCGAAGTTCCTGGATTGGGCACTCGGCTCGCTGGGCCCCGAAAATGGCACCGCCACCAAGGCTTTGGTGCTGACCGAGGGTCTGCTGATGTATCTGGAGGAGGACACGGTCCGCACCATCGCGGCCGCCCTGTCCCGGCCGCAGATCCGCTGGTGGGTCATGGACGTCACGATGGAAATGCCCCGCATGCGCTCGAATTCGATGTTCGAGAACGCACCCCTCAGATTCGAACCCCACAACGGCATCGCCTACTTCGAGGAGCTCGGCTGGCACGCCCGCGAGATCGAACATCTCCTCGTGCACGCCCGCAAACTCCACCGTGCACCCTGGTACCTGCGCCCGTTCACCTATCTCCCGCAGCCCGACCCACGCAAACCCGGCCGCAGCCCCTGGTCCGGAATCGTCCGCTTCGAGCGCGGCTCGGGTTCAGAACTGGCTGTGTTGTGAGTCGAAGGTGAGGATGCGGCCGCCGAGCAGTATCTGGGCACCGGCGGCCAGGGTGGTGAGCTGGTTCGGCATGGCACGGCTCCACTCCTGGTGGCCGGGCATCCGGACATAGGTGCCATTGGCCGAGCCCTGGTCGACCACGACGACATCCCATTCGACCAGCCGAACCTCCACATGCGCCCGCGACATCGCGCCCGAACTGTCCGGCAGCCGGATGGGCCGCGCGCCACGCCGCACCGCCTCGGCATGTTCGGGTTCGCGTCCGAGGACGATGTCGTTGTCGAGTACGAACGATGTTCCGTCATCCAGCATCAGCAAACCCAGCGGCGGCCGCACCCCCTCGGTCAACACGCAGGTCAACTGATCCATCCGAATCCCGCACACCGCGCAGAACGACACCCGCGGATCGTTCAGATGCTGCCGCGAACACATGAACCCCCGAACCACCGCCCGACCACCCCCTGGCCCCGAAGCCATCCCATTCTCCAGCGGTGCGACCGGCTCCGGTACGGCGATCTCGGATTGCTGCGCGTTCTTGCGCAGCCCGACTCGGCGCCGCTCCCCGGCACCCGAAACCGCACCCCTCGGCGGCAGATTACCCACACCCATCGCGGACGCGCGTTCCCACGGTGCCGCCTTCCCCGCCGATCCGCCCCCGATCGGCGGCTGCACCGCAGCACTTTCCGGCGGCGGCGCGACGAGTTCGACCAACGGCTCCGGGACCTCGCGCTGCCGCGCATCCTCGACCCCGACCGCTGACACTGTTCCCACACCAGCCGTCGACGACGCGTTCTGCGGCGACCCCACCCCGGCTTCGCCACCATCCGCTTGCGCCGGCCGCCGCGCCGCCGACACACGAGCTGATGCGGGCACTCCGAACCACAGCACCGCCCCGGCACCGGGCACCGTTCCCTCGTCGAGTCGGGCGATGCCGCGGCTCGGCAAGGCCGAGACGACCACCGCGTCCTCGTCTACGAACAGTCCGATCCCGATAGCGGGTGCCGGGATAACCACGCGGTCGACCGTGAATCCGGCATCCCTGCCGTGCAGTACTTCCGCGCGACCCGACGTCGCTACCACCGCGGTCACACCGCCGTGCAGGAAGACCGCCACTCCCGCCGTGCTCGGGGTGACTACCCCGAATTCCACCTGCTCCTCGTCGTCCAGACTCATCAACCAGTTGGTGGCAAGTCGTGCAAACCTGCGTCCGGTGCGCGGTTGCTCCTGCGCGCCTGCCTCCTGCACCAACTCGAGCAGCGCCGTCAGCGTCTGCGCCGCAGGCGATTCGACATCGGCCGTACCGTCCGACCGGTGCGCGACGACGAGCACGACCCCGCCACTGTTCGCGATCAGATGTGTACCACCCGGCAGCACCTCGAGTTGCGGACTCACAGGAACCGCCCGCCCTGGAACCGCCACCGATGGAATACCACCCGCATCGGCCCGTTGACGATGAGCCAGAACACCATCCACGTGACGACGAACTGGATCAGGAATGCCGTCAGCGACGCATGCAACGCCTGCGGCAGCACAACGGTCGTGTGGTGCACGAGGACCCACATCAGCGCCGCCTCGTTGATCACCGTCCAGAAGCCGAACAGCGTCGGCCAGTCCTTCTCCCATCGGAACTGCTGCAGAAAATGGTAGAGCAACTCCCACAACACGCCGACGAGCACCGTCGCCAGCAGCACCGACAACGTGACCCGGTAGGCGTTGCCGAGCGATAGCGATCCGGTCGGCAGCACCGGCGTAATCATCACCGCGACCAACAATCCGATAACGCCGAGCGCGAGTAAGCGGGTCTGAATCCGCCCGTTCAAGGTAAGCAGCATCGATCAGATCTTCTTGTTCATCGCCCACAACCACCATTGCCGAGTCGATCGCAGTGGCCCCATCCGCTCGCAGAAACCCAGCGCCGCAAGGTCATCGGCGATCTCCTGCGCCGCGATCTGCAATCCGAGAAAAGTATCCACGCCCGGAAACGGTCCCCCCAGCGTCGCACTACCCGATGCATAGATGCGTCCGCTGCCACTTCGGGTACCGATCAACTCGAATGTGGTCGCCACATCCATCCGCCCAACCGGATTACGCCCGGCCCCGGCATGATCGAGCAGATCCGCCAGCAACCGATGTTCGCGCACGTCGGCCTCCAATCCGGTGCAGTCGATAATGTAATCGGCCGAAATGTCGAACGGCTGGGTCGGCGGCGGAAACGGCAGCGCCGCCGTGGGATCCGGCACTATCGTGGTGATCACCCCGCTCGGCCCGCGGGCAGGACGCAGATCACGCGCACTGCCCGCCATCACCTGATACCAACCTTCCTTACGTCCGCGCCGCAGCTGCTCCTGCCAATTCGAGCGCACCGGGGTGTTGGTCCCGCCCATCTCCTGGTAGGCCTGTGCGCGCTGCTCTCCTTGCAGCGTGCGCATTTTCGCTTTGAGCTGCCCGCCCCATACCGACTTCGGATAGTTGAATCCCTGATACGACCACCCGTCGCCACCCTTGCGCCGACTGAAAATATTCGGTCCGTGCGCGGTGGCGACATAATGTCGAAACAGATGCAGGATCTGGGTATTCAGCCGCAGTTTGTCGCGATCGTCGATGATCCGTTGCAACACCCGGCTCGCCACGATCCCGCTGCCGCGGATCATCACCTTCCCCGGCCTGCGCTGCAGTGCCTGATATACGTGCTCGTGCGGTTCGTACGCATTCACCACGCGCGTCGGATCCCGGTACTTCTCCCGATACTCCTGCAGATCCGGCAGCAACTTCAGCCCCGGATAACCGACGCCCACATGGACGTACGTACTGCGAAACGCGATCCGTTTGGTCGGCGCCGCACCGACGGGCGGGGTGAGGACGCTGAAATACCCACCGCCGTAGCGTTTGCGCACCATGCGCACATGCCCCTTGTGCAACGAACCCGCATATCCGATCCGGTGGAACTCTCGTTCCATCGCGGCGAACGCCTGTCCCGCCCTCGGCGTGTAGTAGTTGCTGAAGATCGGCTCGGTGAAGACGTTCCACAGCGGCCGCATGGTTTTCTCCGCCAATGCCTCGCGCACCGCGTACGACGGAAAGCCCCACATATTGTCCGGGGTCGAGGACGAGTCGCTGCGCAATCGCTCCCCGCGCGGAATCTGCGATACCCGCGTCAGATACTCATACGACGACCACGGCACCTCCTGTGGCCCGAGCACCGCCATCGATGCCGCCGCGACGCCGTAGACCCGCAGGGTGTCGTAGGTGACGAAGGAGCCGATCCCGCTGCCGATGGTCACGAACGCGACGTCCACCACCGGAATGCCCGCCCGGCCCACCATCTCGTCGGTCCACACGTCGGTTTCGACGAGCTCGCGCGTGATATCTCCCCGCATTTTCGGGATGCTACCGGCCGGAACTTAGCGACCGCTTTCGAATACCTTGCCCGCACACGCATTCCGCACCACCGACCGACGACCGCGCGACGCGCGCCGAGCAATCTGCGCCAACCTGCCACGCCGCACCCCCGCCCCGACGTACCATCCCTGCGTGGCCGACGCGATTCGTACCACCCCACTGCGGGTCCTGGTCTACAGCAACGATGCCGATACCCGGCGCCAGGTAATGCTGGCACTGGGCAGACACCCGCACCCCGAGCTGCCCGCCTTCGAGTACCTCGAGGTGGCGACCGCACCTGTGGTCATCGAACAGATGGACGCGGGCGGTATCGACCTGGCTATCCTGGACGGCGAGTCCGCCCCGGCGGGTGGGCTCGGCATCGCCAAACAGCTCAAGGACGAGATCGATCAGTGCCCACCGGTTCTGGTGCTGACCGGTCGCCCCGACGATGCCTGGCTCGCGAACTGGTCGCGCGCCGAGGCCGCCGTGGCCCATCCGATCGATCCGATCCGGCTCACCGAGGTCGTCGTCGCATTGCTGCACAATCGCACCGCGGCCTGATCGACTCCCTTCCGATCACCACATCGTGCCCGCGTCCCGAGGACGCGGACACTCTCATGTCACGTGACGACGCAATCACTCAGCGATCCGACAGGTTGGATTACCCCCGATTCAGTCATAAATAGCAGTCCCGTTTTCGATCAAAGACCCAATCGAATAAACGGTCGACTGGCCGCGTCGGTTGTAGGCTGTGCCGTAGCTCACATGAGCGCGGGCCTCGATATGACAGACCCGCGCGGTGCGAGCAGGCCATGAGGCGAGTCTGACCGAGGCGGACAACGACGTCAGCCCGCCTCGGAAGCTGCCGTCATGATTCCGACGCCGACCACGACACCCCCCGGCGCCGTCGGCGGACATGACGCCCAACCGCCAGCTACAGCTCGCAAGGAGGGGAACTGCAGTCGTGAATATCGAGATGCCCACTCTGGTCCTCGGCGCGGTCGCCACCGCGTTCGCGGTGTTCTCCGTCATCCTCTCGGCCCTCGTCGGCCCCAAGCGCTACAACCGGGCCAAACAGGAGGCCTACGAGTGCGGCATCGAACCGACACCGCACGCCGTCGCGGGCGGGCCGGGAAACGTTACCGGACAACGCTTTCCGGTGAAGTACTACCTCACCGCCATGCTGTTCATCATCTTCGATATCGAGATCGTGTTCCTCTACCCGTGGGCTGTCCACTTCGATGCGCTCGGTCTCTTCGGTCTCGCCGCGATGGCGCTGTTCATCTTCAACGTCTCGGTGGCCTATGCCTACGAATGGCGCCGCGGCGGTCTCAGCTGGGACTGATCGCCCATACGCACTGGCCCACAGGGCATTTCGCCACGTCGGGCCGCACGCACAGTGGAAGTGAGAGTTAGTCGAACATGGGTCTCGAGGAAAAACTGCCCAGCGGCTTCCTGCTGAGCACGGTCGAAGATTTCGCCGGATATCTGCGCAAGGGCTCGCTGTGGCCGGCCACCTTCGGGCTGGCCTGCTGCGCCATCGAGATGATGGCCACCGGCGCAGGACGTTTCGATATCGCCCGCTTCGGCATGGAGGCGTTCCGCGCCTCACCGCGGCAGGCCGATCTGATGATCGTCGCGGGCCGGGTCAGCCAGAAGATGGCACCGGTGCTGCGTCAGGTCTACGACCAGATGACCGAACCGAAATGGGTGCTGGCCATGGGCGTTTGCGCGTCCTCGGGCGGCATGTTCAACAACTACGCCATCGTGCAGGGCGTGGACCATGTGGTGCCGGTCGATATCTATCTGCCAGGCTGCCCGCCGCGCCCGGAAATGCTGCTGAACGCGATCCTGACACTGCACGCGAAGATCCAGCAGATGCCACTCGGCGTCAACCGTGAGGAGGCCATCCGGGCCGCCGAAGAGGCGGCGCTGGCGTCGACGCCGACCATCCGAATGGAGGGTCTGCTGCGATGACCTTCGACTCCCCCGACAATACCGAAACCAGGACGCCGCAGGAGTTCGTCGATGCCGCGGCCACCGCGGGCCCGGAAGGCACACCGCCGGAAGCGGATTCGGCACCGACCGAGGTGATCGGCGTGCGCCGCGGCATGTTCGGTGTCACCGGCACCGGCGACACCTCGGGTTACGGCCGCCTGGTCCGCCCGGTGACGCTGCCCGGCAGCACCCCGGCGCCCTACGGCGGCTACTTCGACGAGGTCGTCACCGAATTACATGCCGCGCTCGGCGCGGTCGGCACCGGCTGGGAGACCGCCATCGAGAAGGTGATCGTCTTCCGCGGCGAACTCACCCTGCACGTGCGGCGCGAACACCTGGTGACCGTCGCCGCGGCGTTACGTGACTCTGCCGCACTGCGTTTCGAGCTCTGCCTCGGCGTCAACGGCGTGCATTATCCGGACGACGCGGGCCGCGAATTGCACGCGGTCTATCACCTCATGTCCATCACCCACAATCGGCGCCTGCGCGTCGAGGTCGCCGCACCGGACGCCGATCCGCATATCCCGTCGCTGTTCGGCGTGTATCCGACCACCGACTGGCATGAGCGGGAAACCTACGACTTCTTCGGCATCCTCTTCGACGGCCACCCCTCGCTGACGCGCATCACCATGCCCGACGACTGGCGTGGCCACCCCCAGCGCAAGGACTACCCGCTCGGCGGGATCCCGGTCGAGTACAAGGGCGCGCGCATTCCGCCGCCCGACGAGCGGAGGGCGTACAAGTAATGAACGACATCGACACCCGGCCCGGCGTCCACAACGACACCGGGCCCGAGCCCGCTGTTGTCACGGTGGCCGGCCAGGACTGGGATACGGTCACCGGAACCCTCGACGGCGCTGGTGAGGAACGCATCGTCGTCAACATGGGTCCGCAGCATCCGTCCACGCACGGCGTGCTGCGACTGATCCTGGAAATCGAGGGCGAGACGGTCACCGAGGCTCGCTGCGGCATCGGCTATCTGCACACCGGTATCGAGAAGAATCTCGAATTCCGGAACTGGGCACAGGGCACCACCTTCGTGACCCGGATGGATTATCTGTCCCCGTTCTTCAACGAAACGGCGTACTGCCTCGGCGTCGAGCGGCTGCTCGATATCGAGGACCAGATTCCCGAGCGCGCCACCATCGTTCGCGTCATGCTCATGGAGCTCAATCGGATCTCCTCACATCTGGTCGCGCTGGCGACCGGTGGTATGGAGTTGGGCGCACTCACCCCGATGCTGTTCGGTTTCCGGGAACGCGAACTGATCCTGGATGTCTTCGAGACCATTACGGGCCTGCGCATGAATCACGCGTATATCCGGCCAGGTGGCCTCGCCCAGGACCTGCCCGACGACGGCGTCACCAAGGTCCGCGAACTGCTGCAGCTCTTGCCCAAGCGGCTGCGCGATATGGATCATCTGCTCACCCAGAATCCGATCTGGAAGGCACGCACCAAGAACATCGGCTACCTGGATCTCGCCGGCTGCATGGCGCTCGGCATCACCGGCCCGGTACTTCGCTCGACAGGTCTGCCGCACGATCTGCGCAAAGCCGCACCGTATTGCGGTTACGAGAACTACGAATTCGACGTGCCGACGACCACCGGCTGCGATTGCTACGGCCGCTACTGGATTCGGGTCGCGGAGATGAAGGAGTCGCTCAAGATCGTCGAGCAGTGCCTGGACAAATTGCGGCCGGGCCCGGTGATGGTGGATGACAAGAAGCTCGCCTGGCCCGCGGATCTGCAGCTGGGTCCGGACGGACTCGGCAACTCCCCCAAGCACATCGGCCGCATCATGGGCACATCCATGGAGGGGCTCATCCACCACTTCAAACTCGTCACCGAGGGCATTCGAGTGCCGGCGGGGCAGGTGTACGTGGCGGTGGAATCGCCGCGCGGCGAACTCGGTGTGCATATGGTCAGCGACGGCGGCTCCCGACCGTATCGGGTGCACTATCGCGACCCCTCGTTCACGAATCTGCAAGCGGTGGCGGCGATGTGCGAGGGCGGGATGGTCGCCGATGTCATCGCATCCGTCGCCAGCATCGACCCGGTGATGGGCGGAGTTGACCGATGACCGAGATCCTGTTGAAGCTGTCCACCCGGCCGGAGCCGTTCGCGCCATTTGTGCGCGAGCGATTGGAGGTCGATGCCAAGGAAATCATCGCCCGCTATCCCGAGCCGCGCTCGGCGCTGCTGCCGCTGCTGCATCTGGTGCAGGCGGAGGAGGGCTGCGTCACCGGCACCGGCATCGAATTCTGTGCCGACCAGCTGGGCTTGACCGGCGCGGAGGTCACCGCGGTAGCGACCTTCTATTCGATGTACCGGCGCACCCCCACCGGCGACTACCACGTCGGTGTCTGCACCAATACGCTGTGCGCGGTAATGGGCGGCGATGCCATTCTCGAGACCCTGCAGCGCAGGCTCGGCATCGGACACGGCGAGACCACCCCGGACGGCGCGATCACCCTCGAGCACATCGAATGCAACGCGGCCTGCGATTTCGCGCCGGTGGTGATGGTCAATTGGGAGTTCTTCGATAACCAGACCCCGGAATCGGCTGCCGCACTGGTGGATTCGCTGGGCCGCGGTGAGCAGGTGACACCGACCCGCGGGGCGCCGCTGTGCACGTTCAAGCAGACCGCGCGCATCCTCGCCGGATTCCCGGACGAACGTCCCGGGGCGCTCGACGGTGCGCCGGGCGAGGCGACGCTGGCCGGTCTGCGGATTGCGCAGGAACAGAATATGCAAGCGCCGGAGCCGAATTCGGAGGGCGTGTGATGACACTGACTCCCGTATTGACCCGGTATTGGGACGACCCGCAGTCCTGGACCATCGAGCATTACCGCCGCCACGACGGCTATCGGGCGTTGCGCAAGGCCTTGCGGATGGAACCGGATCAGGTCATCCAGACCATCAAGGACGCGGGCCTGCGCGGCCGCGGCGGCGCAGGCTTCCCGACCGGGATGAAATGGAGCTTCATCCCCCAGGGGACGGGGCCGGACGGCATCACGAAGCCGCACTATCTCGTGGTCAATGCCGACGAGTCGGAACCCGGCACCTGCAAGGACATTCCGCTCATGCTGGCCACCCCGCACATCCTCATCGAGGGCGTCATCATCGCCGCGTATGCGATTCGAGCGGCGCACGCGTTCATCTATGTGCGCGGCGAGGTCGTGCCCGTATTGCGGCGGCTGCAGGCAGCCGTCGCGCAGGCGTATGCGGCCGGATTCCTCGGGAAGAACATTCTCGGCTCCGGCTACGACCTGGAACTCATCGTGCACGCCGGTGCCGGTGCGTACATCTGCGGTGAGGAAACCGCGCTGCTGGATTCGCTGGAGGGGCGGCGCGGTCAGCCTCGATTGCGGCCGCCGTTCCCGGCCGTCGCGGGTCTGTATGCCTGCCCGACGGTCGTCAACAATGTGGAATCCATTGCGAGTGTGCCGCCGATCATCCTGAACGGCACGTCCTGGTTCCGGTCCATGGGCACTGAGAAATCCCCGGGTTTCACGCTGTACTCGCTGTCCGGGCACGTGGCCCGGCCCGGGCAATACGAAGCGCCACTGGGCATTACATTGCGGGAACTGCTCGGTTATGCGGGGGGCGTGCGAGCCGGACATCAGGTGAAGTTCTGGACGCCCGGCGGTTCGTCGACGCCGTTGTTCACCGACCAACACCTCGATGTGCCACTCGACTACGAGGGTGTCGTCGGTGCGGGATCCATGTTGGGCACCAAGGCATTACAGATCTTCGACGACACCACCTGTGTGGTGCGTGCGGTGCTGCGCTGGACCGAGTTCTACGCCCACGAATCCTGCGGCAAATGCACACCCTGCCGCGAGGGCACCTACTGGCTCGTCCAGTTGCTGAAGCGGATCGAGGCCGGGCGGGGCACCGAATCGGATCTGGAAAAGCTCCTCGATATCAGCGACACCATCAACGGCAAATCGTTCTGCGCACTCGGCGACGGTGCGGCCAGCCCGATCATTTCCTCGCTGAAGTACTTCCGCCAGGAATACGTCGATCATCTGCGGCTCGACGGCTGCCCGTTCGATCCCGCGCGATCCACCGCATGGGCGGAAGGAGCGAAATGAGTACAGCATCGCGCAGCGATTCCGTGGGGGGCGGCGGTCGGGCGACGGGTGGGCGTCCAGCATCGCGCAGCGATTCGATGGGGGCTGGTGGCCGGGTGACGGGCAGGCCCGCCACCGTGAATACCGATACCAGCGGGCTCGTACCCGCTGACCTGGTCACCGTCACCATCGACGACACCCGGGTCAGTGTTCCTGCGGGCACGCTGCTGATCCGGGCCGCCGAACTGATCGGCATCCAGATCCCGCGCTTCTGCGACCACCCGCTGCTCGACCCGGTCGGCGCGTGCCGCCAGTGTCTGGTCGAGGTGGAGGGGCAGCGCAAGCCGGTCGCCTCCTGCACCATGGCCGTCGCCGACGGCATGATCGTGCGCACCCAGCTGACCTCACCGCCCACCGCCAAGGCGCAGGAGGGGGTGATGGAGTTGCTGCTCATCAATCATCCGCTCGACTGTCCGGTCTGCGACAAGGGCGGTGAATGCCCGCTGCAGAACCAGGCGATGTCGAGTGGTCGGCCCGAAACCCGGTTCGACGGCGTGAAACGTACCTACCCCAAGCCGATTCCGCTTTCCACGGCCGTACTGCTGGACCGCGAACGCTGCGTGCTGTGCGCCCGCTGCACCCGATTCTCCCAGCAGGTCGCCGGGGATCCGTTCATCGAACTCATGGATCGCGGCGCCCTGGAACAGGTCGGCACCGCACAGGCCGAACCATTCGACTCCTACTTCTCCGGCAATACCGTGCAGATCTGCCCGGTGGGCGCGCTCACCGGCACCAGCTACCGGTTCCGGGCCCGACCGTTCGATCTGGTGTCCAGCCCGAGCGTCTGCGAGCATTGCGCATCGGGCTGCGCACAGCGCACCGACCATCGGCGCGGAAAAGTATTGCGCCGCTTGGCAGGAGACGATCCACAGGTCAACGAGGAGTGGAACTGCGATAAGGGCCGGTGGGCATTCACCTACGCGACCGAACGCGACCGGCTCACCACACCGCTGGTGCGCGGTTGGGACGGCAACCTCGCCCCCGCATCCTGGTCCGAAGCCTTGGCCGCCGCGGCCGAGGGGCTGGCGTCGGCCTTCGGCAATGCGGGCGTGCTGGTGGGCGGTCGCGTCACCGAGGAAGATGCCTACACCTACGCAAAATTCGCCCGAGTCGCCTTGGGCACCAACGATATCGACTTCCGCGCCCGGATGCACTCGGCCGAAGAGGCCGACTTCCTGGCCGCCCGCATCGCCGGACAGGGTGTCACGGTCGACTACGACGCCCTGGAGAACGCCCCGGTCGCGATACTCGTCGGATTGGAGCCGGAAGAGGAATCGCCGATCATCTATCTGCGGCTGCGCAAGGCGGCACGCAAGCGCGGTATGCCGATCTTCTCGCTCGCCGCCTACTCCTCGCGCGGGCTGGATCGAATGTCGGGCACACTGCTGCAAACCGTGCCCGGAGCCGAGCCCCATGTGCTCGACGCGCTGCGCACCGGTGAGATAACTACGGACGCAGCCGCTTTGGCGACGGCCGCACAGCTGTTGCGGCAACCGGGCGCGGTCGTGCTGGTCGGTGAGCGGATGGCCGGGATTCCGGGCGCACTGTCCGCGGCCATCCGGCTCGCCGACGAAACCGGCGCCGCCTTGGCCTGGGTGCCGCGGCGGGCCGGTGAACGCGGTGCGGTCGAGGCGGGTGCGCTGCCCGGCCTGCTTCCCGGTGGTCGCCCGGTCGTGGATCCCCGTGCGCGCCAGGAGGTTCGCACAATCTGGAATATCGACGAACTGCCGGTCACCGCGGGGCGCGATACGGCAGCGATGCTGGAGGCCGCGTCGACCTTGGGCGCACTGGTGATCGGCGGTGTCGATATCGCCGATCTGCCGGACCCCAGGGCGGCGCTGGCGGCCATAGATACCGCCCGTTTCGTGGTCAGCTTGGAACTGCGGCACAGCCCGGTCACCGATCGCGCCGATGTCGTCTTCCCGGTGGCCTCGGCAATGCAGAAATCCGGGACCTATCGCACCTGGGAGGGGCGGCCACGGCAATTCGATGCCGCACTCGGCGATTCGATGGTGCGCCGCGAACCCGCACCGCTGTCGGATCAGCGGGTGCTGCACGCCATCGCGGGTGAGATGAAGGTGGCGCTCGGCCTCCCTGATACCGAATCCGCGCGCGCCGAACTCGCCGCACTCGGTGCCTGGGACGGTTCGCCGGTACCCCCGCCCGCACACCGGCCGCATCCGGTGGCCCAGCCCGGTCCGGGTACCGCCATCCTCTCCGGCTGGCGGATGCTGCTCGATCAGGGGCGTATGCAGGACGGCGAGCCGAATCTGGCGGGTGTCGCTCGGCCGCCGGTGGTGCGGCTCTCACCCGCCAGCGCCGCCGAAATCGGAGCCGCCGACGACGATCCGATCGTCCTCGCCACCGATCACGGCACCATCACGCTGCCCCTGTTGATCACCGATCTGCCCGATCGGGTGGTGTGGCTGCCGCTGAACTCGCCGGGCTGCTCGGTCAACGAACAACTCGCCGCCCAGCCGGGCGCTGTGGTGCAACTGCATCGCGCCGACGAGAGGATGAAGGAACACCGCCATGAGTGATCTCTCTCTTTTCGGCCACGACCCGCTGTGGCTCGTCATCGGGAAGTCCCTGGCGATCTTCGCCTTCCTGCTGCTCACGCCGATGATGGCGGTGTATCTGGAGCGCAAGATCGTGGCCTGGATGCAGATGCGTATCGGCCCGAACCGGGTCGGCCCCAAGGGCACGCTGCAGGCCGTCGCCGACGGCGTGAAGATGGCGCTGAAGGAAGATATCGTCCCGACCATCGTCGACAAGCCGATCTTCATTCTGGCGCCGGTCATTTCGGTGGTGCCCGCATTCATGGCGTTCGCGGTCATCCCGATCGGGCCGGAGGTGTCGATCTTCGGCCACCGGACCGCCCTGCAGCTCACCGATCTGCCGGTCGCGGTGCTCTACATCCTGGCCATCACCTCCATCGGCGTGTACGGCATCGTGCTGGCGGGCTGGTCATCCGGTTCGACATATCCGCTGCTGGGCGGGCTGCGCTCGACGGCGCAGGTGATCTCCTACGAGATCGCGATGGCGCTGTGCTTCGCGACGGTGTTCCTGCTCGGCGGCACCATGGCCACCTCCGGCATCGTCAAAGCGCAGGAGGGCACCTGGTACGTCTTCCTACTGCTGCCGTCGTTCCTGATCTACTGCGTGTCGATGGTTGGTGAGACCAACCGTGCGCCGTTCGACCTGCCCGAGGCCGAGGGCGAATTGGTCGGTGGTTTCCACACCGAGTACTCCTCGCTCAAATTCGCCATGTTCGTGATGGCCGAATACATCAATATGGCAACGGTTTCGGCACTCGCCACCACGCTGTTCCTCGGCGGCTGGCACGCACCGTTCCCGATCAACCTGTGGGCAGGCGCGAATTCCGGCTGGTGGCCCGCGCTGTGGTTCATCGCCAAGATGTGGACATTCCTGTTCGTCTTCATCTGGTTGCGTGGCACGCTGCCGCGCCTGCGCTACGACCAGTTCATGAATCTCGGCTGGAAGCTGCTGATTCCGACCTCGCTGCTGTGGGTCATGCTGGTCGCCACCGCCAGGGTGCTGCAGAACGAGGGCTACCACGTCCAGACGCCACTGCTGGTGATCAGCGGAATCATCATCTCCGGACTGATGGTGCTGATGTTCCTGCGGGCCGGCCGCAAACCGGATGCGCCGCCGACGATCGAGGAAGCCGCCCCGGCGGAATCGGGCACCGCGGTCTTCCTCGGATTCCCGACGCCACCGCTGCCGGATCCATCGACGCGGCGTCCGGAACCCAAGCCGGGACTGCTGGAACCATTGACGGGCTTCGCGGTCACCTTCATGACCATGTTCAAGAAGCCCAATACCGAATCCTATCCGGAACAGAAGGTGCCGACCGCGCCCCGCTATCACGGGCGCCACCAGCTCAATCGCCATCCGGATGGTCTGGAGAAGTGCATCGGCTGCGAGCTGTGCGCGTGGGCCTGCCCGGCGGATGCGATCTACGTCGAAGGTGCGGACAACACCGAGACCGAACGCTTTTCGCCCGGCGAACGCTACGGACAGGTCTACCAGATCAACTATCTGCGCTGCATCGGCTGTGGCCTGTGTATCGAGGCATGCCCGACCAGGGCGCTCACCATGACCAACGAATACGAGATGGCCGACGACAACCGCGCCGATCTGATCTACGAGAAGGACCGGCTGCTGGCTCCGCTGCAGCCCGGTATGACCCCACCGCCGCACGCGATGTATCCCGGTGCGACGGAAGGCGATTACTACCGCGGCAAAGTCCCGGGCAGTGAAAGCGGTTCCGGCACCAGGGAGCCCGCCGCCGCGGGCGCGGAAGGAGGCGCGCGGTGACCGAATTGATCCTGGCCGCCCAGACATTAGCAGCGGAGCCGCTGACCCACACCTCCACCGGCGAGACCGTCCAATTCTGGATCCTCGGCCCGCTCGCCGTAATCGGTGCGCTCGGCATGGTCTTCGCGGGTAAAGCCGTACATTCGGCGATCTGCCTCGCGGCCACCATGATCGTGCTCGCCACCTTCTATATGGCTCAGGACGCGCTGTTCCTCGGCGTCGTGCAGATCGTCGTCTACACCGGCGCGGTCATGATGCTGTTCCTGTTCGTGCTCATGCTGGTCGGCGTCGACTCCCCCGAATCGCTCGGAGAAACACTGCGCGGGCAGCGCCTCGCCGCGGCCGCGGTCGGACTCGGCTTCGGAATGCTGCTGATCAGCGGTATCGCCGACGGCATCCGCAACTCCGGAATCACTTATCCGGCAAAGGGATTCGCATATCAAGACGTGATCGGCCAACTCGCCGAACTGATCTTCGTCCGATATGTGTGGGCCTTCGAACTCACCGGCGCGCTGCTCATCACCGCCACCATCGGCGCGATGATCCTGGCGCACCGGGAGAATTTCGGGCCGCGCCAGGATCAGCGCGAGCTCTCGCGCCGCCGGTTCCGCGGCGCTTACGACCCGGCCCGGCCCTCCGATCGCGCCACCCCGCTGCCGACACCCGGTGTGTACGCCAGGCACAACGCGGTCGATATTCCGGCGCGACTGCCGGATGGATCCTTCGAGGAGCTGTCGGTCAGCACCATCCTGCGGCACCGGCGCACCAGGGCCCTCACCGAGGCCGCGGTCATCTCGGTCGGTACGGCCCCGACCTTCGCCTCGGAGGTCGACGAGCCCGAAACCCCCGCCCGCGAGGCAGACGAGGAAGGCAAGCGGTGAATCCTGAGAACTACCTGTTCCTGTCCGCCCTGCTGTTCACCATCGGCGCTGCCGGTGTGCTGCTGCGGCGCAACGCCATCGTGGTGTTCATGTGCATCGAGTTGATGCTCAATGCGGTGAATCTCGCCTTCGTCACCTTTGCCCGCTTGCATTCGAATCTGGACGGTCAGGTGTTCGCGTTCTTCACCATGGTGGTGGCCGCGGCCGAAGTGGTCGTCGGACTCGCCATCATCATGACCATCTTCCGCACCCGCCGTTCGACCTCGGTCGACGACGCCAACCTGCTGAAGTTCTGACGTGGATACCGCAACGCTCTGGGTGCTGCCCGCACTGCCGCTGGCCGGTGCCGTCGTATTGCTACTGGTCGGGCGCTACGGCGATACGTGGGGGCAGCTGCTCGGCTGCGCCACCGCGCTGACCTCGTTCGGCTTCGCCGTCGTCGGATTCTTCGACATGCTCGACCGGGCCGACGCCGACCGCGCAATCCACAAGAACCTGTTCAGCTGGGTGCCGGTCGACGGGTTGCAGGTGGACTTCAGCCTCCAATTGGACCAGCTGTCGGTGTGTTTCGCACTGTTGATCACCGGCGTCGGATCGCTGATCCACATCTACTCCGTCGGCTATATGAACCACGATCCGGGACGACGGCGGTTTTTCGCCTACCTCAATCTGTTCCTGGCGGCCATGCTGCTGCTCGTGCTGGCGGACAACTATCTGGTGCTGTATCTGGGCTGGGAGGGCGTCGGCCTGGCCTCCTATCTGCTGATCGGTTTCTGGTACCACAAGCCGACCGCGGCGACCGCGGCCAAGAAGGCGTTCGTGGTCAACCGGGTCGGTGACATGGGGCTGGCGATCGCCATGTTCACCATGTTCGCGACGTTCGGTTCGATCGACTTCGGCTCGGTATTCGCGACCGCGCCGCAGGCGGGTGAGGGCACGCTCACCGCGATCGGGTTGCTGCTGCTGCTGGCAGCGTGCGGCAAATCCGCGCAGGTGCCACTGCAGTCCTGGCTCGGTGACGCGATGGAGGGTCCGACACCGGTCTCCGCACTCATCCACGCGGCCACCATGGTGACGGCGGGTGTGTATCTGATCGCGCGCTCCGGACCGATCTTCGATCTCGCACCCAATGCGCGGCTCGGTGTGCTGCTGGTGGGTGCGGTGACGCTGTTGTTCGGCGCGATCGTCGGTTGCGCGAAGGACGACATCAAGAAGGCACTGGCGGCGTCCACCATGAGCCAGATCGGTTACATGGTGCTGGCCGCGGGCCTCGGACCGGCCGGATATGCGGTCGCCATCATGCATCTGCTGACCCACGGCTTCTTCAAGGCCGGACTTTTTCTCGGTGCCGGATCGGTCATGCACGCCATGGACGACGAGACCGATATGCGCCGCTACGGCGGACTGCGCAAACTGCTCCCGGTCACCTACATCACATTCGGGCTCGGCTATCTGGCAATCATCGGGGTACCGCCGTTCGCCGGATTCTTCTCCAAGGATCGGATCATCGAGGCGGCGTTCAACCAAGGCGGCGCAAGCGGTTTGGCATTGGGCACGGTGACACTGCTGGGTGCCGGGCTGACCGCGTTCTATATGACGCGGGTGATGATGCTGACGTTCTTCGGCGAGCGTCGCTGGAAGCCTGATACCCATCCACACGAGGCACCGGTGGTGATGACCGGCCCGATGATTCTGCTCGCGATCGGTTCGGTCGCCGCCGGTGGGCTGTTCGTCCTCGGGTCGTCGCTGCAGAACTGGCTCGAACCCGTTGTCGGGGCGCATCACGGCGAAGAAGTCGTGCCCGCGGGTGTGGTGACCGTCCTGGCGCTGCTCGTGGTCGCCGTCGGCATCGGCATCGCCTACAACCAGTTCGCGCAGCGTGCGGTTCCCGAGACCGCACCGGAACAGGTGTCGGCCATGACCATCGCGGCACGCAAAGACCTCTACGGCGACGCGGTCAACGAGGGCGTGTTCATGCGTCCCGGCGCGTATCTCACCCGGTCGCTGGTCTTCCTCGACAATCGCGGCATCGATGGCATCGTCAACGGAACCGCCGCACTGATCGGCGGACTGTCCGGGCGGATCCGCAAGGTGCAGTCCGGCTTCGTGCGGTCGTATGCCCTGTCCATGTTCACCGGCGCGGCCCTGGTGGCCGCAGCCCTGCTGGCAGTGAGGCTCTGGTGAGTGACTTTCCCTGGTTGACCACGCTGTGGTTATTGCCGGTCGTCGGCGCGGTGGTGGTGCTGCTGTTGCCCGCGTCGTGGCGCACCCTCGCGCGCGTGCTGGCATTCGGCATCGCGTTGGCGGTGCTGGTGCTCGGCATCGTATTGGCCGTGCGCTTCGAACCCGGTGGGGCGCAGTATCAGTTCGTCGAATCGCACGAGTGGATTCCGGCCTTCGGCGCGGGCTACACGTTGGGATTGGACGGGATCGCGCTGGTACTGGTGCTGCTCACCGCGGCGCTGGTACCGCTGCTGATCCTGGCGGGTTGGAACGATGAGCGCGAGGTCGGCAGCGGGCGTCGGGTCTCGCACACCTATGTCGCGTTGACGCTGCTCGTCGAGGCGATGGTGCTGATTTCCTTTGTCTCGCTCGACATTCTGCTGTTCTACGTGTTCTTCGAGGCGATGCTCATCCCGATGTACTTCCTCATCGGCGGATTCGGGCCGCGCAGTGCCGATCTCGCACATCGCCAGCAACGCTCGCGGGCGGCGGTGAAATTCCTGCTGTACAACCTGTTCGGCGGTCTGATCATGTTGGCCGCGGTGATCGGGTTGTATGTGCTCACCGCGCGGCAGGGGCTCGGATCCGGATCGACGGGCACCTTCGATTTCCGCACCGTGGTGGCCGCGGCCAATGCCGGGCAGCTCGGCGCCGGTCCAGCCGTGCTGAATGCGCTGTTCCTCGGGTTCATGTTCGCCTTCGCGGTGAAGGCGCCGCTGTGGCCGTTGCACACCTGGCTGCCGGATGCGGCGGTGGCCGCGACGCCGTCGAGTGCGGTGCTGATGATGGCGGTGGTCGACAAGGTCGGCACCTTCGGTATGTTGCGGTACTGTCTGCTGCTGTTCCCGGATGCCTCGGGAACCTATGCGCCCCTGGTGATCACGCTCGCGGTGATCGGCATCATCTATGGTGCGCTGCTGGCCATCGGACAGACCGATGTGATGCGACTGATCGCCTACACCTCGATCTCGCACTTCGGATTCATCATTCTCGGCATCTTCGCGATGACCAGTCAGGGACAGACCGGGGCCACGCTGTACATGGTCAATCACGGCATCTCGACCGCGGCGCTGTTCCTGATCGCGGGATTCCTGGTATCGCGCAGCGGAACTCGGGCCATCGCCGCCTACGGCGGGGTGCAGAAGGTGGCGCCGGTACTGGCGGGCACCTTCTTCATCGCCGGTCTCGCCACCCTGTCCCTGCCCGGCCTGGCGCCGTTCATCAGCGAATTCCTGGTGCTGCTCGGCACCTTCACCCGTTACGGATTCGCGGCGGTGATCGCGACCGGAGCGCTGGTGTTGGCCGCGTTGTACGTGCTGTGGATGTACCAGCGGATGATGACCGGGCCGGTCAAGGAGGGCAACGAGCGTCTCTATGATCTGGTGCCGCGCGAGTTGGCCGTGGTGGTGCCGTTGATCGCGGCGCTGCTTTTCCTCGGTATCTATCCGAAACCGGTGCTGGACTTCATCAATCCCGCGGTGGGGCAGACGCTCAGCACCATCGGCGTTCATGATCCCGCGCCGAAGACGCCCGCGATCCCCGCAGCGGGGGCCGATCACGGAGGTGCCCACAAATGAGCAGTCTGCTCGCGGCAAGTATGCCCGCGCCGAGCATCGAATATGCCAAGTTATCACCGATGCTGATCGTCTTCGGGGTGGCGGTGCTCGGGGTGCTCGTCGAGGCGTTCGCGCCGCGCCGCCACCGGTATGCCATCCAGGTGCCGCTCGGGCTGGCCGGATTGGTCGCGGCGCTGGTTGCGGTGGTGCGGTTGTCCGGGACCGAGGCGACCGTGATGGTCGGTGCGGTGGCGATCGATGGTGTCACGCTGTTCCTGCAGGGCACGATTCTGGTGGTGTCGATTCTGGCCCTGCTGTTCATGGCGGAGCGCGGTGCCGAGCCGCGACCGCAGCTGCGTTCCGGTCCCGGAACATGGAGTGTCGCCGCGGCCGCCGTCAGCGGTGGTGGTGTGGACACGTTCACCCCGCAGGCCTCCGCGGTCCCCGGCAGTGCGGGTGAAATGGCCGCGGTCCGTGCCGGTGTCGCGACCACCGAGGTGTTCCCGCTGGCCATGCTCGCGATCGGTGGACTGCTGCTGTTCCCGGCGTCGAATGATCTGCTGACGATGTTCGTGGCGTTGGAGGTGTTGTCGCTGCCGCTGTATCTGCTGTGCGGGCTGGCGCGGCGCAAGCGGCTGTTCTCGCAGGAAGCGGCACTGAAGTACTTTTTGCTGGGTGCTTTTTCGTCCGCGTTCTTCCTCTACGGCGTCGCGCTGCTGTACGGGCAGGCGGGGACGGTCAAGCTCGCTGGGATCGCCGATGCGATAACCCAGCATCCGCAGAACACCACGCTGGCGCTGCTGGGGGTGGCGATGCTGGCGGTGGGCCTGTTGTTCAAGATCGGCGCGGTGCCGTTCCAGTCCTGGGTGCCGGATGTGTATCAGGGCGCCCCCACCGCGGTGACCGGATTCATGGCCGCGGCCACGAAGATCGCCGCCGTCGGTGCGCTGTTGCGGGTGCTGCAGATCGCGGTGCCCGGTCTACGTGACGACTGGCGTCCGGTGCTCGCCGCCGTTGCCATCGCGACCATGGTGATCGGTGCGGTCATGGCGATTACCCAGACCGACGTCAAGCGCATGCTCGCCTACTCCTCGGTCGCGCACGCCGGATTCATTCTGACCGGTCTGGTCGCGGCGAATGAGGCGGGTACCTCGGCCATCCTGTTCTATCTGTTGGCGTACGGCCTTGGCACGCTCGGCGCGTTCGCGGTCGTGAGCCTGGTTCGTGATGCCGACGGTGAAGAGGCCACCGCCATGTCCCAGTGGGCTGGCCTCGGCCGCCGCTCCCCTTGGCTGGCAACGGTTTTCGCGCTGTTCCTGCTCTCGTTCGCGGGCCTGCCCCTCACCGGTGGTTTCGTCGCCAAGTTCGCGGTCTTCCAGGCCGCCGCCTCCGGCGGCGCCAGCTATCTGGTGATCGTCGGCGTCATCTCCAGCGCCATCGCCGCCTTCTTCTACATCCGCGTGATTGTCCTGATGTTCTTCACCGACCCGCCCACGGCTGCCCCGACGGTGGCCGGACCATTCCTCACCACGACAGTCGTCGCATTCACCGCGGGTGCCACCGTCCTGCTCGGCGTCATTCCGCAAATGCTGCTCGACTTGTCCGACCGCGCTTCGACTTTCGTCCGCTGAGTCCCGACGACACCGCCGCACCCGAGTCGGGTGCGGCGGTGTCGTGTTCAAGGCGTGTCTCGCGTGGTCGCGTAGAGGAGCATGTCGCGTCGGGTACCGCCGATCTCCTGATAGCTGTGCAGCAGACCTTCACGACGGTATCCGCCGGATTCCGCGACACGGATCGAGCCGGTATTCCATGGCTCGATATAGAGCTCGATGCGGTGCAGGGTGGGGATGGTCCACGCGAAGGTTGTCAGAGCTTGTATCGCGGCTCCCCCGAATCCGTGGCCGCGGTGCGCCGGGGATACCGAATAGCCCACTGCCGCTCGGCCTTTCGCCAGGTTCTGCAGCCAAAGACCGATCGCGCCGACGGCGTCACCGGTTTCGCTGTCGGCTATGGCGAAAGAGAAACCGATTCCTTCGGCGTGCCTGCCGCGTTGGCGGTGGACCCAGTCCATTGCCTCGGTGCGGGTCGGGAAGGCAGGCAAGCTGCCGATCAATGGGATATACGGGTCGGCGCCGAGCTCGATCGCCAGATGACTGTCGGCTTCGGTGAACTCCCGCAGGATGATCGGGCCGCAGGTCGGTGGCATCGTGGGCCAAGGTGGCAGCAGCTGTGTCACGTGTCCCCTACCGGTTCAGTGCAGATATGAGGCCCCGTTGACATTCAGGACCGCACCGGAGCTCCACGTCGCTTCCGGTGAGGCGAGATAGCGGACGGCCGACGCGATTTCCTCGGGTTGGGCGACGCGGTCGAAGGGGCTCTGGGCGCGGACCTCGTCGGTGACGCGGGCTGCGACGCGTTCGGTTGCGACGAAGCCCGGTGCCACTGAGGCGACCGCGATTCCGTACGGGGCCAAGTGGACCGCGAGGGATTGGCCGAGGGCGTGCACGGCTGCCTTCGTGGCACCGTAGGCGGGGTGGTCGGGTTCACCACGGAATGCGCCGCGGGAACCGATATTGATGATGCGGCCGGGCACCTCGTTATCGATCATGTGGCGGGCGGCGCAGTAGGAGATGTTGGCCGTGCCGAAAAGGTTGACGTCCATGGTCTTGCGCCACACCTCCTGCCAGTCCGCGTACGAGGTTTTCGCGAGGGGATGCGCAAGGTTCACCGCCGCATTGTTGACCAGCACGTGCACGGTGCCGAGCCCCTCGACCGCCGCCGCGACGATCGCTTCGGCCGCGTCCGGCGAGCTGATATCCCCATCGACGAGTACATGCCCGGTACCCGGTAACTCCCGCACGGTCTGCTCGGCATCGGTCCGCCGGGAGGAGTAATGCACCGCGACCCGATCACCATGCTCGGCGAACGCCACCGCAACCGCCCGCCCGATTCCCCGCGAAGCCCCTGTCACCAATACACCACGAGTCATCCCTTCACCCTGCCATGGCAGTTGGCCACCCGTGACGGTGACGCATGTGAGTTGCCGGCTGCTGTTTCCTGCCGGTGTGCCCACGCATTCCGAGTCCTGTGATCGGGCGCGCTATCGTCCGCGCGGCGGCGACGCGGTAAGGGCGCAGCAGCAGGTTTCGGCGGCGGTGCGGGAAATCCGATGCAGCGGCGGCCGCAATCCAGAACACGCCGATCTTGGGAATGCTCCACTACAGCGACCAATCCGGGCCCGAGTTTACGAAGCGCCTCCGAGTACCTCGCGCAACCGGACGGCGAACATGGCCGGATCCTCGACGAATCCGGTATGCCCGCCGGGGAATACGGTCGGGGCCACGCCGATGGCTGCGCCGAGCGCCCGCGATGTGCGGTCGCAGTGTTGGCCGGTCGATTCGGAGCCGATACCGATGATGATCCGGGACGGAATCGATGGCAGCACAGCCATATCCGGCTCCCACGCAACGGTCCCGCGCAGTTCGTGATCGAACCAGTAGCGCTCGCCCGCCACTTGCCGCGGATCGCGGTCACCGCCGAACACCTGCTGCAGCATCGGCTCCGGCATCACGATGTTCGCATTGACCATGAACTTGCGCCACGCACCGAGCACATCGCCGCTGCGGTAGGTCGCGATCACATCCTCGGTTCCGGCGCGCACCTGGTCGCGGTCCTCCAGCAGTTCACCCAGCGGCGGTTCGTGGGCGATCACCGTGGTGACCAGGTCCGGCTCGGATTGGACCAGGGCCAATGCACTCACGGCGCCACCGCTGGAGCCGAATACCACCGCAGGTCCGACGCCGAGATGGGTGATGAGGCGGGCCAGATCATCGGCGCGCAGTTGCGGTGTCGAGTCCTGCTCCGGATCGTCGAGCACGCTGCCCTGATGGCCGCGCGGGTCGGTGGTGAGCACCGTGTGGTCGGTGGCAAGCAGCTCGGCCAGCGGCGCGAAGGCCGCCGCATCCATGGGGGCGCCGACCAATACGATCAGCGGTCCGGTACCGCGCACCTCGTAGTGCAGTCGCGCCCCGGGCACGTCGAGGGTATGCGTGGTGGCGGTCGAAGTCGGGGTCATCGAGATCTCCTCGAGCGGTAGTCGTGGGTCCGGCGAGAATATGGACCGGCCAAGTCGCACGAATTAATCGGTCCGCCACCAACTTTCTTTCGAATACTTGCCCTTGTCGTGCATGCTCGCCTGGCGGGAGTTCTGGTCGGCCGGAACTCCACGCGGACGCCGATCCCGGTACGCCGCGAGGGCGCCATCAATGAAGAGGACAGCTGGCAAGGCAGTGGGCGCTTGCAAACCTAGGATGACTAGGATATAAACTAGATACCCTAGTTTGGGAGGTGGAATGCGATGTCGCCACGTGCCGGGTTGACCGCCGAGCGGATCACGCTGGCAGCGGCGGAGCTCGCCGATGAGGTCGGTTTCGACAACATCACCGTCGCCGCGCTGGCCAGGAGGTTCGGCGTCAAGGACGCGAGCCTGTACTCGCACATCAAGAACCTCGAAGACCTGCGCAACCGAGTGGCCATGTCGGCCGCCGACGAGAAGACCGAGCGCATCGCCGCAGCGGTGGCCGGACGCGCCGGACGCGATGCGCTCGCGGCCTTTGCCGACGAGTGGCGCCGTTACGCACGGGAACATCCCGGCCGCTATGCCGCCACCCAAATGCCGATGAACCCCGCCGTCGCCGCCGATCGGCGCGGCGGGTGGCGTGCCATCGACCTGACCTACGGGATGCTGCGCGCCTACGGCCTCGACGAACCCGATGTCACCGATGCGGTTCGCCTGTTGCGCAGCACTTTTCACGGTTATGCCAACCTGGAGGCGAGCGGCGGCTTCGGACACTCCCGCTCCACCGACGCCTCCTGGGACCGCATTGTCGACGCTCTGCACATCACTCTCACCCATTGGCCGACCGACGAGAAAGCGACAGCGCAGTGAGATCCGAAACCTTGAAAGTGCCCGGCGCCACCCTGTATTTCGAGGTGCGCGGCAACGGCCCGGTACTGCTTCTACTGCCGGGCAGCGGCGGCGACGCCGGGATCTTCGACCCGATCGCCGACGCGCTCGCCGAGCACTTCACCGTCGTCGCCGCCGACCCGCGTGGTTACTCACGCAGCGTTCCGGATGCTCCCGAACCCGTGGACCAGCGGATGGAAGTCTTCAGCGACGACGCCCACCGCCTACTCGAACACCTCACGCCCGCAGGCGAATTCGCCTACGTCACCGGTATCAGTGGTGGCGCGGTCGTCGCGCTCGACCTGCTCGCCCGTCATCCGCAACGACTGCACCTGGTGGTCGCCCACGAGCCGCCCTGCTTCGCGGTCCTGCCCGATGCGGACCTGCACCGGGCCATGGTCGAGGAAGTGGTCGAACTCGCCCGTGACGAGGGCCCCGCCGTCGCCGGCGGACGCTTCATGCAGGCAGTGGGCGTCACCTCGAAGCCGTTGCCGCATGCGGCCGACGTCCCGGTCCGCACCGCGGAGATGCTCGGACGTCTCATGGGCAACGCGTCGCTGATGTTCGCTCACGAACTGCGCGCGGTCACCGATTATCGGCCCGACACGGCCGCACTCGCCGCTGTCGTGGACCGCCTCGTGCTGGCCGCGGGCCGGGAAACCCGTGGCCAACTCCCCTACCGCACAGCGGAAACCCTCGCGAACGAGCTGGAACGACCGCTCGTCGAGTTCCCCAGCGGGCACAGCGGTGTCCGGGAAACCCCCACCGAATTCGCTCGTGCTCTGCTGGAAACGCTGACGGTCACCGCTGATCGCTGACCCACACGTCCCGGCAAACACGTGCACATTCTGCGCCTGGCCGACGACGAACCGTATCGCCGGGAAGGCAAGGCCCAGGCCGATCTCACCGAAGGCCGCCACGACCTGGGGCGGCGGATCTACCACGGGAAGAAGGGAGAGATGACCCGCACCTGTTACGAGGGTATGGAAGATCAGCTCTCCGCGCTCGGGCTGGTGCTCAACTGCACGGTGCTGTGGAATACGTTATACACCAACCGCACTCTGGAACAGCTACGCGCGCAAGGCTATCCGGTGCGCGATGAGGACGCGCAGCGACTGTCGGCGTTCATCCGCACCCATATCGGCATCGACGGCCACTATGCCTTGCATCTGCCCGACCTCGCCGGTGGCCACCGGCCGCTACCCGATCCCGACGCACCCGGCGACGAGTGATGGCGCCTGCCGCTGGTCAGCGGCCGTTCGCCGACCCACGACGGCGGAGTACATCGATATCGATACTGTTGCTCACACTGGGATGTGCGCCCGGAATGCACTGATGGCCGGGCAGGAAGGGATTTGCGGCACGGGCGCGCGGGCGGGTAGCGTGCACGCGTCCGTGACATCCCATTAGGAGGTGAGACCCATTAGCGCTGTATCGATTGGGTGCTCCCCATCCTCTTCACGGTTGGGCGATTGACGTAGGTGTCGCCGGGAGCGCCGCGAACAAGGCAATCCCGAAAGGCAATAACCTATGCATTCTGTGCATTTCACTGCGGAGACATCGTCGAACGGTGTCGTCGAACGCGACTTCACGGTGGGTGAGGTCCCCGGCGTACTCTTCGCATCCGGCTCCGATCACGCGCCCCTGGTGCTGATGGCACACAGCGGCGGCCAACACAAGAGAGCACCGGGAATCGTGGGCCGGGCCCATCACTTCGTGACCACCTGCGGCTTCGCCGTCGCAGCCATCGACGCGCCCGGACACGGCGACCGGCCCCGAACGGCAGAGTACGAGCAGCACATCGCCGTCCTTCGGCAGGCTCAATCGGCGGGCGAGCCGATCGGGCCGATCATCGCCGGTCTGCACACCTACCTGGCCGAACGTGCCGTGCCGGAATGGCAAGCGACCCTGGACGCCCTGCAGGAACTGCCGCAGATCGGCGCCGAGGGGCCGGTCGGCTTCTGGGGCATCATGCAGGGCACCGGGATCGGGGTGCCGTTGACCGCGGTCGAACCCAGGATCACCGCGGCGGTCTTAGGCTGTCTCGGACATGAATCCCTGACCGAGGCCGCGGCACGGATCACGGTCCCGATCGAATTCTTGCTCCAGTGGGACGACGAGATGGTCGACCGCGACTCCGGTCTGGCCTTGTTCGACGCCTTCGCCTCGAAGGATAAGACGTTGCACGCCAACGCGGGCGGGCATTTCCAGGTGCCCAGGTTCGAGGTCGACAGCGCGACCAGGTTCTTCACCCGGCACCTTGGCCAGGCCGCCATGTCACCGGCCTGATGTGAGAGGTATCGGCGGCTGGCTGCGGGCCGGTCGCCGATACCGCAGCGGCAGTCCGGATCGGCACCGTCGACGAACAACGTAACCGAGGAGGCGCCCGCCTCCCAGTCAGCGGCCGTTTCGGCGGGAGGCGGGATCGGTCTCATCGGTCTCGGCCTGCCAACGCCCCAGGGCCTCTTGCCGACACCTTCGCGTACTTGGTCAGGCTGCGTACGGAAGTGTGTCCGGACAACGCCATGAGCATCGGTGTTGACGCGCCCTGTTCGGCGGCGTGGGTGAGTCGGGAGTGGCGCAGCTGGTGCAGCGTGAACGGGCTACGCGTCATCTGCGCGGTGTGTTCCTCGAGCAGGGTCGCCGCACGACGATAGGACAGCCGCGCGCGGCCGGTGCCCGGATCGACATCATCAAGGGCCACAGACGGTTTGGCTTTGCGGTCGGTCGAGAACAGCGGCCCGGACCTGGTTGAACCCGCTGTACCGCAACACATTCCGGACGCCGCCAAGCTGGAACCGACAGATATGTCGCAGCGCGCAGAACCCACTCCTCGGGTCCATACGCATGACCGCGCAGCCACCAGCGACTGAATCCGAGCTGCGCGCCGAAGGTCACCAACGCGATCCCGATGACACCCGCCGGTGGCACATCATCGGCCAGGGCGAATCCGTAGCCGGTGTAGATCACCATCAACACCACCGACTGCATGATGTAGTTGGACGCCGCCATCCGGCCGGCCGGGGCGAGCAAGGCGACATACCGTGCGGTGCGGGTCGATCGGGTCAGCATGATGATCCCCGCGATGTAGGCGAACGTCATGAACGGGTTGACCACCTCTTGGATCCCGTCCCAGTACGACGGCGGTTCCAGCCAACTCATCCCGGATGAGAATGTCACCGCCGACACCGGCAGTCCGACCACCAGCGCGCCGATCAACACCCGAGGTGCCCAGCGCCGCATCAGCTCCGGTTCGGTGAACAGCTTGCGTTTACCGGCCGCCATCCCGATCAGGAACATGCCGAGCGCCGGGACACCCTGGGTGAACCAGATCAGGATGATCCACCACAGCGCCTCGGACGCCTGCATCGTGAAGGTATCGCCGAAGCTGCCCGTATAGCCTTCGTGCAGTGCCACCACATCGAGCAGCTCCGCGAGCTCGCCGATTCCGCCGGAACCCGGCAGAAACGCCCACATCGACCACGCGAGATACAGCACCGCGCCGCCGATGAGCGCGGTCCGCGGCTCCAACCACCGCAGCAGAATCAGAAACAGGCACAGAAACGCGTACAGCGTCAGAATGTCGCCGATCCACAGCAGGTAAACATGCGCCGATCCGATCACCATCAGCGCGGCGCAGCGGCGCAGCAGCCGCGGATTCGCCGATATCCCCGCCCGCTGTGCCGCCGCAATCTGCAGGGTGAACGAATAGCCGAACAGTAATGCGAACAGCAGATAGAACCGGCCGCTGAACAGCGCCTCCACCACCGCAGTCACGACGTGGTCGAACGGGCCGTCGAAACCGAGTCGCGGCTCGTCGGTGGTGCCGCCGAACGACCAGAGCGATGTGGCGACAGTGACATTCACGATGAGGATTCCGAACAGCGCGAATCCTCGGAGTGTGTCGACTTCGACTATCCGCTGTGATGTGGTTGCGGGCAGGACCGTTTCGGACATGATCCGACGGTAAACGGCCGGACCTCGAGCGGTCGTCCTCCCGCTGACCGATTCGCGCCCCGATCGGATTCGCCCCGAACAGCTACTTCCGGCGTATTGACATCACACCAGGTCGGCGACTTCCAGATAGAGCTGCCGCTCGACGGCGATGTCCACGAGGAAGCCGGGGTGCCCGTCCGCGGTGTCGGTGGTATGGAATGCCGCCACCGCGATTTCGCCGACCCGTAATCGCTGGCCGGTGAATTCGCGCTGTCCGAGGATGATCGGCTGCGCCTGATCGAATACCAATTCGGTGGCATCCTCGGGCAGCGGGGCGCCGAGCAGGTCGGTGACGGTGCCGGGGATGAGCCGGGCCGAGACGATCTGATCGAAGCTGGGGCGCCGCCCGATCCGGTGCGCCACATACATTTTGCCTGCCCGGCCGAAGCACAGATGGGTCAGCAATTCCGCGGTGCGCAGGGGATGTGGATCGAGCTGGGCGAAGGATACGACGTTGCGCACCGTCGCCACGACCTCGCGCGCGATCACGATGCCGCCGCGATCCAGACGGCCGCGAATCAGGTTGCCCCGGAATGTCGTTCGCGGATGGTCCGCGCGCGGGTCCAGGTCGGCGAGCGAGAGGTCGGCCGGTTCGAAGGCATGGCCGCCGCGGAATCCGGTGCGCCGGTCGGCGCCGAGTGCCCGGCTGCCGCGCTCGTCCAACTCGATATCGAGCAGCACCTGAAAGTCGTACGGTGAGAAGAACATCGGCCGGTGCGAGAAATAACAGTCGGTGCCGGTCCCGAAGACCACCATCCCGTGTGTGCCGACCGTTGGTGACGACCGATATGGACCCGCATATCTGGATCGACCCGCATACCTGGCGGTCCTGGTGAACATCCCGCTCATGAGGACGCTCCTTTCTTCATCCCCTCCCCCCAGCCTGGCCCGAGTACACCGCACTGCCACGCGTGTCCGGCTACTCGAATCCCCACCCCGCGCTACTCGCCTCCCCGATCCGATATGTCCGCTTTACTGTCCACGATCCTCCGATCGCGCCGTCTCGGCAATCGGTCACGACCTGGACATATGCGTCGCCGGTCGATGCCCTGACAAAACGGCAGCACAAAGGCGGCGCGGCCACCGAGGCCCTGGGCTTCGGTGGCCGCGCCGGCTTGCGGAGCGACGACCCGGTACTTCGGCTGCCGCGTCAGTTGTAGGACTTGGTGACGCTGTCGATGAGGTGTTCGAGGGTGTCGATGGTGGGGGTGTCGATCACGTCGATCACATCCCCGGCCACCGAAACGTGGTTATCAGCGGTGACCTTGGCGAATTGGCTGGGGTCGCTGGTGCGGAAGCCGTGTTCGGCGGCCAGGCGCTGCAGGTCCGGGTCGGTGGCCAGCAGGCGGCCGATGCGGTCGCCGGGCGCGGTGAGCGGCACGAGAGTGTGCTGGGAGACCACGGTGGGGGACGGATAGGCCAGCACCATGCCGGGTTTGATCTGGCCGTGCACGGTCGCCTCGACGAACTGTGCCTCGTAGATCCAAACCATGGGCGTCGGGCCCATACCGGCGGCGAGGTATTCGCGGAACGGGCCGTCGGTGGAGTTCTCGGTGTAGCCCTGGCGCACGAACAGCCGCGACACGGTGGGCAGCACCGCCTGCTCGGCGGCCGGGCCCTGCACGATGGTGTTGTCATTGGCGACGTGGCTGGCGATGGCCAGGTACATGGCGGCGGAGTTGGAGGTCCGCGGGTCCGTGGTGGAGACCAGGATGTTCTTGTGCACCGGGTAGACGGTGTTGTCGCGGAGTTTGTCCCACTCGACATCGGTGCGCACGAGTTCGAGGTAGCGGGCCATATCGAAGGTCGGGACCGGACCGGGACGCAGCACCCCCGCCGCGGTCAGCAGGTCGGCGATGGGCTGGAAAGTCGCGATCGCCATGGGTGAGGAGAACGGCGTGTACTTCGTGCTGATATTGCGCGCCCGCTGAATCCGTTCCGCCGCAGGCGCACTCGACGGAAATGCGAAGTCGTACTTCCCGAGATCGATCGAGGTCGCGATCTGCCGCGATCCGGCCGGATCGACCTCCGCCTCGACACCCTTGCGGGCCAAGGCTTCCACGACGCGCGGGTCTTCGAAGAAGGCCATCTTCTCCGAGCCGACCACCCCGTGCACCGCAGTCAGCGGTGGCGTCGTACCGGCCGGGGCGGACCGGTCGGGCTGTCGCACCGCGAAGGCGATTACCAGTGCGAGGACGACGACGACAGCCGCTGCCGCGAGTGCCATGAGCCGCTTGTCGGCAACGAATTTACCGCCGGCGGCGCCGATTCCACCCGTCGTCCGCATCGGATCGGGGCTATGAGTCGGGTCCGCTTGCGCGGCAACGCTTTCCGGCTCGCCCGCCTTTGTCGCCGCCTCCAGTTCTCTGCGCGCGATCCGTTCGATAAGAATCGGAACGAATTCTCGGACCGGATGGCCTTCGAACCGCTGCCGTGCCGTGCCCACCACAGTTTCGACCTGATCGGCCGGATAGTTGTCGACCAGGCGGTCGGTCAAGCGCTGAATTGCCTGCTCTTCGCGGACAGTAACGACACCCACCACAGTCTCCTCGGCGTCACATAGATCTCCGGTCGCGACGGCACCAACACCCCTGCCCGCGCCGCCGAACCCTACCGAAATTCTCGGTCGGTACCGCACCGGTGCAACCCCCCATCGCTGGCGGGCGAACCGCATTTCGACTGTGCCGGTCGGCATCTACAGTTGATCACTACACATTGCCTATGCCCAGGTCAGCCCGTTCAACTACAGTCGGGCCAGCCATCTCGCCGATGATCGACTCTGCCCTCGAACCGCCACCGAACGCGCCGCAATTGGCACCGAAAGTTCAACGCGCCATTCACCTTTCGCCACCTGACGTTGTCCGCGGGTTTCCACTCACCCCGCGTGCGGCCCGCCAACCACCGGTTCGCGTCGACATCAACCTTCGCGTACCCCACCAATGCCCAGCTTCGCGTGCCAGGCCGTGCGCATACCATCGGGGATAGCGCACGCCGTGCCCTGCGCCGCGTCTGTATGCGCGAGGTTCGGAAGGTATGCGGCAGATCAGTCGGTCGGCCCGCGGCCGGGGCGGGCCGACCGAACTCGCGAGCGATTCGACCTGGGCGCGATGGCTCCAGGCCGGGGCCTGTCGGGCAGGTGCTAATTCGGCGCCACCAGGTGTCACGAACGTGTCATATGAGGCGGATGCCGAGGAATCATACCGGGCGGCGCAGCAACCCTTTTCGCTACTCCGGCGTATGCGCGGGTCTACGGTGTGATCATGGCCTGGATGTCGGGCAGGTTGCCGATCCGCTGGGTCGCTGGTCGACCCGGCGCATCGACTTGGGGGGAACCGGTTGCGCGCAGTCGCGCCCGTACCTCGGCTGGTGTTTTGCGGCCGCCTGCCGCCGCGGCCAAACCCTGGTAGCTGGCGACGGAGCCGACAACGATCGGGGATGCGCTGGAGGTGCCGCTGAAAGTGTCGGTGTACCAGTAGTCTTCGTCGGCGCCGCCCTGCAGGTCACCGTATCCGGTGGTGGTGACTTCGAGGCCCCAGCCCTGTGCGTCGATGCGGGATCCATAGTTGGAGAACGCGAGCCGGGAGCGTGCGGGTCCGTGGTCGCGACCGTGGAATCCGGGCGGCGGTGCGCCCGCGCCGACCAGGATGGCGCCGGAGTCGACCGCGCCGCCGCGGAACGGGTTGCGCCAGGATGCCGGAAAGTCGGCGGGGCGGGTGTCGTACAGGGCGCTGTCGAGGTCTTCGGAACCGTTGCCTGCCGCACCGACCACGATGACACCGCGGCCGATCGCATAGCGGATGGCCGCGCAGTCATCGGGCCACCATTCGATGGCGATGTATCCGGCCTGGTCGTCTCGGTTCTGGAAGTTGTAGCGCGGTCCGGGCCGATGCAGTTCGAGCAGGATGATGTCGCCCGCGTCCAGTGCGTCGGCGGCAGTGCGGATGGCGGCCGCGGAGCCCGACCCGAATACCGAGACCGCGCGGATGGCGGCATCGGCGGCAATGCCGGTGATACCGAAGGTGTTCACGTCACCGCTGATCTCCCCGGCCACCGCGGTACCGTGATTGCGCCAGCCCGCATCCGTCGACGCCGCGCCGCCGATCACGCCACCCTGGTTCGCGAGCAGGTCCTCGTGGGTGAACCGCCACGCGCCCTCGACATCCACAATGCGCACGCCCGCACCGCGACCGCCGGGTCGGTTCCAGGCCCAGCGAGCGTTCACACCTTGTGGTGCGGCTTCCAGATAACCTTGCCGGGCTTCGAAATTCGGTGTCACGGGCGGTGCATCCACCAACTGACGGGCCGCGATTTCGGCCAGCACGACCGACGGCGCGATCGGCGGTTCCGCGGGCGGTTTGACATAGGCCGCCTCGACCGCGTCGTCGGCACGCAGTCGGTCCGCGACCGCTTCGAGTTCATCTCGCACTCCGCGTACGGCGAAGTAGTTCAGATATTCCGCGCCGACCTGCTCCTGAGCTGTGCCCGCGATCCGCTCCGGCAGTCGATTCGGCGGCCCGAAGATGCGCACCGGCGCACCGCCTTCCGGCAGCAGCTCGACCAGACGCGATTGCGCCGCGAGACTTTCGCGCACGGCAGTCGGATCGATACCCGCCAGGGCACCGTGGGTGACGACGATCAGTTCCGAACCACTATCGGTGCGTGCCATGACCGACAGTTAACCCGCCCCATGATCATCGCGCCAGCGCGAACTCCGATGTGCGCCAGTTCAGTTCGGTGCCGCCGGAATGTGCGCGATCCGCGCGACCTCGCCGCGCCCGCGCGCGACAGTGAGGATCTCCAGCACGCCGATCACGATCGCGCAGCCGCCGGCCGCTATGCCGAGGCCGTCCAGCGAATCGAACGGCAGGGTGATCATGATGAATCCAACCATCATGGTCAGCAGCCCGAATATCTCCTGCCAGCCACCTTCGGGCAACTCGTCGGCCCAGACCGCCACGGTCGCCTGCACGATCCCGCGCACAGTCCAGCCGAGGCCGGTCCACACCGCGAGCAGCAGTATCGAATTCGCGCTGTGGAACGCCATGACGGCCAAGGCCACCGAAACGACGCCGCCGAAGAATACGAACATCCGCAGCGCCATCCCGAACCGGGCGCCCATCGCGATGATCAGCTGAATCGCACCGCTCAACAGTAGATAGAGGCCGAATAACAACTCCGCCAGCCGCTCGGTCTTGTCCGGCCACACGGCTATCAGCACTCCGAGAACCACGGAGCCGACACCTGCGACCAATACCGCCAGCCGCGCCCCGTCGGCAAGCGAACCCCCACGACCCGCACTCTCGTTTTCGGGCATAGCTACATAGTATGGCCGGAGGATGCGAATAACCGAATGTTTGCTTCGGGGGGTCTCGATTTTTTTGTGTCGACTGGGCGTGTCGCGCTGGATCGCGGTACTGCACCAGCGCCGCGACACCGCAGGCGAGCACTGTCCCGGCCATCAGCGTCCGTGGCACGCGTCAGGCAAGCAGGCTCTCGTGCAACGGGTCTCGCATCGGCAGCCGGCCCGCGACGATCACCGCGAACCCCTTGCCCAGCGCCGCCTCGACGGCCGCCGGGCCCAACGGTTCCCGCTCGACGACCCGAATGCCGATGCCGAGCAGCGCACGGCCGAACCCTACGAGTGCCACGCCGATCGCGGCGCCGAAGGCCACCGTCGGCACGTCGACGGTTTCCACGCGGATGTCGTTCCGGCGCACCGCGACCACGCGATCGCGCCAAACCTCCGGTTCGACAGGTGATCCGGGGGTCGCTCCGGTGAGGATCGTGCAGGACCACCGCCGCTCGGATGCGGTCATGCACCGATCGCCAGGACCATGCCGCGGACGGTGGAACCATTGTCGGTCTGCCAGGGTGCCGTTACTCGGGTGCCACCGGTCGCATCGAAAGCCGCTGCGGCGGAGCGCTGGTCTTCGGCATGTGTCGAGTTCGAGGGCGTCTTTGGTGCTTGACCAGCGCGCGGTCGGCTGCCCGCTGCGGATTTCTGACCCGCCGTACCGGAGTCCGGTGCGGCAACGGACGCCTCGGAGTGCGGGCTGCCTGATGCCGGTCCAAGTGGTGCCGCAGTCGAGTTCGGTGCAGTTGGCTCGGGATACAGGACCCGTTCGACCCGAACGCTGCGACCACCGCTCACCGCGATATCGGTATGGGTTGGTGTATCAAGGGCCGAGCGGAATTCCGTTGCAGCGGAGAGGGCCTCGCCGACCGAGACGACCACGGAGAGATCCGGGGTATCACTCGCGCTCTGCGCTTGGGGCTGTGCCTGCCCGGCCAGCAGCGCGATGATCTGAGCGACCGCTACCGGATCCCAGGTCGCGTCGTAGATCCAGCGTTGTCCGAGCACGCCGTGTATCGAGGTGCCGACGAGCGCGTCTTCGCGGCCGTCGAGAGGTGCGCCGCGGTAGGTCAGTGGGACGTGGTAGGTGATCGGTTCCGGTCCGGCACTGTCGTTCACCAACACGAATTCGATGCCGACCGCACCCGCCGGATCGTCGAGTCGGAAGCCACCTGCCCTGCTCAGCTCCGGCGCACGTCCGTTGTCTCGATACCACGGCCGGGTCGGCAACCAGGCGGTGAGCAGTTCGAGCTTGCCGGGCGACATGGTCGTGCGATGAATAACAGCCATGGGGCACTCTATCTTTCGACGAAGGGCGGAGACTTCACGCGACCTCGAGTTCGGGCGCGCGCGACGACGCCCGCCAGCGCTCGACCGCGATCCGTACCGCGCCGACGGTCACCGTGCGCCCCAGCCGATGCGCACCGCCTGCGGCAGCCAGAAATGCGGCAGGTACAGCACCATCGCCAGGGCCAGCGGGACTCCGCTCCAACGCCGCAATGTCCCCGACCGCCAGATGGCGACAGCGGCAAGGATCGCGGCGACGGCGATGAGGGCGAGGCCGATGGCGAAGACGGTCGCCGCGATCGGACTCATCCGAAAGTCCGCACCGATTCGGGTCAGGGTGGCGTCGCCGTCGGCAACGGTTCGTGACCGATGGCCCCGAGCCCGTACACCTCCGCGCCGTAGTACGAGATCGACAGTGCCGAACCGAGGTAGCCAGGGGTGGCGGCGATGTAGGCGAGCCGCTGGGTTCTGCTGTTCACCAAGTGATTTCGCAGCGCGGCCCAGCCGAGCGGAACGAAGATGAGGCCGATGATCACACAGACGTGACCCACCGCCCAGCCGGTCGAGGCCCAGGACGCGGCGCCATCGAGGGTGTCCTCGGCGGTGCGCGCGGCCAGCACGACCGGCGGTTCCGACACCCAGTGGTCCGGGCTCACTCGTCCGGCGGGTTCGGACCACCAAGCGTTCGGGGCGGTCCGGACAACTGGGATGTTCGGGGCGGATATCGCACTCACGGACGCAGCAGTCGCCGCACCCGCGCCGCCTCTCGCGTCAGGTGGTCGCGCTCCGGCACGCTGGTAGCGGCGCGGGCGGCCTCGGCATACAGTTCGGCGGCACGCTCGAGGTCGCCGGCGCGCTCGCGCAGGTAGGCCGTCACCGCCGGGTAACGGGGCAGGTCGGGGTTCACCTCGGCCAGCGCCGCCAGACCTGCCCACGGTCCGTCGGCCTCCCCGACCGCCACTGCCCGGTTGAGCCGGACCACCGGGCTGTCGGTGAGACGCAGCAGTTCGTCGTACCACTCCACGATCTGCACCCAGTCCGTCTCGGGGGTGCTCCTGGCGTCGGCATGCAGGGCGGCGATCGCGGCCTGTGCCTGGTATTCACCCAGCCGATCGCGGGTCAGCGCGGCCTGCAGAATCGTCACTCCTTCGCTGATCAGGCCGGTATCCCAGTGCGATCGATCCTGTTCAGCAAGCGGCACGAGGCGACCGCCCGGACCGGTGCGAGACGCGCGACGTGCATGGTGCAGCAGCATCAGCGCGAGCAGCCCCGCGACCTCGGGCTCATCGGTCAACGCGACGAGCTGGCGGGTGAGCCGGATCGCCTCGGCCGCGAGGTCGAGGTCGCCGCCGTACCCCTCGTTGAACACTAGGTAGAGCACCCGTAGCACGGTTTCGAGATCACCGGGCCGGTCGAGCGGCAGCCCCGCGATCCGCCGCTTCGCCCGGCTGATCCGCTGTGCCATGGTCGCCTCGGGGACGAGGTATGCCGTCGCGATCTGGCGCGTGGTCAGGCCACCGACCGCGCGCAGTGTCAGGGCGACGGACGAGGCCGGGGACAGGCTGGGGTGCGCGCACAGGAAGTAGAGCCGCAGCGTGTCGTCCGTGGCGGGCGCGGGACCGGCGGGGGGCTCTGCCTCCACGGCGATCTCCCGCCCCCGTCGCGATGCCTCGGCGCGGGCGGCATCGAGGAACCTGCGCCACGCGACCGCGACGAGCCATGCCTTCGGATCGCGGGGTGGCTCGTCCGGCCAGGTTTCCAGTGCGCGGATCAGGGCCTCCTGCACGGCATCCTCGGCCGATACGAAGTCGGCTCCGCGCCGGACGAGGATGCCGATCACCGCGGGCACGAGCTCGCGCAGCAGCGCCTCGTTCATTCGGTGACCGTGGGCGACTCGGTGAGAAACGGTCGAACCTCGAGCCACTCGTGGATCGGCTCGCCGCCGGCACCGGGAGCGGCCGACAACTCCCCGGCCAACTGGACCGCGCGATCCCAGGACGCCACATCGATGATCATCCAGCCGGCGATGAGGTCCTTGGTCTCGGCGAACGGACCATCGGTCACCGGTGGGCGCCCCTGACCGTCATACCGTACGAAAGCACCTCCTGGCGCCAGCGCTTGGCTGTCGACGAACTCTCCCGTCACCTCCAACCGGGCTGCGAAGTCACGCATGAATTGCACGTGCGCGTCGACCTCCGCCGGTGTCCACTGGTCCATCGGCACATCGTTGGCCGAAGCCGGGGCACCTCGGTAGTGCTTCAGCAGCAGGTATTTCATGATGGTCCTCCTTCGTCACGCTGCCGGTCAGGGAGCCGACCCCCCATTTTCGACACCCACCGCATCGCGCGCTCGGTCTCGTGACTTCGACCGGGCACCCCGTCTGTTAACCGGGCACCCTCTGCAAAGGGTGCCCGGTTCGAACAAGGGGTGCTCGCTGACTGCGCACACTAGCCGGGAGCGCCGTTGGGTGCAGATTCGGCTCGGCTGGGGCGGGATTCGGCGACCAGCTGGTCGAGCTGGCGTTCGGCGCGTTCGGCGCGTGCCAAGGTTTGGGCGCGGGCTTCGTCGAGTGTGGCCAGGCGTTCGGTGGCTTCGCGCCGCGTCTGCTCTAGTGCGGCCGTCGATTCGGCGCGTACGGCTGCGAGGTCCGCGCTCGCGGCGCGACGCACCTCGACGAGTTCGGCGCGGGTGCGATCCAGTTCCTCTCGCAGGCGGTTCAATTCCTCGCGCGCCTCTGCGACGGCCTGATTGCGTTCGGCCACGGCCTGTTCGGCGCGTTCGATGGCGCGTTCGGCATCGGCGGCGCGCTGTAGCGCCAGATCGCGTTCCGCACCGGCCGCGGTGATCTGCTGGGCGGATTCGCGCCGGATCTGTTCGATTTCCGTCGCCGCCTTCCGACGTGCCGAATCCACGTCCTCGGTGGCCTGCTGCCGGGCGCGTTCCACATCGTCGGTGGCTTCGCGGCGGATGGTGCGGATCTCGGCGTCGGCCTCGCTGCGCGCCGCGAACACGTCGTCGGCGGCCTGTTTGGTCACCCGCTCGACCTCGCGCAGCGCATCCGATCGCGCCGATTCCGCCTCGGCGACCAGCGATTCCGCATGTTCGGCGGCGCCGGCCGCATCGTCGGCGGCTGATTCCGCGGCCGCGCGCGCCTCCTCTGCCTGACGTCGCGCCTGGTCCGCGGCGACCGTGGCGACCTCCGCCTCCGCGATGCGTCGTGCCGCATCCGCCTGCACGGCCTGCACCTGCGCCTCGGCGATTGCCGGATCGGCCAGCGTGGACAACTCGGCCACCGCCGCATTGAGCGTGTTCCCCAATTGATCCGCCAGTCCACGGAATTGCGTGAGCAGCTCATCCGCGCGCAACCGAGCCACCGTCACCGGTCCCTGTTGCGTCACAGTGACAGCAGTCTCCGGTGCCTGCGACTCCTGTTGCTGCCGTTGCCGTTCCCGCCAAGCGCGCCACCGGGTGTGCTCCGGATGATCACAGTATTCCGAGGGCCGTCCCGGCCCACCCCCGCGCGTAATCGGTCGGACACATCCGGGGTAGTTGCAAACGTTGGACACCAGAGAATCGTAGCGTTGGTTTCGTGAAATCAAACGTATTCACACGAAACGAAATATACGTCACCCCAACATCTCCAACTCACGAACCCGCACATCTGACCTCCGATAAGTGAACATTATCGGCGGTCACGCTCTTCTGAGTCGCAGCAAACCATCTGCGGGAGTTTTGTTTTCGTTTGGTTTGCACATACGCAACGAATCATCAACGTAACCGGCGAAAAACCGGGTACCCGGACCAAATCCTGGACGAGGGTGATGTCTCACCTAAAGTGGCGGATTCTCAACCAATCTGGCGAAAGCGTGGCGAGTTCTCATCCAATGTGGCGAGGATGGGTGCGTGCGGGAGGCCGATGAGGGGTTGACCGAAGACGTCGGGCAGTTCAATGCGACGTACGTGACGGCTGCTGGTGTCGAGCGTCGGGTTCCCTTGGTATCGCTTCCGGAGGTTCTTCCCGAGCTGCGTCGGCCTGTGCGGACGTTTCCTTCCTATCGAGGTCAGCGCAGTTTTCCGGGATGGTATTGGTCCGCGACGCAAGGGCAGCGCATCGGGTTCGAATCATGGGTCGAGCGAGACCACTTGGTGGCATTGGGCTTCGATCCGACAGTGGTCGGCATCGTGTCTCTGCCCTTCTGGTTGTCGTGGCTGGACGAGAACCGCAAACCGCGCCGACATGCCCCGGACTTCCTGGTTCAGCTCAGCACGGCGGCGTACTGGTTCTCGATTCGAGGCCGTTCGAGTTGATCCGCGACCGCGACAGGATTGCCTTCACTGCGATGAGCAGGGCATGTCGGTTTGTGGAGTGGCGGTACGCGGTGTGCGATCGGATCGATCCGGTGACCGCGGCCAATCATCGCTGGTTATCGGGATACCGGCATCCGCGTTGTTTCGCCGAGCACGTCGCCGATCGATTGGTGGCCGCCTTCGATAGCCCCTGTCCGTTGATGGACGGTGCCGAGATCGCCGGTGACCCGCTGGAGACGTTGCCGGTGCTCTAGATCTCGGGCTGGGCGAGGACGTCGTCGCGGTGTACGACTCGGACCCGCCCCGGGGCCATCATCGGATGCTGATCCGCCGGCGTAGCGAGGTCGTGTCCGACATTCAGCAAGACCGCCGTCGTCGTCATCACCGCGAAGTCCGCCGGGCGCAAGGTCTTCGGCCTCGCCACCAGACGTCTGTCTCGCTTGAGCTCTTGCGCGTCAGTCCGGCAGCCAGTGCAGCTCGTGTGCCAGGGTTTTGGCGACGGCACGGATGCGGTGGTGTAGTGGTGACTGCTCGCGTGGGAGGACCAGGTGGATCGTCAGGCTGGGTGCGCCCCGCAGTGGTCGCCAGGTGAGACCGGCCGGTTGTGTCGTGACCGCGGCTTCTCCGGCCGGGGCGAGGGTGAGCCCGTCGTGGAGGTCGTGCTGAGACATGTCGAAAGAGACTGGGGGCGTGTGGAATCGGGGGTGTGGTCGGGTGTCGCGGAACAGTGCGGACAGCTGGTCGTGGATCACGGGGTTGGCCGTACGGTCGGGGAGTCGCAGCGGATACGCGGCCGCGTCGGCGATCTCGATCTCCGGGTGTTCGGCCAGCGGATGATGCTGTGCCAGTTGGACCCCTATGCGCTGACGCCGCAGCAGGAACCGGCGCACGCCACGACCGGGTTGTTCACCGCGGGTGATCCCGGCATCGATGCGGCCGTCGGCGACCGCGGGGGAGATCTCCGGTGTCGTCATCGGGACCGCGCCGACCTCGAGTCCCGGGCTGTTGCGAATGAGTCTGTCCACCAGGGCCGGTGCTGTCTCGGCGCCGGTGCTGAGGCTGTATCCGATGCGCAGCGTGCCCAGTTCACCGGCCCCCGCGCTGCGGGCGGTGTCCCATGCCCGGTCCAGCGCCGCCAGCGCGGGCGGCGCGGACTCCGCCAAAGTCGTACCGGCCGTGGTCAATACGACGCTGCGCGTGTTGCGGACCAGCAGGCTCGTACCGAGTTCGGCCTCCAATCGGCGCATCCGGGCGCTGAGTGCGGGCTGTGCGATACCGATCCGTGCGGCCGCGCGGGTGAAGTTCAACTCCTGCGCCAGCACCAGGAAGTACCGCAGGCTCACCGTATCCGGCGCCACGTGCCCTCCCTGTCGATTGATAACGATCCGTTCTGAGTCTATCCCGTCCCGGTCTTTCCCTCGACCACATATCAAGCCCTAACCTGCGCATATGACGATTCAACCGACCGCAGTACTGGACATCACACTCACGCACACCGCCGATTTCGAGTCCACCCTTACGGCTCTCGCGAAGGCGGCGGCCACCGAGCCCGGTGTGCTCGACTATGGACTCTGGCGCGACCCGACCCACCCGGACCCTCCCCGATGTCGTAGCCTTCGTCGGCGACCTCCCGCTGTGGCTGGCCACCGACTCCCACGCGCTCCTCGAAACCACCTCCGTCCTCACCAAAATCACGATGCTCCGCACCTGGCGAGGTCGGCGGCAGTTCTTAGCAGGAGCTCCCAGGTCACCCGGAGTGTCACGGTCTCGTCTCTGGACGGAGGTCGTCATGCATAGGTTGTTGGTCCTATATTCCAAGCCCGCCGACCCTGACCACTTCCGCGACTACTACGTGAACAACCACCTTCCACTGGTCATGAATTGGCCCGGCCTGCTTGCGTGGCGCTACAGCTTCGACGTGGCGGCGACCAAGGGAGAAGCGCCGTATTTCGCGGTCTTCGAAGGCGACTTCGCTGACGCCGCCGCCATGGCCGCGGCGCGGGCGTCGCCGCAAGGCCAGCGGGTGGCCGCCGATGTCGCCAACTACGCCACCGGCGGTGTGGTCGTCATCGACTATCCGGTGCAGGACGGCACCGGCTGAGGCAGGACGGTACGTTCCGGGACGCGTTCGGTCGGCCGTTGCGGCCAGGTCCGGCTATCGGCGGAACGCCGTTCGCGGTTGCCGGTTCGTTGAGTGTCAAAGGTGGGCCGATGTCCTGGCCGGATGTCACGGTGGTTGATGCGTGCGTGCGGCGCGACGGCCGGGGCGGCAGCCCCACGGCCGTCACCGACGACGACCCGGCGGCGACGGACGCGGACCGGCGCGCGGCCGGCACCTCGCACGCGGCGTTCCTCGGCCCGGGGCGGACGCCGGACCGTGGCTGGCCCACCCGATCGCCGTTGCGGAATGGCTCATCCGCCGGAACGAAATACTCGCCCACCAGGAATGCCTCAGTCTCCTGCCACCGCTTCGAGACACCGAGTTCGGACACGGGATAAAGGAACCACGAACCCAAGCCCTCGATGCCGCTGCCGATCGACATCAGCTCCCGATACTGGGCATCGAAGCGGACCCCGAGGCGCGCTTCAGCCGCAGCCAACTCGGCTTCCGACGCTGGAGCGCCCAGCGTCGCCCCGATCGCCACCGCCTGATCCACAAAATCGCGAATCGTCATAAAGCGGACGCTATCCGCAGAAACCGCCACTCAGGTTGAGAGGCCCCCACGGGCGGCCGCCCTATCGCACATGGCGGACCGCAGGTCAGACGCTCGCGCTCCGCCAGCTCGTCTGAGAACTGACAACGAGCGTCAGCTCTCACGCGTCGGGTCGGACTCCCGTGTGATCCACCAGAAAACGTGGGGTATACCGACAGCGGTGTGAAGACCGGACCGGGTGCTGAATACTGTTGAGAGACAATGGGATCAAAGACCAATCGGGCAAACTGACGAGTTCGCGGCCACCGGTGCGGTTGAACGGCGGGCGGTCGGTGACGAGATTGATAGGCCAGGCAGCATACGAGCTTCTGAAGGAAGTGAGTGCCCGAGTGAATATCGGACCTGAGATCCGTACGGCTGCCGGAGTTGTACGTGGCCGGTGGGAGAAGGCCGTCGCGGTCTTCCGCGGTATCCCCTACGCCGAGCCACCCGTCGGCGCATACCGTTTCGGCGCGCCCGTTCCGGTCCAGCGGTGGGATGGCATTCGTGACGCGCTGAAGTTCGGCCCACCGGTTCCCCAAGTGGCCCATACGGGTGCGGTGATGTCGACCGCATCCGGCAGCGCCGCTGACGGTTCCGCCGACTGTTTGACGCTCAATGTCTGGTCACCCGCTCTCGGCACCGCGGGGCTACCGGTGATGGTGTGGATTCATGGGGGCGGCTACCAGGAGGGTGGCTCCGCCAATCCGCACGCCGACGGGGCAACGCTTGCCGGATCGGGTGTGGTGGTGGTCAGTCTGAATTATCGCGTCGGTGTGGAGGGTTTCGCCCACATCATCGGCGCCCCGGCCAACCGCGGCATCCTCGACCAGGCCACCGCCCTGCAGTGGGTTCAGGACAACATCACCGCCTTCGGCGGGGACCCGGGCAAGGTCACCGTCTTCGGCCAGTCCGCCGGCGCGGGATGTATCGCCGCGCTGCTCACCATGCCGACAGCCGCCGGGCTGTTCCACCGCGCCATCCCACAGAGTGTGCCGGGCACCTTCTTCACCCCGCAGCTCGCTGCCGCGATCTCCGGGGCGATCGCGGCCGAAGTCGGTGCGCGAGCCACCGTCGAGGAGCTGGCCGGCATCGCCCCACGCGCGCTGATCGACGCCAAGGACACGATCCTGCAAAAGATGCCCGAGTTCGTCGAAACCTGGAGGCCTATGGCATTGACGCCGTCACCGTTCTCACCTGTCGTCGACGGTACCGTCCTACCCGAGGCGCCGTGGCAGGCGCTCGCCGCTGGTGCCGCACGGGACATCGACCTGCTCGTAGGACATACCCAGGACGAATACCGGCTGTTCAACACCCGGTTCGGCACCGAGATGACGCACGAACAGGTGAACACCACCCTCGAGTGGCTCGCACCCGGCGCCGACGCCAGCCACGGCTACCGCACCATGTACCCCCAGGCCACTCCCGCCCAGCTGTACGAACTCGTCCACGCCGACTGGTTGTTCCGCATGCCAAGCCTGCATCTTGCCGACGCTCAGCATGCGGGCGGCGGACCCGCCTGGCTCTATGAACTGTGCTGGAGTTTCAACCACGAGCAGGGCGCTTCGCACAGCCTCGACTTCCTGCTCGTATTCGGCACTCTCGGCATCGACGACGTACGCGCCCACCGGTCCGCCCACCCGAGCGCCGCGAACGAGATCACCTACGTCTCCGACCGCATGCGCACCGGCTGGGTGGACTTTGCGACCACAGGAAATCCGGGATGGGCACCCTACGATCCACACACCCGAGCCACCCGCGTTTACAGCGCCGCCCCAACCACCCAGCCCTACCCCGAGGAACGCTCGCGCCGCATCTGGTCTTCGCACCAGTTCGACACCCTGGACCTGCCGCATACCGAATAACGGACGTCGTGCCAATCCGCACCGCCCGGAACACCGATCATGTCCACAAGGCCACAACGTGATCCAGTCCAGACAGCCGAACAACACATCATTCAAGAACTGACAACGCGCGTGGCCAGCGCACTCGCAACCAGAGCGGCCGAACATGGAGACAACCAATGGGCTACCGACGGCTTGTCACCCAGGACCTGCTGGTCTGGTCGATCGTGTCGCTGGCAGGGAAGTCGCCGATCGCCATGGCTCCGTTGGCTCTGGTCTTTCTGGTCCGGTCGCAAGGGTATGCACTCGGAGCAACGTTGCCCGCCGCCTATGTCCTCGGTGAGGTAACGGGCGCGGCCGGTGCGGGAATGTGGTTGCGCCAGTACGGGATTCGCCCGCATCTGGCCATCGGAGCAGCTGGTTTCGCCGGGCTGGCACTGGGCCGAGTGGCGGCCGCACCGCTACAGATCGCCTTCGCCATTGCAAGTGCCCTCGGCGCATTCTGTTACGGATTGCGTCCCTGGCCGGGAACGGTACGGCGCCAAGGGCTGGTCTTGCTGATCGCGATGGCGGGTTGTGTCGGATCGGTAGTGGTCATGCCGGGTGTCGGCATCGCGATCGCTCTGACCGCGGCCGGGCTGCTGCAGTCCCGTGTCATGATTGCCCGCAATATCGCACTGTGCGAGCACCTTCCAGCCGATCTGGCAGCCGCAGGCTATTCGGTGATGTACGCGGCAGGAGCTATCGGTTACAGCCTGGCCGCGACCGTCGCGGCGGTGGCCCTGCCCGACACCAGTGGGCGTACCGCCGTTCTCGGCGGCGTCACGATCACGCTGGCCTTGACCGCCATCCGCTGGCTGGCGGAGCGATCTCCCAGTTCCGGCGGACTCGGCTTCGCGCCTTCGGGCTCGTAGAACACATCCCCCGGGCCGAGCACGGATTCCGGTCGGCCGTCGATCTGATAGATCACCGAGCCAGCCGTTGTGGACGTGCAACCCGCCGGAATAGTCGGGCGCGATGGTGATGCGCCGGATCTCGACCCGGTGTGTGAGAAGCGGCGCGGGCAGCGGCTGGTCGAGATGGGTGTGTGCGGCCAGAAGTGCGGGGATGCGATCGCCTGGTCGAAGGGTTCGCTGGTGCCGTCCGCGCGGGCGCGGAGATATCCGCCCTGCAGGGTGGCGACGATCGCAGACGGTGGTTGCCACGGTTTGCGACACACCTCAACTGGCCACCCACAAACTCGATGTGTCGAAGCGATTGCGAATGTCGTGACGGCGCAGAACAACCGATGACCAGCGTTGGTGCGGCTGCACGAGGAGGGTTGCTCATCCTCAGCGGACGAAGTAAACGGAGGCATGGAGGCTACTCACTCCTTACCTACTCAACATATAACGCACCCGGGGTCTTGCGGCAAGACCCCGGGTGTGCTGCAGAATCTCCAAGCCGAAGCCGCTACCTGCGGAAACGAGTTCTGCCCGAAGCGTGTGGCTTCGCGACGTACCGGTCCAGCCGGTCGTGGAACCACCGACGACGCGCAGCGGCCGACCCAAGTGCAATCTTGTCGAGTGAGGGGTTTTCGTGATTGATGTGATCGTGGCTGGTGGCGGACCGACCGGCGTGATGCTGGCCAGCGAGTTGCGGCTGCGCGGAGTGCACGCGCTCGTGCTCGAGAAGGCGGCGGAGCCGACCAAGGTTGTCCGCGCACTCGGCTTGCACGTGCGCAGCATCGAAGTGATGGACCAGCGCGGTCTGCTGGAACGCTTCCTCGCGGCCGGCGAGCGGCATGAGGTCGGTGGTTTCTTCGCCGGTATCCGCAAGCCGTCGCCGGGCCGGATGGACACCGCACACTGGTATGTCCTCGGCATTCCGCAAACCGTCACCGAGCGCCTGCTGACCGAGCACGCCACCGAACTCGGCGTCGAGATCCGGCGCGGCTGCGAAGTGGTCGGGCTGAGCCAGGACGACGACGGGGTCAGTGTCGAAATGGCCGACGGCACGCGGTTGCGTTCGCGTTACGTCGTCGGCTGCGACGGCGGCCGCAGTACGGTGCGCAAGCTGCTCGGCATCGGTTTTCCAGGCGAACCCACCTCGGTCGACACACTGTTGGGCGAGGTGGAGCTGACCGCGTCGGCGGAGGAGCTGACCGCCGTGATGACCGAAGTCCGCAAGACTCAGCACCGGTTCGGCGCCATGCCTGTCGGGGACGGTGTATTCCGCGTCGTCGCGCCCGCCGACGGGGTGGCCGAGGACCGCACGGTCGCGCCGACCCTGGACGAGCTCAAACAGCAACTGCTGGCGACCGCGGGCACCGACTTCGGCGTGCACTCACCGCGCTGGCTGTCCCGCTTCGGCGATGCCACCCGGCAGGCCGAGCGCTACCGGATCGGCCGCGTGCTGCTGGCCGGCGACGCGGCGCATATCCACCCGCCGATCGGCGGACAGGGCCTCAACCTCGGCATTCAAGACGCATTCAATCTCGGCTGGAAACTGGCCGCCGCGATCGACGGCTGGGCTCCGAAAGGGCTGCTGGACAGCTACGAGACCGAACGGCACCCAGTGGCCGCCGACGTGCTGAACAACACCCGCGCGCAGATGGAGCTGATATCCCTCGCCCCCGGCCCGCAGGCAGTGCGCCGATTGGTGGCGGAACTGATGGACTTCGAGAACGTGAACCGCTACCTGATCGAGAAGGTCACCGCGATCAGCGTTCGCTACGACTTCGGCGAAGGCCACGAACTGCTCGGCCGACGGCTGCGGGACGTGGCGTTGCAGCGGGGACGCCTCTACGAGCTGATGCGCGGCGGCCGCGGACTACTTCTCGACCAGACCGGCCTGCTTTCGGTGGCGGATTGGGCGGATCGGGTCGACCACGTCGTCGACGTGAGCGCGGAACTGGACGTGCCCGCGGTGCTGCTGCGGCCGGATGGCCATGTGGCCTGGGTCGGTGACGATCAGCGGGATCTGGTCGAGCACCTGCCGACATGGTTCGGGGATGCCATGCGCTGAAGCTCTGCCGCAACAACATTCAGCTGCTCCGCGCAACAAGCCACCGGTCGGCGGACCGGTGGCTCGAGCTCGGACGACGCCGCGGCCCCGTCACCGGGTGACGAACCGGGGCTCCAGATCGCCGGTGGCCACGAGGTGGCGGCGACGGCTGGGCATCAGCATGGTCGGGTGGGAGATGCTCCAGGCCGTGCTCGCGCAGATGAGCTCCTTGATGCGAGCGCCGGCCCAGCCCGTGATCACGGTCGAGGTGGGCTGATCGTCCGGAGTCACCTTCTGGACGATGCCATCGCGACGGCCGAGGCTGATGCACTGGGTGGCATAGCCGATCGGGGTCTCGGGAACCTTGCGACCGGTCAAGCGCGCGGCAAGGGCGTCGGCACCCAGCCACGCCATCGGCGTTGCCGTGGCGCACCCCATCCGCAGCGGTTTCCCGCCGACTCCTTCGGCGTACGCCGCGTCGCCGACGGCGTACACATCCGGATGCGAGACCGAGCGCAGGGTGCCGTCGACGACGATCCGCCCGGTATCGGACACCGTCAAGGTCGTGGCCGCCGCGATCGGGTGCACGGTGAAACCGGCGGTCCACACCGTCATTTCGGCCGGGAGCTCCCCCGCCGCGGTGAGCGCGCCGTGCGCTTCGACGCGTGTGATGTCGGCGTGTTCGTGGACCGCGATGCCGAGCCGGTCGAAGGCGCCGCGCAGATGGCGCTGGGCCTTTTCGTCGAGCCAGTCGCCCACGCCGCCGCGGGCGGCGATGGCGACCTCGAGGTCACGGCGGGTCTCGGCGATCTCGGTGGCCACTTCGATGCTGGTCAGACCGCCGCCGACGATCAGCACCCGCGCACCCGGCGCCAACTCGTGCAAGCGCGCCCGCAAACGCAGCGCGGCCTGCTTCCCGGCGACGTGGTAGGCGTACTCGGAGACACCGGGGATGCCGTAGTCGGCGATGGTGCTACCGAGGGCATACACGAGGTTGTCGTAGCCGAGGGTTTCCGCGCCGTGTTCGCCGATGAGATCAACGGTCTTGCGGTCCACATCGACGCCGGTGACCCGCGCCGTCCGGACCTGCACGCCGGTGCCCGCGTACACCTCGCGCAGCGGCCGGACGGGCAGATCCTGCCCGCTGGCGAGCTGGTGCATACGCACCCGTTCGACGAATTCCGGGTCGGCATTGACCAGGGTGATCTCGACGTCGTCGCGGTGCAGCCGCTTGGCGAGGCGTCCGGCGGTAATGGCTCCGGCGTATCCGGCTCCGAGGACGACGATGCGGTGCTTCATGGTCTGACTCCTGTCTCGGTGGGGTTCGCTTCCTGAACCGGACAGCGGCACGAATACTGACAGGAGTGGACTGTGATGTGAGTCACCAGGATTCGATGAGGGGTGCTCCGTGTCCGTAGGTCGCCCACCGGCGGGTGGCACGTTCGAGCTTTTCCGGGTTGGCCTGGCCGTGGATGGCCGCGATGCCGTCGGAGGTCATCTCGAGGCACACGATGCCGACCACCCGATCACCGACCACCATCACCAGCGCGGGCCCACCGTTGGCGACCGCCGCGAACATGGCGGGGCTGCCACCCAGCATGTTCCGTTTCGTGTCGGTCGGCTTGACGGCCAGACTCAGGAACCGCGCCACGCGCAGCGCACCGATGAGCGGCCTGCTGAGGGTCCGGATGAAGGCACCGCCGTCGCCGATGCTGATGGCGTCGTCGGTCAGCAGGCTGATCAGCGTCTCGGTCCGGCCGCTGACCGCCGCGGCGAGGAACTCCTCGACAATCTTGCGGGCGGCGACCTCGTCGACCTCCACCCGAGCCCGGTCGACGGCCAGATGCTGCTTGGCGCGCCGATAGATCTGCTGGCAGTTCGACTCGGTGATATCGAGCATTTCGGCAATCTCGTTGTGCGCGTATCCGAATGCCGAGCGCAGCACATACACCACGCGTTCCTTGGCCGAGAGCCGCTCCATCAGGGTGAGCATCGCGATCGACACCGATTCCCGCTGCTCGACGGTGTCGGCCGGGCCGAGCATCCGGTCCCCGGCGAATACGGGTTCAGGCAACCACTGGCCCACATACGTCTCGCGCCTGGCTCGCGCCGAGGTGAGCTGGTTGAGGCACAGATTGGTGAGCGCCTTGGTCAGCCACGCCACGGGCGTCTCGACATAGTCCCGGTCGGCCGCCTGCCAGCGCAGAAATACATCCTGCACCGCGTCCTCGGCATCAGCGGCCGACCCGAGCAGTCGGTAGGCGATCGCCTCCAAACGGCCCCTGGTGCTCTCGAACAGATCGGCTTCGTGGGTACTGAGCGACATCGCCCCATGGTCGACTATGGGCGATGGCCGCGTCCACTCGCCCGGTTCGACATCGGCCCGCGGTTTCCGGCCCGGCCAGGCCGCACTGCCACGGATAGGGAATGGTGGGACGGTGCCCAACATCAGTCTGGATCGGGTCAGCGCGAGCCACGCGCAAACGCCGATACTCACCGATACCTCCGTGACGTTTCGAGCAGGTCGATGCGCTGCGGTGATCGGGCCGAGCGGCACGGGCAAGACCACACTGCTGCGGCTGCTCAACCGGCTCGACGAACCGAGTGGCGGCACGATCCTGCTCGATGACATCCCGATAACCCGGTTCCCCGCGCCGGAGCTACGCCGCCGGGTCGGACTGGTACCACAGCGACCGACGCTGCTCACCGATATCGTCGCCGACGAGATCCGCGTCGGCCGTGCCGATCTCACCGCCGAACGCATCGATACACTGCTCGCCCGAGTCGGTTTGCCGCCGGAGTTCCGTGCTCGGCGCTGTCTGGAACTGTCCGGTGGTCAGGCGCAGCGGGTGTGTCTGGCGCGCGCGCTGGCCGTCGAACCCGAGGTTCTGTTGCTCGACGAACCGACCTCCGCACTCGACGCCGAATCCGCCGCCGCGGTGGCAACTCTCATTCGCGACCACACCGCCAACGGCGGCGTCGTCCTGGTCAGCCACGACACCGCCTTCGTGACCGAGGTGGCCGACGACATCTGGACACTGCAGCACGGACACCTTTCGCCCAGCGATGAACGGAAAACCCAGTGACAGAACAGCTTTCCGTCCCCAGCTGGCCGGGTGCAGCGACCTCGCTGGTGCTCGTCGCGCTCGCCGCCGCGATCGCCTACCGGCAGCGGCTGCATCTGACCCGCGAGCTGCTCATCGCCGCCGCCCGTGCCGCCGCCCAATTGGTAACGGTCGGCGCTATTCTGCTGATCCTGTTCCGGCACACCGGATTACCGGGCGCACTCGCCTGGGTTGTCCTGATGGTTCTGGTCGCCGGGCAGGTGGCGGGCCGACGCGGAAAGGGTGTGCCGCGGGCGCGGCGAGCCGCGACCATCGGGGTCGGCACCGGCTCGGCCATTACGCTGGGCGCACTCATCCTGTTCCAGGTGATCTCCACCCAGGCCCGCGTGGTCGTTCCGGTCGGCGGCATGATCGTCTCCGGGGCCATGCAGGCCACCGGTATCGCCCTGCGCCGACTGCACGAGGACGCCCGCACTGCTCGTCCCGCCATCGAAGCCCGCCTGTGTCTGGGTCTTTCGGCGCGCGAGGCCTTTCTGCCGCACCGCAGATCCGCGCTGCGCACCGCGCTGATTCCGACGATCGACGCGACGAAGGTCGTCGGGCTGATCAGCCTGCCCGGCGCCATGACCGGACTCATCCTCGCCGGTGTCGATCCGCTCACTGCCATTCGCTACCAGATCGTGGTCATGTACATGTTGCTCGCGGCCACCGCGCTTGCCGCGCTCACCGCGGCACGGGTCGCCGAGTCCTATCTGTTCGACGATGCCCAGCGGCTGGTACCCCTGCCCGACTGAGGCCTGTCGCGGCCACACCGGATTGGCCGAGTTGTCGCGGCCGCTCGGAAAGGCCCGGAGAGCGCATAGTCTTGGTCGTCGGAGGTCAGGGGCGATCCGGGTGGATGGGAGCGAGCGGTGGGCGATGTGGTGGGCGATGTGGTGGTCGCGATGCCGGAGTCGGTGCGCACGCAGTTGCGCCGTGGCGTGCGCAGTGTGCTGGTCGATACCGTGGCGCTGCGGTTGGTGCGGGAGCGGTTCGATGATGAGCAGGCCGGGGCGTTGCGGCGGTATCTGGAGGCGTCGCAGTCGGCGAATACGTTGCGGGCGTACCGAACCGATTGGATCGCGTGGGCCGGATGGTGCACGGCGGAGGGACGGCAGGCGCTGCCCGCGGATCCGCTCGATGTCGCGGTCTACCTGGCTGCCGCGGCGGATGCGTTGCGTCGCAGTGATGATGGCTCGCAGCGGTGGGCGTTCAGTGCGGCCACGCTCGAACGCAAGTCGGCGGCCATCGCGGCGGTGCACGCCGCCAACGGATTACCGTCACCGACGCGTTCGGATGTCGTTCGCCTGACCTTGCGCGGTATCCGCCGGACCCGTCGCACCCAGCCGAAACGCAAACGTCCGGTGCTGTTGCATACCCTCGAACAACTGCTCGCGGGGCTGCCGGAGCCGGGTTGGCCGACCGAGCCCGCGCGACGCCGCGACGCACTGGCGTTGCTCGTCGGATTCGCGGGGGCATTACGCCGCAGCGAACTCGCCGGATTGCGGATCGCCGATGTGCGGGTCGACATCGACCACGGCACCGGTGAACCGCTACTGCTCGTTCAACTTCCGACCACCAAAACCGACCCCACCGGTATCGCGGAACAACGCGTCGCACTCCCCCGCGGCCAGCGCCCGCACACCTGCCCGGTGTGCGCCTTCGCCGACTGGATCCAGCTACTCGAAGTGCATCGCGTGCACGGCGATGTACGTGCCTGGCTGGCCGAGGCGTCGTCGCCGTCGCCGGAGATCCACCGCTGCCACGGCTACCGTGGTACAGCCCTGGCCGAGAACGACACCCTCCCACTGTTTCCCACCATTACCCGCCACGGCGGTATCGGCACCGAGGCCATGTCCGGTCGCGCGATAGCCGAACTCGTGAAACGCTATGCCGCGCGCGCCGGACTCGATCCGGACCTCTTCTCCGGACACTCACTGCGCGCCGGATTCGCCACCCAGGCCGCGCTCGGCGGAGCCAGCGACCGCGAGATCATGCGACAGGGCCGCTGGTCCAACCCCCGCACCGTGCACAACTACATTCGCACCGCCAACCCGTTGGAAGACAATGCCGTCACCAAACTCGGCCTCTAGTCCTGGCCGGATCCTCCGGCGGCGCATACAACCACGGCAGCTACGGAGCCTATGACCGGCTCGCCGCCACGGTACCGACTGAATCACCGAGGCTGTGCGAAGACGGCGACATGGGCACCGAGATATTCAGTCCGCGCCGGTGGTGTTCAGGATTCTGCGCGCGGTTTTCGTGATTTCTGTGCGTAGCGTTTCGGGGTCCATGTCGGCCAGGAGTGGGTGCATGACGGCGACCGCGATGGAGCCGGAGAGCATGACTGTCGTTACGCGGGTGTCGGTGGTGTTGTCGCCTGCCATGACAGTGAACAGGCGGGTCAGGAAGTCCTGGAAGGGTTGGTGTTCGGCGAGCAGCCGGACGATGACGGGGTCGAATTGGAGGGTGCCGACGAGACCGCGGTCGCGGATGGCGAGGTTGATGACGCGCTCGAGGAGTACGTCTCGGGCACGGTCGCTGTCGGGTTCGGCCTCGGCGGCGTCGAGGGTTGGTTCGAGGGCGGCGAGTTCTCGTTCGGTGACGGCGATGACGAGGTCTTCTTTGGCCTTGAACTGATGGTAGACGGCTGCTTTGGTGACCCCGAGCGCGTCGGCGATCATCTGGAACGATGTGCCGCTGACCCCGTGCTGGGCGAACAGTTCCAGGGCGGCATCGAGGGTCCGATGCTGCACGTCGGATCGCTTCCGTTGCAGGCTGCTCGCGGGTGGGACGCCGGTGGACACGCTGTCGAGCGTAGCCGGGTGATCAGTGGTTTCAGTCATCACCTATCCGGATGGGTGACGGGCGGCTGCCTGGTTCATGTGTCGACGAGCCAGGTACCGACGAGGTAGGTCCCGAGCAGGCTCACCGACATGATCACGATCCACAGATCGGTGAGGCGGCGCAAGATGGCGGGTGCGTGTCCGACCTCCATGAATTCTCGGAAGATGATGCGCACCTTGACGATGGCGATGGCAATGGCGGCGACGGTGGCCGCCCTGCTGGCGGTGATGGTTCCACCGTTGTCGGCGGAGTGGGCGATGACGAGGTAGGTCAGCGTCAAGCCCGACAGCAGCAGCCATACCGCGAAAAGTCTGTTGTTGAATACTGTTCGCACCCGGTCACCTCACGATGTAGAGCAGGGAAAAGATGAGGACCCAGAGGAAATCGACCGTGTGCCAGTAGGTGGCTCCGGTCTCGATGAGCTGCTGTGACCGCCGTGCGGGGCTTCGGATTTCGTGGATCACCACGCTCATCACGACGATGCCGATCAGGACGTGGGCGCCGTGGATTCCGGTGAGGAAGAAGTAGTGGCTGAAGAAGTCACTGGTGGTTAGTCCGTTGCCCAACCGAAGTTCGGTGTGCCATTCGACGATCTTCGAAGCCAGGAATACGACTCCGAACGACAGCGTGAGCACGGCGTTGACAAGGGCTGGGCGGTAGCGGCCCGCACGGGCGGATTGGACGCAGCGGGCCACCGACCAGGAGCTGCTCAGGATCACGATGGTGTTGAATATCCCGAAGCGCAGATCCAGCTGCGCCTGGTCGTGCAGGTAGTTGTCTTGGTCGCGGATTCGCGCGATCAGGTAGACGACGAGATAGGCCGTGAATATGAGGGTTTCGAACAGGACGAAGGCCCACATATCCGGTTGACCGGGAAGGTGGCGCGCCGGTTTATCTGTGGTGTGCTGGTCCGTGGACTGTCCGGTAGTGGCGGTGCCGGCAAGGTCGGTCATGCGGGGGTCCTCACCAGTTCGGTCGGTGCTGGGTGTTGCTCGGCTACTGGGTCGGGTAGCGGGCCGGTGCCGAAATCTTCGCGTTCGATCAATTGCTTGAGCAGGGTGATGAAGACAACGGTGTACACACCGAAGACGACCATGTTGATCCAGAATGCGATCGCGCCGTTCCAGGCGAATACACCACGTTTGAAGATCCATGCGGGTGCGACAACAATTTCGGTGAGCGCGTTGCAGAGGTTGAGATAGGCGAACCATTTCGGGAATACACGATTGTTGTCCAGCAGTATCGCGGTCATCCAGATCAGGCTTCCGATCAGGAAGACGCCCATTGTTCCGGTGAACGACAGGAACCCGAGGTCGTAGAGCCAGTACTGCAGTTCGGGATCGCGATCGGGGCGCATGGCGCCCACGGTCAGCACAATGCACATCAGCACCATGCCGGGGATCGCGGCCAGTGCGTACAGCACGAGGTAGGAGTAGGCGAATGCGCGACTGACCGACATGCGGCGCATCGAATAGGCAATGAGCGCGTTCTGCTGTGCGGTCATACCGGTGACGAGCAGGATGAGGCCGAAGCCGATCAGAATGCCCCAGTGGTGGGTGTGGAACCAGCGCACGACCCGGTCGGCGTCCCATCCCGGATGCGGAGGCGGTTGGGTGCGCGAGAGGATGAAGTAGGCGACGGTGTAGAGCTGGTAGAAGATCACCGTCAGCCACCACGCGAACCAGAGTTCACGTTTCGGGTTGCGGCGGCAGTGCCACACGAAACGTGCCAACCGCGAATCCGGAAGCGGCGGAACAGCAAGAGGGGTTCCGGTCGGTGTGGCCGCAGCGCTCATGCCGTCACCTCGTCGGAGACACGCTCATCAGTGACCGGGTGTTCGGCGACTGCCTGTTCGTCGCGCCGCTGATAGACCTTCCGGCCGATGAGCACGCCCATCACCACGATCCAGACCGCGATGGCGATGTTCTTGACCCAGAACGGGAGAAGCCCGTTCCAGGCCATCGGACCGGTGAGCGCCAACCCGGTAAACGTCGCGGGCGCGAGTGCTATGGCGATGACGACATTGAAGTGAGCCACCCAGGTCGAAAAGACCGGGCGGGGTTGATGGTCGGTGTAGATCGCCAATGCCAGCAGCAGGCTCTGCATGATCAGATACGGAACCTGCACCGTGAACGTCACCCACGCGAGATCGTTGAACAGCTGCGTCAGCTCCGCGGGCCGGTCCGGGCGGAACGCCGCCAGCAGCCAGAACAGATTGGCGCACAGGAATATCGCGGGCCCGCCGGCAGCGCATGCCAGCATGCAATAGGAGTAGATCGGTGTCCGGTGCGCCATTCTCCGCATCTGGACCACGAGCAGCATCACCACCGGTATCAGACAGATACCGAACCAGTTGAACATGATCATGCTGTACCGGATGCGCGTGAGATTACCCGGGTCACGATAGAAATCGGCGACCTCTTGTGGCGACATCGTCGGCGACATCGGATGGATGAAACCCGGAAACAGAAAGAACGCCGAAATCCACAGCACCGCCAGCACCGGCAATGACCAGAACAGAATCAACTCACCATCAGTGCGCCGCATCGGCTCACTTCCTCTCGTGAATCGCGGGCATTCCGAGAAATCGGCGGGCCGGAACCAGCACATGATCAATGAATCGGAAGCATGCGACAAATACGCTCCCGGCTTTGCGAGGGCGACGGGAACACGGGTTAAGCGTTGTTAACGGATCTCTCCTCGAAAAATGAGGCTAGACGATCGTCTAGCGACCGTCAATGGGTGATCACCCACCCGCTGCCCGACATGACCGGGTAGCGAGGGCGACTCGACCCACGACAGTCCCCGCCGCGCGAACACCGACCGAATCACCAAGGCCCGCACGGGGCATGCACACGGATCGGCGAACTAGGCTGGCACGGTGACGTCTTTCGCTGTGGGTCGAACGATTATGGTGCGAGACATGATCTTCGGGCGGCCATTCACCGAGTGGCCGCAGCGGGTGGTGGCCGATCGGGGCGACGAGTTGCGGGTGTTGTTGACCCCGGGGACGCAGGGGGTGGGGCCGGAGTTGTGGATCAGGTCCATGCGTGAGGACGATCCGGGGGCGCGGGGCCGGTTACTTGAGGCGTATGCGCGGCGGGAGTGGGAAATGGGGGCATGGGTGTGGCAGCGCACCACTCGGCTGGCGATCATGTATGCCGATCGCTATTTCGCGATTGCCCCGATATGGGATGAGCACGGCGAATTCCTGTGGTGGTACGTCAATTTCCAACTGCCGTTCACACGGACCGCCGACGGCGTCGACACCAGCGATCTGCACTTGGATCTCATCGTCGAACCGGATCTGAGCTATCACTGGAAGGACGAGGACGAATACGCGCTCGCCATTCGGTTGGGGCTGGTGCCCGAACAGTGGCAGCGCGCGATCGAGGCAGCATGCGACGAGGCCTTGGACATGGTCGCACGTCGTGCCGGCCCCTTCGGCGAGGATTGGCACGCGATTCCCCGGTAGCCGGGGTCAGTCCTGGATGCGCCGCCAGGGGCGTTCGGCTTCGATGGCAAACGCGATTTCGAGGAGGGTGCGTTCGTCGCCGTGGGCGGCGGAGAATTGCATGCCGATCGGGAGCCCTTCGCGCGAGGCACCCATGGGCAGTGAGATCGCCGGTGTACCTGCGACATTGTTCAACGGGGTGAACGCGACCCAGGAGATCAGGCGCGCGAAGAGTTCGTCGAAGGGAATTGTCGGGTTCAGATGACCGAGTTGGGGAGTGGTGTGGACCAGGACCGGCGAGAGGATCAGTTCGTGGTCGCGGAACATGCCCGCGTAGGCGCGACGCACTTGCGCGAGACGGTAAAGGATGGCCGGTGTGCGCACCATGGACTTGCGATACTGCGTTGCGAGCCCGCGCGTGAACGCATCCAGATCACCGGCCCGGAACCCCGGATCGATCGCCAATCTCCCACCCGCCTCGATCAGGAACGCCAATAGTCCCCAATAGGCGGTGAAGTCGTCGGCGAAGCGTTGCGATACCGGCACGGTGATCGGACCTACCTCATGACCCATCTTCTCCAGCAGCGCGACGGTGTCGTCGAGAACGGCCCGGGTCTGCGGGCAGGTTTCGGTACCGGTGATGGAATCGGCGATCACTCCGATCCGCAGCCGCCGGCGCGCCGGTCCCTGGACCAAACCGACCGGCGGCAACTTCGGATTGCGCCAATGGCATTCGGCCGCAGCGAAATACGTCGCGGTATCGCGCACCGATCGCGTGAGAACGCCTTCGGAGACCAGGTTGATCGGCATCGAGCGCGCCTGCGGACCGTCGATATGCCGGCCTCGGCTCGGCTTCAATCCGACCAGACCACAGCATGCGGCCGGAATCCGAATCGAGCCGCCGCCGTCATTTCCGTGCGCGATCGGCACCACACCGGCCGCCACCAAAGCCGCCGCGCCACCCGATGACGCACCCGGCGAGTAGTCCGTATGCCAGGGATTGCGGGTCGGTTCGGCAGCGGCGAATTCGGTACTCGCATTCAAACCGAACTCCGGTAGTCGGCTCTTGCCCAGCACCGACATCCCGGTGCTCAGAAACTGTTTCGCATACGGTCCATCCGCGTGGGCTGGCCGCCCCGCGAACGCCGCGGTGCCGTGATTGGTCGGCAGCCCACGCACATCGGTGTTGTCCTTGACATACGTCGGCACACCGAACAACGGCGCATCCGGATCACCAGCCGACCGCGCCGATTCCGCCGAGACCACGAGGGCGCGCAATGTCGGATCGACCTGCGCGGCCCGCGCCCGCGCCGCCTCGGCGACCTCGGCAGCACCGATCTCCCCGCGACGCACCAGTTCCGCAATCGCCACCGCGTCGTGGTCGGCGAGCACATCGTCGTTGAAGGCATGGAATCGCATACCCGGATTCTGCGCGCTGCCACACCGAACACGCACCGTTTTGGACAAGCGACCCGTCAACAAGGGCCCACCGGGACGGCGGATATCGTTCGACGGCAACGCGAACGCGGAGATCGCAACATGAACAGCTCGAACGCCGTCCCGCCATGCCGGTATGGGGCCGGTCAGCCTGCGCTCGCACGCCGCATCGACCTCGCCGGTCCCGCATCCGGGCGCGCCGATCGTGCCTGCCGCCGAATGAATTCAGCCCCGGCGCAACTCGAAGATGCGGAAGGCCCGCCCGCCGGACAGTTCGCATTCCATTTCGTAGCCCGGCCAGAACTCGACCGCCAGATCCCACGCACGTTTGCGATCCATACCGGCGACCTCGGTGACGGTCACCTCGAACTGCTCCCCCTTCAACCGGACGCTCGCGGTGCCGACCGCACGCAGATTCGCCGACCACACCGGATGCTTGCGGCTGCCCCAGTTGGAGCCGACGACGAGGAAGTCGTCACCACGCGGCACATACAGCAGCGAGGTGGTCCGCAGGATCCCGGTTTTGCGGCCCGGGACGGTGATCTCGATCGATGGCAAACCCGCAAGATCGAGCACACCGTGCCGACCACGGCTGATCCACCGAACGAACCGTTCCAGCCGCAGCACTATCGGCGCCGTGCGCATCACCCAGCGTCTCTGCGCGATCCGGCGAGCTAGCGCGGGCAGCGGATTCGACACCATAATTCGAAATCCTGACAGAAATCCCACACCGGACCACAGCCGGGACCCGGCGTTGAGACCAGCCTCACCCGCGCCATGACGACACCGATTCGACCGTGGCCGGCGGCCGAAAGACGGCCACATGCGGTAGCACACCCGCGTAGCGCTCGACCTCGACCAGCGCCAACTGTCCCGAGCAGCTCTGACTCAAGGTCGACGCGGGACGGTCCGCGGTGAGCACATTGGGGTTGCCGTGCCGACAGAAGCTGGGATCGGCCGGATCCGGGTCGTACCAGGCTCCGGTGGACAACTGCGCGACCTGTGGCCGGACCGCATCGTCCACGACCAGCCCGGCCAGGCAGCTGCCCCGATCGTTGAAGATCCGCACGATATCGCCGGCGCGCAGGCCACGGGCCGCGGCATCGTCGGGATGCAATCGCACCGGTTCCCGCCCGTCGATTTTCACCGATCGACTGTGTGCGCCGACATCGAGCTGACTGTGCAGTTTGGTGCGCGGCTGATTCGCCACGAGCTGCAGCGGGAAACGCGCCGCTGCACCCAGCCATTCCTCCGGTTCCAACCAGACCGGATGGCCCGGAGTATCGGCATACCCGAATCCATCGATCGTTTCGGAAAAGATCTCGATCCTGCCACTGGGTGTGGTGAGCGGGAAACGCTCCGGATCCGCGCGGAAATCGGCGAACAGCACTTGCTCCGGATCGGGCACCGCGGCCGTGATCGACTCGCTGCTCCAGAACTCGTCGAACTCCGGGACCGTCGGATCGTCGAGCCCAGCGCGCCATTGCTCATACAGATGCCGCAACCATTCCTCGACGGTGCGCCCCTCGGTGAATTCCTTACCGACACCGATGTGTTCGGCCAATTCGGCGAAGATCGCGTAGTCGTCCCGGGACGCACCGTGCGGCCGAGTGAGCGCCTTCATCGGGAAGAACTCACGATCGTTCTGTCCGGAGCCGAAGTCGTCGCGTTCGATGCTCATCGTCGCGGGGAGAACGACATCGGCATGGCGTGCGGTAGCGGTCCAGAACGCATCGTGCACGACCACCGTCTGCGGCCGGGCGAACGCCGCGTGCAACCGGGCCAGGTCCTGGTGGTGGTGAAAGGGATTCCCGCCGCACCAGTACACCAGCTTGATATCCGGATACACCAACCGCATACCGTTGAAATCGAAGAGCTCCCCAGGATTCAGCAGCATATCGGCGATCCTGGCAACCGGAATGAATGTCGAAACAGCATTGCCGCCCTGCGGGAATCGCGGCACCGACTGCCCACGCGCCGGTTCACCGACATGCGCGCACGACCCGTAACTGTGCCCGAATCCCCCACCCGGCAGCCCGATCTGACCCAGCATCGCCGCGAGCACCACCCCGAGCCACAGCGGTTGCACGCCGTGCTCGGCACGCTGCAACGACCAGCTGACATTGATCATCGTGCGCGCGGCAGCCATTTCGTGCGCCAGCGACCGGATCCGCTCGGCCGATACTCCGGTGATCCGTTCCGCCCACGCCGGATCCTTGACGACGCCATCGGTTTCGCCACGCACATAACCGATGAACCGCTCGAATCCGACCGTGTACCGATCCAGGAACTCCCTGTCCGCCAACCCATCCGCATCCAGCACCTGCGCAAGGGCCAGCATCAGCGCCGTATCACTACCGGGACGCGGCGCAATCCACTCGGCCGCGGCTGCTGCCGGAATGTCATCGCGCAGTGGGCTGATCGAAACGAATCGGCAGCCGCGCGCCCGTGCCGCCGCGATCCATGTCTTGGTGTTGTGCCGCGACACACCACCCGGTGACACCGCGGAGTTCTTCGGTGACAGCCCCCCGAAGGCCACGACCAACTCCGTATGCGCGACCAGCACGCTCTTCGCGGTCGCGTGCCCGTCGAACAGCCCCATCGAGCCGATCACATGCGGCAACAGCACCTGCGAGGTGCCCAGGCTGTAGCTGTTCACACCCCGGACATAACCGCCGAGACAGTTCAGAAACCGATGCACCTGACTTTGCGCGTGATGAAACCGCCCCGCACTCGCCCACCCGTACGACCCGCCGTACACCGCCTCCGCCCCATACTCGCCGTACACCCGAGTCAACTCACCGGACAGCAGTTCCACCGCGGTCTCCCACGACACCGGAACGAACGGCTCATCGCCCCGCCCCGCCGCACCCGGCCCCCGCTCCAACCACCCCTGCCGCACATACGGCTGATCGATCCGCGTCGGATGATGTTGTGCCGAAGCGACGTTCTCGATCAACGGCATCGGCTCCGGATCCCCGTGCCACGGCCGCACCGCAGTCAACCGCTCCCCATCGCTGTCGGCCTCGAACACTCCCCAATGAGACAGATGCGTAGTCATCAACCCACGGTAGCCCGCTCCACCGACAGGTTCATTCCTTTCGCACCGACAGCGGATCGGGCGGTGCGCACCGCCCGATCCGCAGCACGCGAACTCACTATTCGGATTCGATGGGCATGCCTGCTTCGGTCCAGTCCTGTATACCCGCGCGGTAGGCGCGCACGTTCGTATAACCGAGGGCGCGCAGTTTGCCTGCGACCAGCTCGCTGTTCTGGCACGCATTGTTGGAACACCAGGTCACAATGACCGCGTTCCGGTCGCGAGCGTCTGCACGCGGCCAAGCCCGGCTACCTCGCGGGCATCGAGCGACACTTCGCCGACAAGCTCGATCCGGACGAATTGCACACGCTCGCCGCGACCCTCGGCAAGATCCTCGGCCCGACCGATCTCGCGATCGCACCCCGCGCAGTTCATAATCCGCAAGACTGCACCTTGTCGCGGTTCAATCACTATGGCAGTCAATGCAATCCGCGTCACATCCGCGAACGCGGCGGTGGCATTTCTGAAACGCTACCATTTCATACTGATCTGTACCTTTGATTACAGGCACATCGAGCGTGCACCCCGGAAAGGATGCAGCCCCTTGGCGATCGGCGCGGCAAACCAGAAACCACACCAATTCTCCCGCCGGCAAGGAGCCAGCTGATGTTCACGCGCTGGGGGAATCTCGTGTACCGACTGCGCTTTGCCGTACTCGGAATCGTGGTGGGCGCACTCCTTGCACTCGGTGCATACGGCTTCGGGCTCGAGGACCACCTCAGCTCCGGCGGCATGGATGATCCCACGTCGGAATCCGCACAGGCCGCACGTCTCGCCGATACCGCCTTCGGGCGCAATCACGACTTCGATGTCGTCGTGCTCTACACCGCACCGGACGGAAGGACCGTCGACGATCCGGAATACAGCCAGCCGATCATCGACAGTCTCAACAGCCTGCCGCACAAGTATCCGAACGAGATCACCGGGGTCAATGCCTCCTACTGGCGCGTCGACGGCGCAAAGATCAGCGGCGCGAAGGCGGCCACCGACAAAAGGAGCGCGCCGTGGCGGCAATCGCCATCGCGGGCGATAACGACACCGACTCCGTGCGCAACTTCCGGAAGGTCAAGGACGCCTTCGCAATACCCGGCGTCGACGTACAGGTCAGCGGGTTGCAGGCAGTGGCGGGCACGCTGAACGACACCATGGCCGACGATGTGCACCGCATGGAAGTCCTGGCCATCCCCGCCGTCGCGGTGCTGCTGTTCTTCATCTTCGGCGGCCTCGTCGCGGCCGCACTACCGCTACTCGTCGGCGCGCTCACGGTAATCGGCGCATCCGGCGTCATCATGTTCCTGACCCGCTTCACCGAGGTGAATTCCTTTGTCTCCTCGGTGCTCTCGATGATCGGCCTCGGCCTGGCCATCGACTACGGTCTGTTCATCGTCAGCCGATTCCGCGAGGAACTCGCCGCGGGCTACGACACGCGTGCCGCGGTGCGCCGCACGGTCGTGACCGCGGGACGCACCGTGGTGTTCTCCGCGACCATAATCATCGCGAGCCTGGGCAGCATGCTGCTGTTCCCCCAGGGCTTCCTCAAATCCATGGCCTATGGCGCCATCGCAACCGTCCTACTGGCCGCCTTCACCGCCATCACTATCCTGCCCGCCAGCCTGGCCGTCCTCGGTCCGCGCGTGGATACCTTGGGGCTCAGCCGGTTCCGCAGCACCAAGACCGCCGAACAAATCGAGGACAGTTTGTGGGGTAGAAGCACCCGCTGGGTAATGCAGCGACCACTCACCGTCGCGATCCCGCTGGTCATCGTGCTGTTCCTGCTGATCATCCCCGTCAAGAACCTCATCTTCGGCGGCTTCAGTGAGCGATATCTACCACCGGACAACCCGACTCGCGTCGCACAGGAACAGATCGACACCTTCTTCCCACAGCGCCGATCCGATCCCATCGAACTCGTCTTCGTCGCTGATAGCAGCACCCAGGTCGGCACCGCGTGGCGCGCGGCCGGGCACGCACCCGGACTCGCCGGTCCGTTCGAGCTGCCGTCCAAATCCTTGACCCAGGACAACGTCTACCGTTCCAAGGCAACACTGGTGAACCCGAACGAAGGCGGGGAAACCATCGAATACCTGCGCAAAATGGAACTACCCGAGGACGTCACCATGTACGTCGGCGGTATTCCGGCCATGCAGAAGGACAGCATCGACGCACTCCTCTACCGCATACCGGTCATGATCGCCGTGGTCCTATTCGTGACCACGCTCCTGATGTTCCTCACCTTCGGCTCGCTCGTGCTGCCGATCAAGGCCGCGCTGATGAGCGCGCTCGGCCTCGGCTCCACCCTCGGCATCCTGACCTGGATCTTCGTCGACGGCCACGCCGCAGGACTGTTGAACTTCACTCCGCAACCGATCCAGTCGAATGTGCTGGTGCTGATCATCGCGATCATCTATGGCCTGTCCACCGACTACGAGGTCTTCCTGCTCTCCCGCATGGTCGAGGCCAGGGCCAGGGGCGCGAGCACCACCGACGCGGTGCGCACCGGCACCGCGCACACCGGCCGCATCATCACCGCCGCCGCGCTCATCCTGCTGGTGGTGACCGGCGCCTTCGCCTTCTCCGACCTGGTGATGATGCAATACATCGCCTACGGCATGATCGCCGCCTTGTTCATCGATGCGACCGTGCTGCGGATGCTGCTGGTACCCGCGGTCATGAAACTGCTCGGCGACGACTGCTGGTGGGCACCGGCCTGGATGAAGCGTCTCCAGGAGAAAATCGGACTCGGCGAACCTATTCTGGACATCAAACGCCAGGGCACCGAGGACATGCGCGACCCGATCGATACCACTCCGATCACGCTACGGCTCCCCACCGTCACCGCTGGACGGTCGGACGGTTCGTAGCGGCCCCACCAAAGGGAACGCCGCGCGCCGCCTCGGGAGGTACGCTCACCGCCGGAAAGCCCGCGGACCCGATCGCCGAGCCGGCGACCTGGTCAACCACCGGCCAACTGGACCGAAGGACGACCGCGATGTGCAGCTACCGTCTCCATGCCGAGTATGCCGATTCGACACCGTTGAAGGTGCGGATCGACACCCACGAACGCTATTCGGAGCAGCCCGACGACCCCACCGCCGATGTGCTCGCCGCGCTCGACCTCACCGGAACCGAGCACCTAGCCGATATCGGCTGCGGAGACGCCCGCTTCCTGGCCCAACTGGCCGGCAGCGGTCACCAAGGTCCGCTGGTCGGTATCGACACCTCTCCTGCGATGGTCGCCGCCGCGAATGCCGTGCCCGGGGTACGCGGCGTTTACGGCAGTGCGGACCGGATCCCGTTCGACGACAACAGCTTCGACACGGTCACCGCCCGGCATATGCTGTACCACCTCGCGAATCCGGTCGCCGCACTGCGGGAATTCCGGCGCACGACCAAACCCGGCGGCACGGTTGCCGTGGTCGTCAATCATCCCGGAACCTGCCCGCACACGACCGAACTCGTCGCCGCGCATGCCGCGACGTACGGCATCGGCGCGGCCGAGACGGTGACCATGACCGTCGATTCCGACACTTTGCCGGCGCTGATGTCCGATGTTTTCGGCGAGGTGCGAATCCGGCGAACCGACAACGCGCTCGTCTTCGATACCCCGGATCCGCTGGTGCGTTTCGCCGAGGCGCTGTTCAGCTTCTACGGCGTCACCCCGAATCATCCACGGCGACAGGCGATTCTGAACGACCTGCGCGAGGATGTGGAAGATTGGTTCGCCCACCATCCCGGACGGACGTGGCGCGACCCCAAGGGCTACATCGTCGCTACTACCGTGGTCGATCACCAGGGCAGCGCGCCGGCGGCATCGACGTAGGTTCCGGTGGGTCCATCGGCGCCGATCTGCGCCATGCGCACGATGACCTCCGCACCCTCCTCGACCGTCTGGGTACCGGAATTCCCGTTGAGATCGGTCTTCGTGAAGCCGGGCTCCACCGCATTGATCCGGATATCCGGGAAGGCCTTCGCATACTGCACCGTGAGCATGTTGACCACCGTCTTCGACGCTGGATAAGCGACGCCCGGGTAGGCGTATGCCGGGGTGCCCGGTGTCGAGACCCTGGTCAGCGATGCCAGACCGCTGCTGACATTGACCACAACCGGCGCGGCGGACCGCCGCAGCAGCGGTAGGAAGGCGTGCAAGACGCGTACCGTGCCGAAGACATTCGTATCGAACGTCTTTCGCATCAGGTCAGCGGTTACGTCCGCGGCGCCGACGACGTCGTTGCGGCCGGTCATCTCTGCCTGAATACCGGCATTGTTGACCAGCACATCCAGACCGCCGCCGGCCTCGATGGTCTGCACCGCGGCTGCCACCGACACATCATCGGTGATATCGAGTTGCACCGCCCGCGCATCCAGCTCCGCCGCCGCGCGTCTACCGCGTTCGGCGTCACGGCTACCGAGGTACACGGTGTGACCCGCCGCGACGAGTCGGCGGGCAGTCTCGAAGCCGAGACCCTTGTTCGCTCCGGTGATCAATATTGCTGCCATGTCACCACGCTAGAATTTAGAGCGCACTCGAAGTCAAGTGGCAACCAGTCCTCCGGGACACGGTCGACATCTCTGTCGCGCAACGACTTCGGCCCCTCCCCTCTTGGCTTGTTGTGTTGGCTGGATGCTGGACGTTGGTTCGGTAGGTGGTTTGTGGATAGCTGAATACATGTATAGATGCGCATATCTACGTATCTAGATGGACTTCAGGAAGACTGGTCTCAGACCCGCAGTAATATCCCGAGTTGGCATAAACCGCGCGCGGATTCTCTTGTGTCCCAGCTTGTTTCCCAACTCCCCTAGCCTGCGCGCCACATCCGCGTGCCGCCCCACTCCCCCGGCCAGGGTCACCCCCAGCATCAGTTCCGGGGTAATCGCCGAAAAGTTTCTCGGGCAGTGCGTCAACCGCACGGTATGCGGCAGGTCACGGCATTGCCCGGCGCTGGTCCAGCCCGGCCGAAACCGGCTGGACAAGAGGGTCGCGGCGAACGGACCGGTTCCGCCATTCCACAGCGAAGGCACGGGCGGGGTCGGTGCGGAAAATTGCTGTGGCGGCCTTGGTTCCGAGTTTGTCTTCGACGCGAGGGCGCAGGGTGTGCAGCAGGAATGGCATACCCGGTCCATCCGCGATGATATTCATGAGGCGCCAGTCGATGGCGTGCTGCGCCCAGGGACGGCCTTCGAATCCGACGAAGGCCCCGGCGGCAGCAACCCGCGTGTGGATTGTGCTGTCCAGGAACCGATGCAGATGGCCGAGGATGATCCGGTGCGGCGGCACATCGTGGGTTCCGGCGAGCTCGTCGAGTATCGCCATGGCCGCGGTGCCACCCTCGAGGTGGACGCCGATCGGTGCACCGGTGGCATGGTGGGCGTCGGCCGCTGCGGCCAGCACGTGCCTGGTGCGCTCGTCGAGGTGGTGAAATGCACCGGCCACCTTGATGAGTCCGGCACGCACCGGCCCGGCGGTGCGCTGATCGACGAACAATGCCGGCAGGTCGCCGTAGCCATCCACCTGGTAGAAGATGATGTATCGGTTCGGGCTGCGGGTCTGCCGGTTGTTGGCTCGGCTGCCGATGAGGTTGGTCGGTGTGCTGGAGGTTGGGTTTCGTGGCGACGCAGGTCTTCACGGACGCGGAGTTGGAGCGGCTTCGGGGGTTCCCGGAGATCAGCCGCAGTGGGACAGGGGCTGCGCCTCGAGTCCGGGATCGAGGAACCGACCACTGCCAACAGGGGCGTTTTCGGTCCAAGTCCCCGGACTCACACCTGTGCGTGTTCGAAGTCGTGTGCACCGCCGATATCCCTGCACGAGATCGCCGCGGTGCACCGCATCCTCGAAACCGGCCACGCCCGAGGGAAGCGGATCCTCACCATCGGTACCGCATAGGCCGGACGACGGGGTCGGCACCCTGGGTGCCGACCCCGTCGGTCTCACGAGCCGGTGAACTGTCCACCGGAGATCGAACGCGACTTCTCACCATCCACGCCGACGGGGATATCACCCTCGAGTGTCGTGCGGTACAGCACGCGCGTGACATCGAGGTGGTTCAGGTCGCCCGGGGCCAGATGGGCAGTGGCACGGTTGTCCCAGAATGCCAGACTGCCCTTCTCCCAACGGAATCGGACGGTGTAGGCCGGATTGGACAGCTCGTCGAACAGCAACTGCAGTATGGCATCGCTCTGGGCCGGGCTCAAGCCGACGATGTGCGTGGTGAAGCCGGGGTTGACGAAGAGCGCCTTCTCGCCGGTTACCGGATGCACGCGGACGACGGGATGTTCGGTCACCAACGGGGCATTGGCGACCTTCTTCGCGTAGTCGCTTTCCTGGTTCCATTGTGGACGGTTGCCGCCGAACCGATGCACGGCCCGCAGCCCGTCGACGAACTCCCGCAGCGACTCGGGCAGGTTCGCGTATGCTGCGGCGAGATTCGTCCAACTGGTGTCGCCGCCGCGTTCCGGTGCGATCTCGGCCCGCAGCAGCGAGGCGGCGGGCGGGTTGATCAGTGGGGATACGTCGGTGTGCCAGTAGTTCGTATAGGTGAATTTCTTGACACCGAAACGCTTTTCGTAGAGTCGGCTGTCGACGGCCAGGATTTCCGGAAATTCGGTCGGCGCGTCGTCGTCGTACGGATGTGACGGCGTGACGGCGCCGAATCGCCGGGAGAAGGCGATGTGCTCGGCGTGGCCGATGTGCTGATCGCGGAAGAACAGCACCTTGTGCTCGTAGAGAGCCGCGGTGATGTCGGCGACCTCCGGATCGGTGAGCTCGGCCCGCAGGTCGACACCTGTGATCTCGGCACCGATATGCCCTGCGACGGGCGTGATCCGGAGGGTGGTGGTGGGGTTCTCGCTGACTGCAGTCATGGTCGTACTTTCGTCGGGCATGGATGGGGACGGGCGGCGGAGCACGGGCGACAGCCACTGCTGCCCATGCGCATGAAGTCGACGGCGCGCCGCCTGGTCAGCCGGGTACTCATGCGCCGAGTTCGTTTCGCACCTGGGCGAATTGGCTTTCCACCGGCGCCAATCCGTAGTGCCCGCGCAGGGTCGTCGCGGTGTAGTCGGTGCGGAACAGGCCGCGCTCCTGCAGAATCGGGACCACCCGGTCCACGAAGTCCTCGAGGCCGCCCGGCAGGTACGGCGGCATGATATTGAAGCCGTCGGCGGCACCGCTGTCGAACCAGGACTGCAGTTCGTCGGCGATTTCGGTGGGTGTGCCCGCGAAGGTCCGATGTCCGCGCCCGCCGCCCAATTTGCCGATGAGCTGGCGCACCGTGAGGTTCTCACGCTCGGCCAGCTCCTTGACCAGGGTAAATCTGCTCTTGCCGCCCTCGATTTCGCTCACGGCGGGCAGCGGCGGCAGTGGTGCGTCGAGGGCGTGTTCGGTGAGATCGACGCCGAGTAGCGCGGACAGTTGCCGCAGGGCGTAATCCGGCGAGATGAGATCGGTGAATTCCTGCTCGAGGGCCAGTGCTTCGGCACGGGTGTCGGCGATGAACGGCACCAGACCGGGTAGCACCTTCAGCTCATCGGCCGAGCGACCATACTTCGGCAGCCGTGCCTTCAGATCCCGATAGAACGCCTGCCCCTCGGCGAGCGAGCGCTGTGCGGTGAACACGGCCTCGGCGTAACGTGCGGCGAACTCCTTACCACTTTCCGACGATCCGGCCTGCACCAGCAGCGGACGTCCCTGTGGGCTGCGCGGCGAATTCAGGGGGCCGCGCACCCGGAACCGATCGCTGACGTAGTCGATGGTGTGCACCTTCTCCGGATCGGCGAAAATACCGTCATCCGGGTCGAGCACGATCGCCGAGGACTCCCAGCTGTCCCAGAGCCGCACGGTGACATCCACGAACTCCTGTGCCCGTTCATAGCGCCTGGCGTGTTCGGGAATGGCGTCGAAGCCGAAGTTGAAGGCCTCGTCCTCGTTGCCCGAGGTGACGATATTCCAGCCCGCCCGACCGCTGCTGATGTGATCGAGCGAGGCGAATTTGCGCGCCAGATTGAACGGTTCGTTGTAGGTGGTCGACGCCGTCGCGATCAGCCCGATCCGTTCCGTTGCCGCGGCGATCGCGGCAAGCAATGTGACCGGCTCGAATACGGCCAAGGCATTGCGCTTGATCCGGGGTCCCACCGCCAACCCGTCAGCGAAGAAGACCGAATCGAGTTTGCCGCGTTCGGCGATCCGGCCGAGTTCCTGGAAGTGCCGCACATCCAGAACCCGGTACTCCTCGGTCCGGGGATGCCGCCAGGCCGCCTCATGATGGCCTACCCCCATGAGGAAGGCATTGAGATGGAATTGCTTCGGACGCAAAGACATCGGAGTCCTTAGTGGGAGGTGCGCCACCGGGAGAGGCGGCGTTCGAGGGCGACGAGTAGGCCATTGAAGCTCAGCCCGAGCAGCGAGATGGCGAGGATGCCCGCATACATATTCGGAATCTGGAAGTTCTGCTGGGCCGCGGTGATCAGATAGCCGAGTCCGGCTCGGGCACCTACCATTTCGGCCGCGATGAGCACCAGGATCGATGACGCCGCCGCCATTCGCACGCCGGTGAAGATCGATGGCACAGCGGCGGGCAGGATCACCTTCGTGAACAGCCGAATCGGCGAGAAGCCGAGCGAGACAGCGGATTTGATCAGCAGCGGATCCACCGTGCGGACACCGGTGATGGTGTTCAGCAGGATCGGGAAGAAGCTCGCGTACACCACGAGCGCGATCTTGGATGTCTCCCCGATGCCGAGGATCAGGATGAACACCGGCAACAGCGCCAATGCCGCGGTATTGCGGAACAACTCGAGGATCGGGTTCAGAAAGTCGGCCACCGGCCGATACCAGGCGATCGCGACGCCGATCGGAATGGCCACCGCGAGCGCGAGTGAGAATCCGGTCGCCGACCGGATCAGACTGGTCGAGACGTGCTCCCACATCTCGCCGCTGCGCACCAGATCGACGAAGGCCTGCGCCACGGTCGAAAACGGCGGCAGGAAGACCTCGTCGACCAAGCCGAGCCGCGGCGCTGCCTCCCATACCGCGATGAGCAGGCCGATGGCAAAGGTGGGTTTGAAGATTCGCCACGCCACCAGCGCGACCGTCCGCAAGACCCGCGATGCGTCGACTTTCGGTGTCGGCACGGACTCGGCCCGGCGTCGGACGACAACCGGCCGTGACTTCTCGACGACTCGCACCGCACTAGACATGAACCGGCTTCCTCTCGATGCTCGTGGCCGACAGCGACTCGCGTTCGAGTCCCTGCGCTCGGGTGACTTCGCTCTGCAACTGCGACCAGATCTGGTGCCGCGCCTCCCGGAAGGCCTCGCTCGACCGCACGTCCGCACCGGAGTTCCGGTCGATATCGAGATCGAGCACCGCCTTGACCCGCCCAGGGCGGGAGGTCAGCACGGCGACTCGCTGGCCGAGGTAGACGGCCTCATCGATGCCGTGAGTGATGAACAGAATCGTTTTGCCGGTGGCCCGCCATATCCGCAACAGTTCGTCTTGCAACGACTCCCGAGTCTGGGCGTCGAGTGCGGCGAACGGCTCGTCCATCAGCAGCACCTCCGGATCGAAGGCGAGGCTGCGCGCGATGGCGACCCGCTGCTTCATACCGCCGGACAGCTCATGTGGATAGCGGTCGCCGAATCCGGCCAGGCCAACCAACTCCAGATACTCGTCGGCGATCCTCCGACGTTCCCGGCGCCGGACACCCTTTGCCTCCAAACCGAATTCGATATTCGCGCGGGCGGTCCGCCACGGCAGCAGCGCGTACTGCTGGAAGACGATGCCACGATCCAAACCGGGCCCGCTGATCGGCTTGCCATCCAACAGGATTCGCCCGGCGCTCGGCTTGCTCAGTCCGCCGAGCAGATCCAGCAGCGTCGACTTCCCGGAACCGCTCGGGCCGACGAGTACCAGGAACTCGCCATCGCGCAGTTCCAGCGAAATATCCTCGATCGCGGTGAACTCCTCGTTCGACGCACGGACCGGGAACTGTTTGCGCACTCCGGTCAGTGCGAGTTTCACCTGACTCATTTCGCCGCGACCGCCTCTCCGGTCGGTCCGGTGGTCGGACCGTAGGTTCCGTTGGCGTACGGGTTGTCGTTGTTGGTGAACAGATCCTTCGCCGACAGCTTCCCGGCGGGCACATCACCATTGCGGACCAGCCAATCGATCCAGATCTGCAGTTCCTTCTCCACGATCACCGCACCGGGAACCGGGATGCCCGGACTCCGCCAGAATTTCAGCAGGTCGGTGTTCTCATTGCGCCCGCGCTTGTTGATGATCGCGGCGAAGCGCGCGACCACCTCGTCGCGCGGCGTCACCTGCAGCCAGCGCGTCGCCCGCGCGGTCCCCTGGACGAAGTCCTTGACGGCCTCCGGGTTCTGGGCGATGTAGTCCTTGCGGAAAACATAAGTGCCGTAGTCGAATTGACCGAACAGGTCCTTATCGGTGTAGAGCGCGTGGATACCGCCGCGGCCCACCGCGCTCTCCCGAAAGACTCCGCCCAGCGCACCGACATCGATCTGACCCTTGCGCAGCGCGTCCTCGGTATTGGCCGGTGGCACCACGATCAATTCGACCTGTTTGATCTCCTGTTCGGTCAATCCCTGCTGGTGCAGCCATTCCCGGGTGATGAATTCATGGTGTGCGCCAAGGGTATTGATGCCCACCTTCTTGCCGATCAGATCTCGGGGCGATTTGATGCCCGAATCGTCGCGGACGAAGTAGCCGGTGAACGACTGCTCATCCGCACCGTACGAGCTGAGCACCGACGTCACGGGCGCACCGCCGGCGACCAGCTTGACAACCGCGCCGTTGAAGGCGCTGCCGAACTCGATCTGATGGGTTGCGGCGGCCTGGATATTCGCCGGTCCACTGGTGGTGTCCCCTTCCCAGTGCAGCGCGATCTTGCTGAAGTAGCCGAGATCGTCGGCCAGTTCGTAGGCCGAGACCTGCCCGGTCGCGCCCTGGTAGCGCAGGACGGCCTTGCCGTCGGCATCGGTGCCCGGCTCGGATTTGCCGCAACCGGCGAGCAACGCGACCACGATGGGAATGGTGAGCACAGCGGCCACCGCACGGAAGAACCGTGGCCTGGTCTTATGGGACAACGTCATGGCAGTTCTTTCACGGAATGCGCACTGCCGCAGCGCGATAGGGCACGCCACAACGGCAGGTAAGCGCGGAGGATTACCTGATTCGGCTAATGCGGCGACCTGGTCGGACGACCGCGGATTCAGGCGCGACAGACTCCGTGTGGCAGGCGCATGAAATCCAACGTGCGACGGCGGATCAGCGCAATGGATTCGATCATGTCGACGACCTTCGTTGGATATCGGAGAGAAGCGGCGACCCCGCGGCTTTGTGTCCATGGTGGGGTCGACCGCCATGGACGACAATGCCGATTTCACATTGTGAAAATCACCGTGAGTACAACTCCACCGGCGTATCGGTGATGGCGGCGGTGGACTGGAACAGCGGCCCGATCCGGCCCGCGATCTGCCGCATAGCAGGCACGATGCCCCGCAGGAGTTCCTCGTTCAGCCGTGCCGAGCGGGCCTGCACGCCGAGCGCGCCCCACACCTGCCTGTCCGGGCCGAGAATCGGCACCGCCACCGAGCGGACCGGGTCTTCGCGCTCGATGATCTCGACGGCGAATCCGCTGCGCCGCACACGATCCAGATCCGTTGTCGGTAGCGGCGTCGGGCGTCGATCGAGTCCGTCGACAACGGGTGTGAAGGCCAGCAGGGCCTGGCCGACCGCGCTCGAGCGCAGCGGCTGACGGGCCTGTGGCAACTGGTTGGAGCAGAAATACACCGGCGGCCGCGCCTGAAAGACCGTGACCGCGTCCCGGTCGTCGGCGATACTCAGGCTGACGGTGATTTTGATGCCCGCGGCCAGCGCGTAGAGGTGCGGTGCGGCCGCGTCGATGCCGAGCCGCGACAGCGCGGGTCGGGCCAGTGAGGCGAGCCCGTGTCCGATGCGGTAGCGGTCGGTCGCCGGATCCTGCTCCAGCAACCGGCCCCGCACCAATGCCTGGGCCAGCCGATAAGTGGTGCTGACCGGAAGTCCGGCACGATGGGCCAATTCGCTCACCGACAGCTCGGGATCATCGCCCTCGAAGCAGTTCAGTACGTGAATCGCGCGGTCGACCGCTTGGGCACCCGAACGGGGTTGATCGGCGGCAGTCATGGTTCCTCCTGATATTTCTACCGATCGGGATGTGGCCAGAACTATCGCCGGGTGATCCGGGCGCGACAATGGTTCTGCGCCCGCTGCGCCGATTCCTCGCGCGGCAATGTCCATGGCGTCAAAATCGCGCTGGTTCGAACGGTTTTCCGTTTCCGACGACGCGCACAGAATCGAATTCCGCGCTGACCCCGCATTCCGCCGACGATTGCCGCTTCTCGCCCGCAATCCCGACGCCTCAGGAGCAGACGCATGAGTGAACTCTGGCAGACCAGCACCGATGTACTGGTGATCGGCGGCGGTCCGGCCGCCGCATGGGCGGCCATCCACGCGCGTGCGACCGGTGCCGAGGTGACCTTGGTGGACAGGAGTTGGGCGGGCGCGGGCGCGGCACGGTTCGCGCTCGGCTCGGCTCGCCCGGACGACGCCGCCCTGCGCGGTGCGGGACGAACCGGCTTGCGGCCCAGCGACTCCCTCACGCTCTCGGGTCGCCGAGGTTGTCGAAGCCCGCGCAGGCCGAGCTGATTCCGTTCCAGAAGAACTACTTGCGCCACGGCGAGCGGCTGCGGCCCGCACTCGACGCGCTTGATGCACTCTGGGAGCGTGCCGGTCGGGAGCTCGGTGGCCGCACCGGTGACGATCGCATCCGAGCCAGGCAGGCTGCCGCCATTACCGCGGTCGGCCGGTTGATGTACGAATCGACCTTGGCGCGCACCGAGACTCGCGGTATGAGCAAGCGTGCCGACCATCCGGAACAGGATCCGGCACAGCGTCATCACATTCTGTCCGGCGGTCTCGACGCCGTGTGGACCAAGACCGCCGAGGTGGCGTCATGATCGAAGTCGTACTCGCCGACGCCTGCATCGGCTGTGATAAATGTGTGGATGCCCGCCCCACCAACGTATTCGACCGCACCGAATCCGGAGTCCCGGTCATCGCAAGGCAATCCGACTGCCAGACCTGCTTCATGTGCGAGGCCTACTGCCCCACCGATGCCCTCTACGTCGCCCCGAATCGACCGCGCTACCGCCCGGCAGCCCGATCGCCCAGGACCAGATCGGCCGCTACCGCGAGAAAATCGGCTGGGGCAAGGGCCGCACCGCGGGCAGTCTGCTCGCCATCGGCCCCCACCTCCCGCACGGCGCACCCCCGACGAGCCTGATCACCTGACCGCGCCAACGGATTCGGTGCGACCAGCAGCATCGCGGCGGGATTTACGGTAGCAACTGCTGCCCGCCTCGCCTGCGGCACTAACCCCGGTAGCCGACTTGTTCGAGAAGACCGTCGAGTTGCAGTTCGAATAATTCGGCACGGTCAGCGAAGGTGTCGGTGCCGTATTGGTCGAACACGTCGAAGGTTACGGCGCCGAACATGCCGACCCACATGGTGATGCCGCGGGCGACAAGCCAGTCCGGGAGATCATGGTCGAATACCGCCCTGATGCCCGCGAAATTGGCTGCGAGCGCGCGGGACAACGGGCGCTGCACGATCGGTGCCGCGAGCAGGCCGGCACGGTAGGCGCGGGCGAAGAGGGATTGCATGGTGGCGATGACCCGCGTGCCGGGGACAGTGGTTTGTTCCGCGGGGGCGTCGTAACCCGGCACCGGAGTGCCGAATAGAAGTCCGTAGCGTGCGGGTTCGGCCAGCGCCCAGCTGCGGACGGTGCGGCCGACGATGCGCAGGCCCTCGATCGGGTCGTCGTCGGGGGCAGCGGCCAGTGCCGCGTCGACGGCGTCGCCGAGTGCGTTGTAGCCGTCGATCACCAGCAGGGTGAGCAGTTCATCACGGCTGCGCACGTATCGATATACCGCCGATGACACCACGCCGAGATCCCGGGCGACCGCGCGCAGTGAGAGGGCGGCCGCACCGTCGGTGGCCAGATGTTCGCGGCCGATCCGGACGATATCGTTCATGGTCTGGGCCCTGGCACGGGCACGTGGTGTCGTCGCCATACCGATCACCATGCGCGCCGCAGAGAGCGATGTCAACTAATGCGAGCACTGCTCTTGACTTTGCGTCGCCCCGGCCGCATGCTTGGATCCAACAGAGAGCACCGCTCACCAAAGTAGACAAGGACCTACCATGCCGGAGCTGCATATCGTCACCGGAGCCGGACCTACCGGGACCACGGTCGCCGAGCAATTGGCCGCGGCGGGCAAACAGGTTCGGGTGCTCACTCGCTCCGGGAGCGGCCCCGATCATCCCCTGGTCGAGCGACGCAAGGTCAATGCGGCACTGCCCGAACAGCTTTCGGGTGAATTCGACGGCGCGACGGCCGTCTACCACTGCCTCGGCGGTTCGGAATATACGGCGAAGGTCTGGCGCGCGGAGCTGCCGCCAGCCGAACGCACCGTGCTGGACGAGGCCGAAAAGGCTGGCACGGTAGTGGTTTTCGCGGAGAACATCTACTCCTACGGCAAGGTCGACGGTCCGATCACCGAAGACCTGCCCCGCAATGCCGATTTCGGTAAACCCAGCGTTCGCACCCAACTGGTGCGCGCCCGTGAGGCCCACGCCGCCGCGACGGTGAGCGTCGCCGCCGCGGACTTCCTCGGCCCGTATGTGCGAGCGTCGCTCGCCGGGGAGCAGGTATTCGTCCCGATCCTCACCGGCAAGCGGGTGCAGGCATTCGGCAAGCTGAACCTCCCGCATTCCTACACCTATATGCCCGACCTCGCCGCCGCCATGATCGGCGCGGCCGCCGATGAATCGGTCTGGAATTCCTTCCTGCATGCTCCTACCGCGCCGCCGATCACCCAGCAGCAACTCTTCGACGCGATCGCCGCCGCCGCGGGTATCGCGGCCCCCAAGGTCTTCGCGGCGCCGGCCGCCCTGCTGCGCGTGATGGGTCTCACCAACGAGGCGATGCGCGAGCTGGCCGAGATGAGTTATCAGGTGACACGGCCGTTCGTGCTGGACTCCGCCACCAGCGAGGAGCGCCTCGGCCTGCACCCGACACCGATCGACGAGGCCATCGCGGCCACCGTCGCCTGGTGGCGGACCCAGCTCTGACCCTTAGCTACTCGGTAGTAGTGTTACCGGTGTCACTGGCGACACGGATCGAGGAGCACCACATGGACCAGCGAGACAAGGATTTCGACGTACTCGTGGTCGGTTCGGGATTTGGCGGCAGCGTCACGGCGCTGCGGCTGATCGAGAAGGGTTACCGGGTCGGTGTGCTCGAGGCCGGTCGGCGCTACGCCGATGACGAACTGCCCGAAACCAGCTGGGACCTGCGTAAATTCCTGTGGGCGCCGAAGCTGGGCTGCTACGGCATCCAGCGCATCCACCCGTTGCGCAATGTGCTGATCCTCGGGGGCGCGGGTGTCGGCGGCGGTTCGCTCAACTACGCCAACACGCTCTACGTCCCGCCGGAGCCGTTCTTCCAGGATCAGCAGTGGCGTGATATCACCGACTGGCGCGCCGAACTCACCCCATACTACGAGCGTGCGAAGACGATGCTCGGGGTGGTGCAGAACCCGCATCTGACACCGGCGGACGAGGTGTTCAAGAAGGTCGCCGACGATATGGGCTTCGGCGATACCTTCGTACAGACCCCGGTCGGCGTCTTCTTCGGTGAACCGGGAAAGACCGTGGCGGACCCGTACTTCGGCGGTGTGGGCCCGGACCGCACGGGGTGTCTCGAATGCGGTGAGTGTATGACCGGCTGCCGCCACGGCGCGAAGAACACTCTGGTGAAGAATTACCTGTATCTCGCGGAAAAGGCTGGTGCGCAGGTGATTCCGATGACAACGGTGACCTCGATCCGCCCGCTGCCCGACGGCACCTGGGATGTCTCTACCGAACGCACCGGTGCGTGGTTCCGAAAGCGCCCGCAGACCTACACCGCGGGCCAGGTCGTGCTCGCCGCTGGCACCCTCGGCACCCAGAAGTTGTTGCACGCCATGCGCGATCGCGGCGTACTCCCCGAATTGTCCGACCGGTTGGGCCAACTCACACGCACCAACTCCGAATCCATTGTGGGCGCGGCGACCCGCAAGGTGAATCCCGATGTCGACTTCACCCGTGGTGTCGCGATCACGTCATCGATCCACCCGACCCATGACACCCATATCGAGCCGGTCCGCTACGGCAAGGGTTCGAATGCGATGGGGCTGTTGCAGACCCTGATGGTGGACGGCGGCGGCCGGATGCCGCGCTGGCTGCGCTTCCTCGGGCAGGTGGCGCGAAATCCGTTCACACTCATCAGTTTCCTGAGCGTGCAGAACTGGAGTGAGCGCACCATCATCTCGCTGGTGATGCAGCACCTCGACAATTCGATCACCACCTACACCAAGCGCACACTGTTCGGCCGCAAGCTCACCAGCAAACAGGGCCACGGCGAACCCAATCCGACCTGGATTCCGGCGGGCAACGAGGTGACCCGCAAGGTCGCCGAGGAAATCGGCGGCGTCGCGGGCGGCAGCTGGGGCGAAGTCTTCAATATCCCACTCACCGCCCACTTCCTCGGCGGCGCTCCCATCGGGGCGGACCGCGACACCGGCGTAATCGACGCCTACCACCGAGTTTTCGGTTACCCGACGCTCAGCGTCGTCGATGGCGCCGCCGTCTCCGCGAACCTCGGCGTCAACCCGTCATTGACCATCACCGCCCAAGCCGAACGCTGCGCCGCCTACTGGCCCAACAAGGGCGAGCAGGACCTGCGACCCGCACAGGACGTTGCCTACCAACAGATCCAGCCCATCGCCCCCAACAACCCGGTCGTCCCCGCCGATGCCCCCGCCGCTCTGATCCTCCCGATCGTCGAACTCCGCACCCACAAGTCCGCCGCCAGCTGAGCTCGCCGGCCGCGCCTGGCCGGCAACAGCGATGGACGCGGACGCTGAAACCCGCCCGGCACTGCCGCCAGGCGGGTTCACACGGGCATCGCGTCAGTTGCGCACAAGCAGCACCCCGCCCGCGACCACCAGGGCCAGCACAATCGCGGCGATGCCGAAGACGAGGCGGTGGTTGCGCACGGCCGGGATCACTCGGTCGGCGGCGTATCGGCCCGGACCGGTGAGCGCGAGCGATGCGGCGGCCAGGGTGAGCAGCAGTTCGTATTCGATGCCCTTGGGGGCGAAGAAGCCGCCGCCCCATTTGACCGCGATCGCATTGAGCAGGGTGCCGACCAGTGCCGCGGCGGCGAGCGGGGTGAGTAGACCGAGGGCGAGGGCGAGTCCGCCGAAGGTTTCGCTGAGACCGGCGACAAGGGCCATCGCCTTACCCGCGGGGTAGCCGCTCATCTCGAAGAACTTGCCGGTGCCGTCCAGGCCACCACCATTGAACCAGCCGAAGAGTTTCTGGGCGCCGTGTGCGGCCATGGTGAGCCCGACGGCCAGCCGCAGGACAAGTAGACCGAGGTCGTAAGTGTGTGTAGGCGTGGCGGATTCGCGCTGCGCGGCGGGGGCCGTGATGGTCGCGGTCATGGGATACCTTTCGTGGTGGGTGGATCAGCCGAGCTGGATGGAGCGCCGGGCCATGCCCAGCCAGAACCCGTCGATGACGGTGCGGTGGTTGGCGAAATCGTCCGCGCCCGCACCGAGCGCGACGAACAGTGGCGCGAAATGGTCGGTGCGCGGATGCGCGAGATGTGCCGCGGGGGCCTTGTTTTCGAAGTCGAGCAGGGCGTCGAGATCGTGGGCCGCGAGGGTTTCCCGGCCCCAGTCGTCGAATTCCGCCGTGAAGTTGTAGACGTGCTCGTCATCGGTGGTGATGGCGCGCAGGTTGTGGGTGAAGAAGCCGCTGCCGACGATCAGCACACCCTCGCCGCGCAGCGGCGCCAGCCGACGGCCCAATTCCATGAGCCGCTGCGGATCCAGTGTTGGCATCGATAGCTGCAGTACCGGGACATCGGCGTCGGGGTACATCTCCTTCAGCGGCACATAGGCGCCGTGATCCAACCCCCGATCGGGTACATCGACGACACCGCCGCCGAGCAGCTTGCGCACCTTATCCGCCAACTCCGGCGCACCCGGTGCCGCGTATCGCACGTGGTAGTAACGCTCCGGGAAACCGCCGAAATCATAGACCAGCGGCACCGTCGTGGTGGCACCGAGTGCGATCGGCGCGGCCTCCCAGTGCGCGGAAATCATCAAAATCGCCGTGGGACGCGGCAATTCGCGCGACCACGCGGCCAGCTCAGCGGGCCACCGCGGGTGATCGGCCAGCGGTGGTGCGCCATGTGAGAGGTAGAGCACCGGCATACGTCCGGCCATCACTGTCCTCCGTCGAAAGTAGTTCAAATTTGAACGCGAACCGACTATAGCTCGATGTTCAAATTTGAACAACCTGGGTAGGATGGCTCCCGTGGCTGACGCGAAATGGCTGAACGAGCGGGAGATGCGCACCTGGCAGGGTTTCCTGGCGGCGGGAGCGCTCGTCGGTCGACAGGTCGAACAGCACCTCAAACAGGAGCGGCTCTCACACACCCAGTACGAGGTGCTGGTTCGTCTCGCCGCGGCACCGGAGGGCCAGCTGCGTATGACCGAATTGGCCGATGCCCTCTACACCTCGAAAAGCGGCCTGAACTACCAGATCACCCAGATGGAGAAGGCCGGTCTGGTGCGCCGCGAAGCGTGCCCGACCGATGTCCGCGGCGTCATCGCCAAGCTCACCGCGGACGGCCGCGAACGCCTCGAACAGATAGCTCCCGGCCACGTCGAAACGGTCCGCCGCGTACTCATCGATGTGCTGACACCCGAACAACAAGAGGCCATCGCCACCGGTCTCGGCGAGGTCGCCCGACGACTCGATTAGTTTCTCGGCTCGCCGGGCCGCGAGCACAGTGCGGTACCGGGACCTGATCGGTCGCACCACCGTTCAAGACTTCCGAACTCCCTGGGCAGAGGCTGGGACACCGATGTCCACAGTTACCGCCAGGAGTTCGGCGATGAATGATGCCGCCGCTCACACCCGAGAACAGATTCGCGTTGCGGTCTACTCCCACTTCGCACGCACCGGCGACGCACCTTCCCCCACGGATCCGGCGGTCGTGACCGGGCTCCCGCCGGACGAGGTGGGTAGTGCGTTGGCCGCCTTGCACGAGCACCGAGATGTCGTGCTGGACGGGCAGGATCGCGACAGGATCCTCATGGCGCACCCCTTCGCATCGATTCCGCTCGGCTTCTCGGTCATGGGTGCGCGGGCCTTGTGGTGGGGTGAGTGCGCGTGGGATTCGTTCGCTATCGCGCATTTGCTCCCCGAAGAGCCGGACGTTCTGGTCGCCACCCGCTGTCCAGCCTGTGATTCGCCGCACGCCTGGGTGGTCGGTCGAGCGGCGCCGCCGACGGGGGATCAAGTGGCGCACTTCCTGACCCCGGTCCCCCGGATCTGGGACGATGACGTGCACACCTGCGCCAATCAGCGTCTGTTCTGCTCGACCGACTGTGTCGATACCTGGCTGACGAAGACCGGGCAGGCAGCGGGTTGTGTGATGGACCTCGCCACGCTGTGGCGACTTGCCAGCAACTGGTACGCCGGGCGCATGGAATCCGGGTATAACAGGCGCGATTCCTCGTCCGCCGCAGCCTATTCCGCACAGGTAGGACTGCACGGGCAATTTTGGGGTTTGCCCGAATGACCCTGATATTCGGGTCCGACCAAAGGAGGACAGCGACCGCTACCTCGGAGCGATGTGACCGCAGATGGGAACAACGCAGAATCAGGGCCGTAAGAAATCTGTTGGGAAACTCTAAGCCCGAACAGATTTGATGTCCAGGTACGGATGTGACGCTGATGGTCGCAGATTCGAACCGAGAACGGAGAAGACAGTGCCGACGACGTTTCCGAGTCCCGTCACCGAGACCACGTCGGACACGGTGCAGGACTACCGCCGACGCGGCTGGACGGTCGTGGAAACGACCAATGGTGTCTGCATGATCACCGACGAGCGGATATCGGCCGTCGAACTCACCGACGCGCTGGCGGCCACCGTGCGCCGGTACCTTCGGGCCAACAACCTGTCCGGTCCGGTGATCGAAATTCCGGGTCCGCAGCGTCGCGAGATCCATCTGGTCGTCGGCGCGGCCAAGTCAGCCATGGCGATCGGCGCACTGCGTGCCGTCGGCGCGATCGTGCACACCGTCGGCGCGAGCATCCCGCTCCCGCCGACCCGTCTGTCGGCCGGATCGGCCTGCTGGGGGATTTCCCCGAGTGAGGCGCGCTGGGTACCGCCTCTGGTCGCGATCGCCGCCGCGGTGCGGGCCGCCGAATCCGGCCGCAAGCCGCAGCTCACCGATATGGCGAGTTGAGCAGCGTCAGACCGAACTCGGGTCCGATTCCGGTCGGCGATCCGGCGTCGGCATCGGGCCCGCATCGTCGGGAATTGGTTCGCGGACAATAACTTCCGCTGGATGCGCCGCAGCCAGGCGGGCGCCGACCAGCATGCGTCACCGAGCAGCCACACGGTCGCGGGGACCAGCACCGTGCGCAGGACCAGCGCGCAAAACGTGGGCCACACCATACCTGCACCCCGGCACCTCCGCTCGGCAAACGGCACTGTCCGTGCCGCAAGTAGGTTCGAATCACGTTGACGCGGAAGCACTCCGCCAGAATTTGCGTGATCGCGTCAGCGCTCGCCGCGCCACCCGGTATCGACCACACCTGCGGTGGTTCTACATCCGGTATCCGGGCGGGGCCTTCTCGACGGCGAATTTCACCAGGTGGTCGGTGCGATACGCATCGACCCGACACGGTGCTGGACAGCTCGAATCCCCTTGGCAGGCGCCCTATGCCCGGATGCCGTCTGACCGTCCCCTCCGCGGTCAGACGGCAGCAACTGACGCGCGAGGACATCGGCGGTCGAGATGTTGATACCATTTGGATGATAGACGCATCCGAATGTGCGTGACAACGCCGAACAGGGCACGATCGCCGCGCCACCAGCTACATCTCGGCCATTTGTAGCGCCGCGCGCGAGTATCGAACCGGTACGCTGCGCGGTGCCGCAGGAAGCAAGGGAACAGCGAAGGGACCGATGGTTCGTCTGACGAGGGCACAGCAGCAGGACGCCACCCGCAGAAAGGTGTTGGCCGCGGCCAAGTCCGAGTTCGCGCAGCGCGGATTCCGCGGCGCGACGGTCGACGGCATTGCCGAGCGCGCGGATATGACACGTGGCGCGGTCTATTCCAATTTTCCGGGCAAGCGGGCGCTCTATCTCGCGGTGCTCGCACACGAGGCCGAACAGGCTCCCCCACCCGCCGCCGGCCCCGCGCCGGCCGACACACCGGCCGCCGCGCTCGGCGCGTTCGCGAGTACCTGGCTCGAGCAACTCCCGCAGTCGAGCCAGTACGAATACAGCGAGGACGAACAGTTCACCTCCCCGGCGCTCAGCGTCGATTTCGTTCCCGAAGTCCTGATGAGCGAACAGATCCGGCGACCGTTCGCCCAACTGCTCGCGCTCGACGCGCTACTGCTCGCCGCATCGCTGCGGGCAATCAGCCAACCGACCGCCGCGCCACTGGAGAGTTTCATCGCCAGCGCCGAATCCGTACTGACGATCCTGTACGGGACGACCCAGCTGTCCTACGTCGCGCCCGAATTCACCGATCCGGCACGGGCCATCGCGCTGTGCGAGCAGGTCGCACTACTCGGTGGCGTGAAGACGCCGACGCCGCCCGCGCACGTCCACGCGCACGTCACCCCGGTCGACGAGCCCTGGGAGCCACCGAGCTGTACCGATCGGATACGCGCCGACTCGGCCCGGCTCGACAGCGACGGCCTGATCGCCGTCCTCGGCATGCACCGGATCGGCACTATCGAAGCGGCGCTGTCGATCTGGCCCGAGCACACCGATATCACGCTGGCGCTGGTGAGCGATCACCCCGCGGAACTCGCACCGCTGGCGCGGCTGGCGATCGCGGATATCTGCCGGTCATTGCGCCACGCTTTCCCGGCGGCGGCGCTACCTCGGCTGCAGGTGATCGTCGATGATGCCGGAACACTCGCGGCCGCATGCGGATTCGACCGGGTCGAAGACAATTCCGAGCTTGCTGTCATCGTCGAGAACGGTCACATCACGGCGCGGGCCGAGGGGCGGGGCGCAGCCAAGGCCGCGGCAACCGCATATACGAGTTCAACGACTTCGGATCGAGCGTGAGTCATCCAGGGTGCCGAGCGTTTTCGCCAGCGCCTGACAGGCACCCGTCCCCGCCGCCCGCGCCAGCACCCGCTCACCGTCGACGACTACCGCGCACTCGGTATCGTCATCGACGGTATCGACCCCGCAAGCCCGTGCGAGTTCACCGGATTCATCGAGTACCACCTGCATGCCGGGAACTGCCGGGCACGGAAACGCGGCGCGCAGCGACCGGCTGATATCGCTGACCGCGAGGCGCGCCAGCTGTGCCACCTCACGCACGTCAGCGGTGACCATCGCGACCGTGGTGCGCCCTCCATCGGGCTGGTCACGCAGGATATCCGCGACGGCGCCGAGCTTGTTCATCCCGAGTACCGCAACGACATTTCCGCCCGAAAGGTCCGCGGTCGCGGTATGGACGAGATCGCGGCACGGCGGTGGCGTCCACGGTTCGTCGATGTCCGCCACCGCGACGGTATGCGCCGCGGCCCGCGCGGCCTCGTCGATCCGATGGTGCACCATCTGCTCACAGGCGGCGATCACCTTCACCCCGTCCACGAATTCCGGTGCGACGAAGGACAATTGGGTCGCGCCGTACAGCAGGGTGATCACCGATTCGGCGATGCCGAGCCAACGACCCGGCAGTACGGATTCGCCACCGCCTTCGAGGCCCGCGAGGGCCAGGCCGAGCAGGATGGCGTCCAGTTTGATCAGCTGCACGAACGAGCCGCGCAGACATTCGTCGACAACCAGTTCGGGAATGAGATCGTGTGCCAGCATCGGCGAGCGCAGCTGCGCCATGCCACCCACCGGATGGTTTGCCGAACCAGGGAGGCGCTCGACCCAGGTCCGCGCGAATCGGCCGATGGCCACCACCGGGGTGCGCGCCGGTCGGCCATCGAGGAGCTCCGGCGCCGCTTCGGCTTCCGCGGCCAGCACGGCCAGATACAACGCCCGCTTACCAGCGAAGTTGGAGTACACCGCGCCGCGGGTCAGATCCGCGCGCTCGGCGATGTCGTCGACCGTCGCCCCGCGAAAACCGCGTTCGGCGAATTCGGCCTTGGCAGCCGCTAGGACCCGGTCGCGATTGCGTTGCTGCAATGCGGCTCTGCTCTGACGACTCATCGGTTCTCCACCAACCGTTCTGTTCGTTTACAGATGCGCATACCATCCAAATGTTGATACCATCTCAATGCTACGTGCGACCGAGTACGAGCGAGGCGGGCATCGAAGGACGGGTAGTGGGCATTACCAGGTACGAATCCGGGTCGCGAACCGCGGCCACGGTGCTCGACGAGGCCAAGCGGCTGGTCGAGCCCGCATACCGTTCCTCCCTGGACCGCATTGCCCCACCGATCCGCATGATCGTCGGCTACCACGCCGGCTGGTTGGACGCCACAGGTCGGCCGAGCAAACAAGTCGGCAAATCGGTCCGTTCGGCACTGGTACTCGCATCCGCCAAAGCCGTGGCGGCCGCGGAGCCACCGCAGGGTGTCGCCGAGGCGGTCGCGGTCGAACTCGTGCACGATTTTTCCTTGCTCCACGACGATCTGCTGGACGGCGATGAGCAGTGGCGCAACCGCCGAACGGCCTGGTCGGTCTTCGGTGAACGCGGCGCCCAGCTCGCCGGGGATGCGCTACTCGCCATGGCGATCAACGAGATGGTCGGCCGTCCCGGCATCACGCTGCTGTCGAAAGCCCTCGTCGCCCTGTGCAACGGACCGTCGGCCGATATCGACTCCGAACACCACGAGCCCGTCGGGCTCGACGAATCCCTCGCCATGATCGAGTCGAAGACCGCGGCGCTGTTGTCCTGTGCCTGCGAGATGGGCGCGATCGCCGGTGGCGCCGACCCCGAACAAGCCAGCGCACTTGCCGACTTCGGACACCATCTCGGCATCGCATTCCAATTGATCGATGACGTACTCGGCATCTGGGGCAATCCGGGTGTGACCGGCAAGTCGCTGTACCCGGACCTCGCCAACCGCAAGAAGTCCTCACCGATCGCACGCGCACTGGATTCGACCGGTCCCACCGCGGATGTACTGCGCGAGTTGTATCGCGATGCGGGACGAGATCACGAAACGCTGCATCGGATCGCCTGCCTGATCGAACTCACCGGCGCACGCGAGTGGGCCGAACGGGAGGCCGATCGGCAGCTCGGTGCCGCGCTGGACTGCCTGACCGGCATCGCCGCCGACGAGGCCACCGAGGATCTTCGACTACTTGCCGCGATGATGACGAGCAGGCCCGCATGAAAAACCCGATCGAGTCGATCCCGCTAGCTCCGCATGCCGTGCCACTCCTCGGGCACGGCCTACGTTTCCTCACCGACCCGATCGGATTTCTTTCGACACTCTCCCACCATGGGCGCTTGAGCCGAGTCCAATTGGGTCCGCTGCCGGTTGTGGTGGTCTGTGATCCCGAATTGGCCAGGGTGGTACTGCTCGACGACCGCACCTTCGACCGCGGCGGCCCACTCTACGACCGCTCCCGCGAGGTCGCGGGCGACGGTATCGGAACCTGTCCGCACAGCAGGCACCGCCGCCAACGCCGCCTGAGCCAGCCCGCATTCCAGTCGGCTCGTCTGCCCGGCTATGCCGCGGCCATGATCGACTCGATCGAAGACGTCGTGGGTTCGTGGCAGGACGGACAGCGGATCCAGCTCGGCGTGGAAATGTCGAAACTCACTGTGCGAGCGGCGGTTCGGACAATGTTCTCCTCGTCGTTTCCGGAGACCTCGGTTCAGCAGGTCGCCGATGATTTCGCGACCATTGCCGGGAATATATTCCGGCGAATGGTGCTGCCACCGACCGTCAATCGAATGCCGACACCGGCGAACCGGCGCTACTACCAGGCTCGACACCGGCTGCGGACGGTGGCCGCCGAACTCATCGAACAGCGGCGGGCCGATAATCGCGACCACGGTGACCTGCTGTCCTCGCTGATGCGCGCCCGCGATCCGGATTCCACCGGCGCGCAGGTCGCGATGAACGACGAGGAACTGATCGACCAGGTGTTCACGTTTCTGTTCGCGGGTGCGGAAACCACCGCGAGCACATTGACGTGGGCACTCTATCTGCTGGGGCGTGATCCCGAAATGCGACGCCAGGTGCAGCAGGAGGTCGATACCGTGCTGAGCGATAACACGGCTCGCTACCAGGATCTGCCGAATCTGCCGGTCGTCAACCGGGTGGTGACCGAAACGCTGCGGTTGTATCCGGCCGGATGGTTGCTCACCCGGGTGGTTTCGGCGGACACCACCCTTGACAGCGTCTCGCTCCCGGCGGGCACGACCGTCGCGGTCAGTCCGCACGTCATTCATCGGCGCGATGAAATCTATGATCGGGCAGGCGAATTCAGGCCCGATCGCTGGATCGGCATGGAGCCGGACCGCGCCCTGTTCATCCCCTTCGGCGCCGGTGCCCGCCGCTGCATCGGTGACCAATTCGGGCTGGTCGAGGCCAGTTTGGCACTGGCGACAATCGCGGCACGCTGGCGCGTGGCTCCGCTGTCGCCTCGACCCGTCTCCGTTTCTCTCGCACATCTGCCCGCACCGACGAAACTCGGTATGCGGGTGTGGCGTCGAGATCCGGTGGCCGTCGACGCGACCACATCGCGGCCGGGGTAGCCGATATGGCCGCCCCAGCCGAAGCGCCCACGTGCCGCAGAGTGGGCGCGCTGACCAATGGCTTGCTGCGTGAATTCCACATCTGCTGGTCCTTCAGCGCAGGCGATCTGACGGCAACCGTTGTGCCCGCGACGACCTTCGCCGTCGCGGCTTGGACGAGCACTCATGCGAGTATCGCGACACTGCCACAGGTGCTGGCCGAATGTCTGCTCTACTTCTGGCTTTACATCTACACCTTCAACCTGTCCAACCAGCTGACCGGGATCGAGGAGGACCGTCTCAACAAACCGCACCGGCCGCTCGTCGTCGGACTCGTCACCCCGCTGGGTGCCAAGTGGCGGCTGGTCTGGGCCACTGCCGCCTTCCTCACGCTGGGTGCGGTCCTGCAGGTCCCGGAATGGACGGTGCTCTGGATAGCGGCGTGGGCCTTCCACAATCACCTCGGTGGTGCCCGTGCGCTGTTGGGCAAGAATGCCGCGATGGTCGCGGGCACGATCGCTCAGCTCGCGGCGGCCTGGCAAATCGTTACTCCCTTGACGCCCGCGGCCTGGACGTGGATCGCCGCGATCGCCATCCCCCTGGGTGTGCTGGTATCCCTGCAGGATCTGCGCGATATCGACGGGGATATGGCGGTCGGAAGACGCACCGCAGCAGTGGTTTTCGGCGAGATGGCCTGCCGACGGTTCTTCGCGGCGGCCTTCGCCGTCTATCCGGTCGCCATGCATTTCCTCGTCTATCGAAATGCACCGGCCCCCGCGGCGCTGCTCGGAGTCGCCGCGGCGCTGTTGTCCTTCGTCATCGCCTATCGCGTGCTCCGGCGCCGTGATCGCCGTGCCGATCACACCACCTACCTCCTCTATACCTACTGGTACTGCCTGACTCTGGCCAGCGCGGTCTTCGCCTTCGGAACCTGACCGCACCGGCAGGACGCACCCACGCAGACCCGGGGCAGGATCGGATTACCGGAACCGGGTGAGCGCGGCCTGCCCTCGAACACTGCTGCATCAGCGGCACCCGCACCGACTGCGGCCTGGGTGTCGTGCCTGCGAGTGTTCGAGACACGGTGTCGGCGACCGTGCCCGGTGAGCTCGGGGTTGCCTGAACGTTTGGGCAATCCGATTGGGGCACAACATTATTGGTCCGCGCCCAGGTTGTGATCGATCCTAGGTGGGTGCGCGGTGCCCGGCGGGTGGATTCCAGCGATTATTGGAGTCATTCACATGGGTGCCGGTGATCGGTTGGGCGCGGACCCAACTTCGCAGTGAATGGTGGGCAACACGGGTGGGGCCTCGCATACTTGCGTATACAGGGGTTACCCGCCGACCCGAGCTGTTCGAACCGGCCGACGAGAAGTGCATGAGTTGGTTACCGACATCATCGATGTGGGCGCGGAATTCACGATCGCCCGGCAAGTGCTCTGGGATCTGCTGCTCGAACCGCAGACCTATCCAAGGTTATTCGTCGGCATCGGAGGGTGCGAACGCGTCGAGTCCCGTACCGACAATGGCATTCTGGAGGTGCGGGTCGGTACCACCGAATCCGGAATTCGCACCCATCAGCTGCGGTTCCGGGTGCGGCGCTGGTATGAGAGCTTCGAATTGGAATGCCAGGGCACCGGCAGTTTCGCCTCGGTCCGCCTGCGCGGCGACGAGGAGCGCACCACGATCATCATCACCCTGTTCGCCGTGGCACGGATGCATCCGCTGCTGCCGGAGCAGTCCAATGCCGCGGTGGTGGCGTGGGTCAACAGCGGATTGCGGCGCGTGGTCGATGTCGTTCGGGGCGCGCACACATCGGTGGTGGTCAATGCCGAGAACTCACCGCTGTGGCGGCAGGTGAGCGTGGCCAAGCAGATCATGAGTACCGGTGTCGCGCGGCCCACCAACCCCGCGGCCAGCATCAAACAGGTTCGCTCCCTGGCGAAATGGGGTTTCAACCTGGCGGGCGGCTATGCGGCGGGTGCCGCACATTCACCGGATCGGATCGCCGTCGTCGACGACGCCGGAACCCGCACCTTCGCCCAGATGCACGAGCGCACGAATGCGCTGGCCGGCGCCATGGCTACGCTCGGTCTCGCGTCCGGTGACGCGGTGGGGCTGCTCTCGCGCAACCATGCGGGCATGGTCGAAACTATGGTCGCCGCCGGGAAACTCGGTGTCGACGTGGCGCTGCTCAATGCGGGGCTGTCCGGACGGCGCATCGAGGAAATCGTGCAACGCCACCGCCTTTCGGCGCTGTTCGTTGACGGCGATCTCGAACAGCTCGTGCGCTATCTGCATACCGACCTGCCCCGGTTCAATACCGACGGTCGGCCACCGGTACCCGGGCGACCCACCATCGACGACCTGATCGCCATGGGGCAGTGTGAATTTCGCATCCCGGCACAGCCCGGCAGACTGATCGTCCTCACCTCGGGCACCAGCGGCACTCCGAAGGGCGCGCGCCGCCCCCATCCGAAGGGTTTCGGCACCATCGCGGCCCTGCTGTCGCGGATTCCGCTCGTAATGGATGCGGCGATGCTCATCCCGGCCCCGCTGTTCCACACCTGGGGGCTGGCCGGACTGCAACTCAGCACGGCACTGCGCGCAACGGTGGTGCTGCCGGAGCGGTTCGACGCGGAGGACTGTCTGCGCCTGGTCGCCGAACACCAGATCGCGAGCATGATCGTCGTGCCGACAATGGTGAACCGCATCCTCGATCTGCCCACCGCCGTTCGGGCTCGCTACGATACGTCCAGTCTGCGCACCGTGATCAGCTGCGGCGCACCGCTGGCCGGGGTGACGGTGCTGCGGTTCCTGGACACCTATGGCGAAATCCTCTACAACGTCTACGGTTCCACCGAGGTCTCCTGGGCCACCATCGCGACCCCGGACGATCTGCGCACCGCACCGACCACCGCGGGACGACCGCCGCTCGGCACCCGCGTCGCGGTGCTCGGTCCGGATCAGCGTCCGGTTCCGATCGGTGTCACCGGGCATATCTTCGTCGGCAACCACATGTTGTTCGACGGCTATGTCAATTCCGCGCCGCCCGCCGAGTCCGACGGCATGCTCGACACCGGGGACCTCGGCTATCTCGATGTCGCGGGCCGTATGTTCGTTGCCGGACGCGATGACGAGATGATCATCTCCGGTGGTGAGAACGTCTTCCCGCGTCCGGTCGAGGAGGCACTTGCGCATCTGCCGCAGGTCAGCGAGGTCGCGGTGGTCGGGGTCCCGGATTCCGAATTCGGGCAGCGGCTGGCCGCCTTCGTCGTGAAACGCGAAGGCGCCGGGCTGGATTCGGATATGATCCGGTCCTACATCCGCAACCGGCTCAGCCGTTTTTCGGTACCGCGCGATGTCACCTTTCTCAACGCACTCCCCCGCGGCGAAACCGGGAAGATCCTCAAACGGCTGCTCATCGGATCCGAGCCCGGCGCTCCGTCGCCACTGGGTGATCTGGGTTCGGCCTGACCTTATGCGGATTCCCGTGCCGGTGCGGGCAGTGCCAGGGGCCGAGTGCGAACGGTGCCATCGCCACACCGGTGCGCAGTGCGGACCAGTGCAATTCATCCCACAGGGTGATCGATACGGTGAAGACGAATGCGGTGAACAGGCTCACGGTAGACAACGCCACGCCGCCCAGGCCAAGGCGATCGCATTCCGACGGCCTGCCGAGGTGCTAGTAGCGCAAGCCGAGGACGAAGGCGAGCCCGCCGATCGCCAGCGCCCAGCTGGGAACACTTCGACGCTGCCAAACTCCCCGACCAGCGCTTCGTCGCTGTCGACGAATACGACCAGGTCCGCGGCTGGGTCGCTGCGGTGCCGGTGTCCGACCGATGTGCCTATGCCGGAGTTGTCGAGCACTCCGTCTATGTGCACCTGGCCGCTCGCGGCCGCCATATCGGCCACGCACTGCTCACTGCGCTGGTCGAGTCCACCGACGCCGCCAGCGTCTGGACCATCCAATCCGGCATCTTCCCCGAAAAACCGCCAGTCTCGCCCTGCACACCAAAGCCGGATTCCGCATTGTCGGCATCCGCGAGCGCATCGGCCGCCACCACGGTCGCTGGCGCGATGTCATCCTCATCGAACGCCGAAGCCCCACCGTCGAATAGCGTCGAGCACACCGAATCTCGTCGTCGGCACAAGCGATCCGAGCCCGGTGCGCTTTGCGGGCCCGCTTCAGGCCGCGGGATCCGTCGACTCGGCTCGTGCCATTTTCACCAGCATGTCGTGCAACTCCTTTGCCAGCTTTCCCGCACGATCCCCGCGCAGCGCGACATCGGTGAAGGCATCGAGCAGTGCGAGGCTCGGATCCAGCGGGTTGTAGGCGAGATCCGCACTGCCACGCAGGGATTCGGTGATCAGTCGGCGCTGTGCCTCGTGCCGGGCGCGAAAGTCACCCGCGACATCGAGGGCACAAGCGTATTCGCGCACGACCGCGGCGTACACCGGACGCTCGGTATTGCGCCGACGGCGCAACCACCTGCGCGGCCGCGCGTTCCCGGCCGCCGGGACCAGGGTGGCCAAAGCCCCGCCGTCGAGCACCATCCAGATCGCCGACGCCTCCGATTGCGGTAGCGCCGGAGACCGCCCGCGCACAGCGGCCGCGCTTTCGTCCGGGTCGGTAATCCGTATGCCGCGCAAGGCGATCGGATACCTGGTGAGCATATCGTCGACCGCCGCCGTGACCTCCTGGACAACATATGTGTCGACGTTCGGCCCGTCGAACCCGATGATGTCCAGACCATGCTGTGCCGCCAACTCGACGGCCGTCCGCGGTGCCGACGAATCCGCGGAATCCCCACGCGAGCGCGGCATCTCGACATCGGGATAGGCCGAAAGCCCTACTGTCTCCGGCTCCAGTTCCTGCACCGGCGGCCACAGCACCTCAGGCTCTCGAACATAGAGCGGCGCCGAATCGGGTCCCGGCCCGTAGACCGCCGGCGACGCCGCGTCGGGCTCGTGGACGTCCGCCGATACCGGCACCGCCTCCGGCCCCCGAACATCGGCCGGTAGCACCGCGGGCCCCGCACTATTCGGTTGCTGCGCCACGGACACACCGATCTCCATCGGCGGCCGAACCGTGTCGTATCCCGAAACATCGGTAGGCAGTGCCACCCCCTCCGGCACTCCAACATCTACCGGCGGGCATGCCGTCTCGGGTGCCGGAACATCGACCGGTTGCGACACTGTCCCGAGGTCCCCGACATCCGCCGGTAGCGCCACCGCTGTGGGCGCCACAACACCCGCCGATACCGGCACCGCGTCCAGCAGTCCGACATCGACTGGCAGCTCTACGGTCTCAGGTTCCTGAGCATGCGCCGATGGCGGCACTGCCTGTGATTGTTGAACATCGGCCGGGCGCGCCGCGGCCGCGGGCTCCGCCACATCCGCCGATACAGACCCCCCTTGCGGCACTGCGACAACCTCTGGCAGTTGCACCGTCTCGGGCGCTCGAACATCCGCCAGCGCCGACACTGCCTCCGGATCACGGATATTCGCCGGTCGGTGTAGATCCTTTGTTTCCGGAGAATCTGCCGGTAGCGCCCCCGCCGTGGACGTCGTGACAGCCCCCTGCGGCGCTCCGACACCCACTGGCGGTTCTTCCGCCTCGGGTTCCTGAATACGCGCCGGCACCGGCGCTGCATCCGGCTCACAAGCGGCTGCCAGTGACACCACGGCCGTGCACCCCGCAACATCCGCAGGCGGCGCAACATCCACCGATCCCGGTACCGCATTCCGCACTACGACGTCCGCCGGCAACTCAACGGTCCGGGATCCCCGAGCATCCGCCGACGGCGGCACTGTCCGCGGTTGTCGAGCATCAGCCGATTGCGCAAGTGGCGTGGGCTCCGCAACATCCGCTGGCGAGGACACCCCCTCGGGCGAACCAACGGCCGCCGGCAGCTCTACCGTCTCGGGTTCAGGAACCTCTGCCGACGGCGCGACTGCTGCGGTCTCGGCAGGATCTGTCAACAACGGCACAGCCGCAGGCGGCTCCGTCTCCACCGGCCGACGCATCGCCTCGAGCTCCGCAACATCCACCGATTGCGGCGCCGCTTCCGGCGCACGGACATCCGCGGGCCGCTGTGGTACCGCTTCGGGTTTCCGAGCGTCGACCGGCATGGGTGAAGCCTGGCCTGCTGCAGCATCCAGCACCCTGGGCTCCGCAGCATCTGTCGACAGCGGCACATCGTCTGGTCGCCGAACATCCACCGGTGACGAAACCAACTCCGGCGCTTCAACATCCATCGTCGGTTGGATTGCCTCCGCGTTCGCGGCATCGTCCAGTGGACCGGTCGATATCGATACAGCTTTCGGTTCCCGAACACCTGCGGGTAACAGCGCAGCCGCGGGCGGCTTCGTCTCCACCGGCGGGCGCATCGTCTCGGGTTCCGAAACATCGGCTGGTGACAGCGGTGAGTCGGGCTCCCGTAGCTCCATCGGTTGCGGCGTGACTGCAGCTTCGGCAACATCCACCGACGGCGGCGCCACCTCCGACGCACGGACATCCGAGGCCTGCTGTCGTACCGGTTCGGGTTCCCGAGCATCGTCGGGCAGCGGCCGTGCGCCAACATCCAGCGACGTCGCCAACTCCGCAGCATCCGCCGACAGCCGCGGAGGACCCGGTCGCCGAACGTCCACCGATGACGAAACCAGCTCCGGCACTTCAACATTCGTCGGCGGCAGGATCGCCTCCGTGGCCGCGGCATCACGCGGCGGACCAGTCGGTGCCGATACAGCGTCCAATTCCCGAACACCGGCCGGTAACGGCGCGGCCGCGGGCGGCGCTGGTAGCAGCCCCGCTTCGGGTGCCTCGATATTCACCGGCGGGTGTAGGGAATCGAGGTCCGGAACAGTGACTGGTAACGGCGCTGAGGCAGGCTCGCCCACATCCACCGGCACCGCGGCCGCCACCGGCCCCGCATCCGCCGAAAATGGCAGACGATCTGGCGGCCGAACATCCACCGATGGCGAAACTGCCTCTGGTGCTCGAATATCCGTCGGCGGTGCGATCGGCTTCGCGGCGTAGCGCGGCGGATCAGTTGGCGCCGATACCGCGTCGTGGCCGGCGAAGGCCACGGTGGGTTGTCGAGGCTGGGGTCGCTGGCTGGTCGGCGGGGGTGACGCCGCGAGTGGGATCTGTTCCGGCGCCGGGGATGTGGGGGCTTGGGCGGATCCGTTCGATCGTGCCGGGCGCGGCCGGACTGTGCGTTGTGACCATGGAGTGTCGACTCGGCGACGGGACCATGGAGTCGGTGCGGGCTCGCGCACAAGCGGGCGGATTTGTCTCGCAGTGGGTTGCTCTGCTGCCGACTGATCCGACGCGATATTCGACCGCACCACTGGAGCCGTGATATCCGAATGCACCGCCGAGGACGGGACGTTCGAATGCGCCGCTGCGGATACCCCTGACCGCCCCTCCGCGGATACGTCGCTCGACCGCACCCCCGCTGACCCGCGGAACGATTGCACCCCCGCAGATGCGCGGACCGGACGCACCTGCGCAGATCCGCCATCTGACTGCACTTCTACGGATCCACCGACCGAATGCGCCGGCGCGGATGCCACGTCCGAGCGCACCTCTCCGGAGACGTCGATCGACTGCCCCTCCGCGAATTCGATCGCGGCCTTCAGCTCTATGACGGATCGGTTTGCTTCGGCGATGAGGCGTTCGAGCCTCGTGACCATCGCCCGCAGTTCGACCGGGTCGAACCGCGACCGCTGATTCACCGAGGTCTCCTGCTGTGTCGTTACCGCGGTCAGGTGCAACCGGGTGTGCTGACCCGTAACCACGGTCCGCTTCGCATGGACCCGAGCACGGACAGTGGCACAGTCAATTTTCACTCAGATCGCCAAACCTCCCGAGATTGGGAAGTCCACACCTTGCCCGGCTCGAACGATTCGTGCAGGGTTCAACGATCGATTCAGCTGGCACCTCCGATCAACCATGGGTTGAAGCTGCAGTCCAGGTTCGAACGGTGTGCGGGATCGAGGGCCTCCAACGCGATGGACGCCGAACGGGGTGAGTACATCATGGTCAGGTGGTCGGACAGATCCTGTTCGCAGCCGTCCTGCAGCGTGATGTTGTCCACCGTGGCATCCGGCCCAGCCTGCAGGAATGTCCAGTTGTACGGATTGGTGACCTCGTCGTATCGTGACCCGACAACGGTGTATTCGACACCGGGCACGGTGTCGCCGTTCGCATTGAGCCGCGCATAGAACGAAGACCCCACGGCCTGTTCGATATTCGACAGCCCGACGATCGGCTCGTAGAAACCGAGGATATTCACACCGAGGTTATTGATGGCCCGCCCCAGCGACGCGATGCCCATCAACGAGGTCCCGTGGTGTGTCGCACCGAAGGTGACCAGCTTGCCGACCTTATCGGCACCCCCGTCGAATTTCAGATACTGATCGGCCACCGTGCCACCCTGCGAATGACCAACGATATCGACCTTCTCCGCCCCCGTGGCCACCCGCACCCGCTCCACGAAATCCGCCAGCTGCCGCGAGGATTCGGCCATCGGCCCGACTCCGTAGCGACCGGGCAGCACCGCACCGATCCCGCCGCCGTCCATCAACCCCGATCGCCCGAAATTGAAGGCGAACACGCAGAATCCCGCCCGCGCCAACTGTGGCGAGAGATAGGCAAAGGTGTCGAAGGCATTGAGCCAGGTGCCGTGCAGCAACACCACCGGGTTCGGATGTTCGGAACTCGGCTTGCAATCCCACCGATTCGCGCCCGCGGGCGCGGCGTCCGGGTGCGTGAGGCCGTACGCGAAAGCCGCAAGGGCAACCGACATTTCGGGCCCTTCACCGACGGTGTTGGATGCGATGCTCTTCGCCCAGCCAGAGCCGCTTCCAGTGTCCACGATCGCCTGTGGCTGCCGCCCGTCCGGAGCCGGCGCCAACCCCGCGTTGATCTGTTCGACGAGGAATTGCTGATCGGATTCGCTGGGGTCCGCGCCCGCCACCCCGACTCCGAGCCCATGTGCCACCGCCAGTCCGGCGATGAGGGCGGCACCCGCGAAGGCGCGGCAGCCGCGTTGCTTCATTGCAAACATTTCGTACTTCCCATTCCGATCGGTTCCGCCCCACGCCGGTCGCTATGCCACAGGTCACAGATCGCACGAAATGTGATGGCCGCCATTGTGATTACGCGGTATTCGAAATGTAGGTCGGCTCATTAGTCGACGTCACTACACGCCATGACGAATAAACTCCGCACTGTTTTGTCCTCGACGACAAAGTTCTGGTTGATAAAACCGAAACGTTGAACCGACCACTGTCGTCGGTAACAATCGGCCCATGGCAATCGCTACGACCTCGGCCACCCGAGACGCTCCCTTGGTGACCCGGCTACTGACCCGTTGGCCGCAGATCTCCGAGCGGATGCTCGCCGATGGCCTCGGTGCGACTGCGCCCGATCTGCCCGAAGGACATTTCACCGCGGAGGTGCTGCCCGCCATCTACGCCTGCGGCCGCGCCGTCCTGCAGGCCATAGGAGAACGCCGTGAATTCACCGGCCCCGAAGTCGCGACCTTCGTGGCACCGGTTGCCGAGCGCCATGCCGAAGACCGCTTTCCGCTGTCGATCCTGATCGAGGCGATCCACGGTTCGGCGCAGTCGGTCCTGGCCGAGGCCGCCGCACTGGCGACGCCCGAAGAAATGGCCGATCTGGTCCAGGTCGGCTCCCGACTGCTCGATCTGCTCAAGCACATCAATATCATCGTCGTCGAGACCTACACGGCGGTCGAACAATCCATCTACAACGCCGAGCGGGAAGCCCGTCGCGAACTGTGTTCGGCGCTGCTGCGCGGCCAATCAGCCGACGACCAAGCCGCCCGCGCCGACACCCCGCTCAGTGACCGATATACGGTGCTCGGCATCCAGATCGCATCCGAAGACCAGCCCTCCTCCGTCGCCGATCTACTGGCCCGACGACGGATACGGATCCTGCACCGCACCCTCGACACGATGAGCAATGGCACCGCCCTGGTGACATTCGACGGATCCACCGGAATCGCCTTGCTCCCGGCGTATTCCGAGGAACCCGAGCTGACCCGTTACGTCGGGCTGGCGACGGATCTGGCCGAACAGTTCGGCGCGGCCGCACATCTCGCGGAATGCCTGGCGGTCCCGCGCACCGAACTGCCCGATGCCGCGGCCGAGGTCGCCGAACTCGCCACGCTCGCACGCCTGCTCGGCCGCCCGACCGGGACCTACCGACTCGACGATCTGCTGCTCGAGTACCAACTCACCCGACCGGGCCACGCCCGCGACCGACTGGCCGAACGGATCACCCCACTGCTGACCAACCCGCATCTGCTGGAGGCATTGGAAGCACATCTGCGCCACGGCTCCGACCGCAAAGCCGCGGCCGCACGACTTCACGTGCACCCCAACACCTTCAGCTATCGACTGCGCCGGATCGCCGAACTCACCGGCATCGATCCCACCGACCCGAACAACTCGCGCCTGCTCGCCGCATCACTGACCATCCAGCGCACCCACCAACCCGCCGAACCGCGACGGTAGGCCGTTAGGCCGCTCAAGCGCCGATGCGGGCAACCGTTTCGGCGACTCGCTCCAGGTGATCGGCCATCGCCGCACGCGCGGTCTCCGGCGCACCGGCCTCGATGGCCCGCACGATGGCCTCGTGTTCGCGATCGGAATCGGTGCGGCGATCCTGCGTCAGATTCAAGAACTCCGATTGCAGGTCCAGGGCGCGCCGGGTATCGGCGACCATGGCGGTCAGCATCGTATTGCCGCTCGCGGCGGCGATCGCGGTGTGCAATTCGCCGTCGTAGCGCACCCACTCGTGGGCATCCGGGGCCGCCGCCAGCTTGTCCAGGATTTCGAACAGCTGGTGCACCTGCTCCGATGTGCGGCGTTCGGCGGCGAATCCGGCGGCCGGTATTTCGACGAGCCGACGCGCCTCGATCAGGTCACCGGCGCCGACACCCGCGAAGGTCGGCTGGGTATCGGCGTTCTTGGAGACGATGAAAGTGCCTCGGCCGGTGTGGGTTTCGGTGAGTCCGAGGATGGCACAGGCATGTAGCGCCTCGCGGACCACCGGCCGACTCACCCCGAACTGCTTTGCCAGTGCCAACTCCGCGGGCAGGCGATCGCCCACCGCGTAATCGTCGCTCTGGATGAGGCTCTTAAGCCGACGAAAGACCGCTTCGGTGGCACCGATGCGCTGCACATACCCTTCCTCGACCGTCACGCGACCCAGTATGGCATTGACAGCCGCTGTGACCCCCATTACAGTCAACCTGTCTTACAGCCTGACAGCCTTACTTCTCAGGGGCTGGATTCGGCCCATGGAAGGTTTTCGATGCAACACCACGACCACCAGTCGATCGCCACCCCCACGCCCGCACCGCGGATCGATATCGGGGACCTCGGCTACCAGAAGCGGTTGCGCAAGCGCCATATGCAGATGATCGCGATCGGCGGATCGATCGGCACCGGGCTGTTCCTGGGAGCCAGCGGCCGGATGTCGCTGGCCGGCCCCTCCCTCGCCCTGGTCTACATCGTGTGCGGAATCTTCACGTTCATGGTGGTGCGCGCGCTCGGCGAACTGGTCATGTACCGGCCTTCGTCCGGGGCGTTCGTGTCCTATGCCCGTGAATTCCTCGGTGAACGCGGCGCGTATTCGGTGGGCTGGCTGTACTTCCTGAACTGGTCCACGACGCTCGTCGCCGACATCACGGCGGTCGCGTTGTACGCGCACTTCTGGTCGTTCTTCGTGCCGGTGCCACAGTGGGTGCTCGCGCTCATCGCGCTGACGGTCGTTGTGGCGCTCAATGTGATGTCGGTGCGACTGTTCGGCGAACTCGAATTCTGGTTCGCGCTGGTCAAGGTCGGCACCATTGTCGTATTCATGGCGCTGGCCATCGGATTCATCGTCACCGGCACCTCGGTCGGCGGGCACACCCCCGGGATCGAGACGATCACTGATAACGGCGGACTGTTCCCCCGCGGTCTGGCGCCGATGCTGACCATCGCGCTCGGTGTGGTGTTCGCCTTCGGCGGCACCGAGATGATCGGCGTCGCGGCGGGCGAGGCCGACAATCCGAGACTCGTGGTGCCGCGTGCGGTGAACTCCATCATGTGGCGGATCATCCTGTTCTACGCGGGCTCGGTCATCCTGTTCACACTGCTGCTGCCGTGGACGGCCTACTCCTCCAGCGAAAGTCCGTTCGTCACCGTGATGAGTTCGATCGGTATTCCGCACGCCGGTGATGTCATGAATCTGGTGGTGCTCACCGCCGCGATGTCGAGCCTGAACGCCGGGCTCTACGCGACCGGGCGCACCCTGCGCTCGATGGCGGTGGCCGGCGCCGCACCGCGTTTCGCCCAGCGCCTCAACCGTAATGGCGCACCGTACGGCGGCATTCTGATCACCAGCGTGGTCGGCATCGCGGGCGTGGTGCTCAATCTGGTCATGCCGCAGAAGGCCTTTGAGATCGTGCTGAACCTGGCCGGACTCGGCATCGTCGGCACCTGGGCGTCGATCATGATCTGTCACTGGATCTTCGTCCGCCGAGCCGCGCAAGGGCACCATCGCAGGCCCGCCTTCCGACTGCCCTTCGCGCCGGTGCTCAATATCCTCACGCTCGGCTTCTTGCTCGCGGTGATTGTGCTGATGTTCTTCGACGATGAGATCGGGCGCATCACACTGGCGGCATTCCTGCTGGTCGTCGCGGCGATGGTGGCGGGTTGGTTCCGGGTGCGCGGACGGCTGGATCCGGATGTGCTCGCTCCGGTAGCGGGCTCCGACAGCGGTGCGGAGCTCCCGTGACCTCGGTCGCCAGTGCGCCCCGACATCTTTCGCAGATCACCGTCGATATTCTCTACACCGGTGGCACGTTCGGGATGGTCGATCACGGTGACGGACTGCGGCCGCGCCGGGGTCTCGGTAGCGAAATCACCGATGTCATCGCACGATTCGAGCGCGAGAACGGCATCGCGGTTCGGTTCGACTATGCCGAACTCGAGCAGGTCATCGACAGTGCCGATGCCGGGCCCGATACCGCCAGGCGGATCGCCGAACGGGTCCGGTCCGGAATTGCGCAGCGCCGGCCGGACGGGGTCGTCGTCGTGCACGGCACCGACACGATGGCCTATGTGGGCGCCCGGATGGCATTCGAGCTACGCGATGTCGATGTGCCGGTCGCGCTCACCGGCGCGCAGATCCCGCTGGGTCTTCCTGGTAGCGACGCCCGGAGCAATCTCACGCTCACACTGAACAGCATTGGCGCCCAATCGGTTACGGGAACCTTCATCGCCTTCGGTAATTCGCTGCATCCGGCCGTGCGCGCCAGTAAACGGGCCTGCGACGACTACGACGGTTTCACCACGGTCCGGGACTGCACACCACCGCCCGCAGCGCCCCGACTCCCCGAAACGCGGCCGCATGTCGACAGCCCACCGGTCGGACTCTTCACCGTCTTTCCCGGAATGCAGCCGGACCTGCTCCACGCGGCGCTGCGTCACTACCGGGGCGGGCTCGTGCTCGAGTGCTACGGCTCCGGCACGCTACCGCTGCACGGTTCGGCAACGGTCGAGGCAATCCGCGCCGCCACCTCGCGTGGGACACCGGTGGTCGTCATCACCCACTGTGACAGCGGCGCGGTCGATCTGGACCGCTATCAACCCGGCCGGGCCCTACGCGATGCCGGTGCCATCAGTGGCGGCGATATGACCAGGGAGGCCGCGCTCGCGAAACTCGGCTACCTGGTCCACCGCGGCCTGCCCGGTAGCGAGCTGCGCCGGTGGATGACCACGAACCTGCTCGGAGAGCTATCGAATCATCCCGTGCCACAGCCGATCCCGCACACACCCAACTGAACAGGAAACCCGATGACCGAAAGCACTCGTACCGAACGCGATTCCCTCGGCACCCGCGCGGTACCACGCGCGGCCTACTGGGGCGCCCACACCGCCCGCGCGCTGGACAATTTCGCCATCACGGGCGACCGCATCGGCAATTACCCGGCTCTGATCACCGCGCTCGCCGCGGTCAAACAGGCCGCCTGCCGCGCCAACCGGGATCTCGGGCTGCTCGATACGCGCCGTGCCGACGCCATCGACGCGTCCTGCGAGGAGATCCGCGGTGGCGCACTGCACGACCAGTTCCCCATCGACCCGATCCAGGGCGGGGCCGGTACCTCGACCAATATGAACGCCAACGAGGTCATCGCCAACCGTGCGCTGGAGCTGCTCGGCCACGGCCGCGGCGGCTACGCCGAACTGGACCCGCTCGACCATGTGAATCTGGGCCAGTCGACCAACGACGTCTACCCGACCGCGGTGAAACTCGCCATCGTGCACCACATCCACGATCTGATCGCCGCGCTGGGTCGACTGGCAACCGAATTCGATGGCAAGGCAATCGAATTCGGCGATGTCATCAAGATGGGCCGCACCCAGCTCCAGGATGCCGTGCCCATGACACTCGGGCAGGAATTCGGCACCTTCGCAATCATGGTGCGCGAGGACCGCGCCCGCCTCGACGAGGGCACCGCCCTGCTGCGCGAATGCAATCTCGGCGGCACCGCGATCGGCACCGGGATCAACGGCCATCCGGACTATCCGGCACTGGCCTGCACCCATCTCGCTGACATCACCGGGATTCCGGTGACCCCGGCCGCCGACCTCATCGAGGCCACCCAGGACTGCGGCGCGTTCGTGCAGATCTCCGGCATCGTCAAACGCGTCGCGGTCAAACTGTCCAAGATCTGCAACGACCTGCGGCTCATGTCCTCCGGTCCGACGACCGGTCTGGGGGAAATCTCCCTTCCCCCAGTGCAAGCCGGATCATCGATCATGCCCGGCAAAGTCAATCCGGTCATCCCGGAGGTCGTCAACCAGGTCGCCTTCGCGGCCGTCGGCAACGATATGACCGTCACCATGGCCGCCGAGGCGGGCCAACTCCAGCTCAATGCCTTCGAGCCGATCATCGCCTACAGTCTGCTCCGCACCACCGCACACCTCACCGCCGCCATCGACACCCTGGCGACCAGATGCGTCGCGGGTATCACCGCGCACCGCGACCACCTCGCACAGGGCGTGCACGGCTCCATCGGGATCGTCACCGCCCTCACCCCGCACATCGGCTACGCCGCCAGTGCACGAATCGCGAAGCAGGCCTTACACACCGGACGCCCGGTCGAAGAAATCGCCATCGAACTCGGCCTGCTGCCCGCCGAAACCGTGAAATCCCTACTTGCACCGCACCGCCTCGCCGGACTGCCCCGCCCGGCAACCGAACCTGCTGCGGCACAGTAGTTGTCGCGGCAGGCCGATATCGAGTGGCCGAAGTTACCTGTCACGAATAGCGAATCGGCCTTTTCGGACACCCTCGCTATGCTGGCGTGGCTATCGCCACTGCAGTACGAGGGGGATCGTGGTTCATCCCGGTATCGGTTCGACGTTCGCGGACTACCTGATCGACGGCGTACTGGGGCAGGGCGGCATGGGGACGGTCTATCTCGCTCGGCATCCTCGGCTGCCCAGATCGGTCGCGCTCAAGTTGTTGAACCGTGAGGTGTCCGGCGTTCCGGAACTGCGTCGGCGGTTCGAGCGGGAGGCGGGCATCGTTGCGCGACTGGAGCATCCGAATATCGTCGGCATATACGACCGCGGCAACAACGACGGTTACCTGTGGGTCGCCATGCAGTACATCCAAGGCGGCGACGTCGGTGCTTTCGATGCCAGGTCGATGACCCGCGACCGCGCCGTGCGGATTGTCACCGACACCGCCGCCGCGCTGGACTACGCGCACGCCCACGGTGTGCTACACCGCGACATCAAACCGGCCAATATTCTGCTCGCCGCACCCGACGCAGGTCGCGAGGAACGCGCCGTACTGACCGATTTCGGTATCGCACGACTGCTCGACGCGGCCACCAAGCTCACCGAAACCGGTACCTTCACCGCGACACTCGCGTTCGCGGCACCTGAACAGCTGACCGGTCAGCCCCTCGATCACCGGGCCGACCAGTACTCGCTCGCCTGCACCCTGTTCGCGCTGTTGGTCGGCCGATCACCGTTCGCGGCGGACAATCCCGGGCAGGTGGTGGCGGGCCACCTCGGTGCACCGGTGCCCGCGCTGGCCCCGCTCCGGCCAGATCTGCCGGTCCAGCTGGATGCGGTTCTCGCCCGAGCCATGGCCAAGGATCGTGAGCAACGATTCGACAGCTGCGGCGAATTCGCGTCGACTGTGCGCGCCGCGGTGTCCGGGAAACCCGCCGCGATATCTCTGTCATCCAAAACCATTGTGTACCCGGACTTTTCCCAACCCGAGCCGGATCGGCGGCCCGTCCTGCGGCAGTCGCGGCCACCATGGCCGGACCGGGAAATGGCGGCGTGGTCGATGACACCGCCACGGCACGGCCGGGGTCGAATCATCGCGGTAGCGGCGGCAGTACTCGCCGTGCTGCTGATGATCGGTGCGGGGGTGACCTATGCGATTCGGACCGGGCACACGAACGCGGTCGCGGAAAGTATCGAGCCGCCCCCGGGAACCGGCACCACACCGAACCCGGGCGGCTGGAGTGACGGCGAGCGAGCGATCATCCAGGCCTTTCCGAAGGTGTTTTCCGATCCGGACAACCGCAGGGACTGGCGCGGCACGGCTTGCACCCCGGTGGCCGGGTCCGAGCATCCGGTCGGTAAGGCCGGCATCACCTGTGCCGGCGACGCGTTCACCCTGTCCGTCTACGACTTCGGTGACGCCTCGGGAGCCGCCGATTATCTCTATGCACGGCCATTCGGGGTGAACTGGCACCAGGCGAACACCCTGCACCGCGGATTCGCGTCATTCCTGCCGATCTGGGTCACTCCGGACAGCGAATTCACCCACTCCGGCAACAAATTCCTCTGGAGCGGTTTCGGCACCGACGCGAAGTTCGGTCGATATGGTGTCCTGGTCGAAATGGATGCGCAGGACTGGTATCAGCTCATCGATACCTGGGACGACGTGCCGCTCATGGTGCGGTGACCAGTCGGCGATCCTGCCGTGAGAACCGCGATCCGGACGGGATCAGCTGGTTCCGGCCGCACTCGATCACTACTGCCCCGGCGTGGCGACGTAGCGCTACGGGCCGGTTGGGCTAGCATGGCAGCGCTGCGCGACGTGGCGGCGTATGCGCAGCGAACGGGGAAGGGACCTGCCCGGCGAGACACAGTGTCGCCGGGCAGGTCAACAAATGCCCACCACATGGTCTTTTTCCCGCCCAGCGGCGCTGCTATGTCACGGCATTCCTTGCGGGCCGCGGTAATTCGAAACCTGCACTCCCGGAGAACACCTCGATCCATGAACCAGTGGACGAAGTTCGCCCGACACACGCCGACGAATTGCTGAGCACCGCAGGCCTTTCCGCGCCGTATCTCACCGGCGGGCTCCGCCGGCACGACGCAGCGGACTCCAGTCGTGCCGGCCGCCGACGGCACAGCATGCCGTCGGGCGAGCGGCACCCGACGATGTCGCAGCGGCGGCCCGGGCGGAAGCCACTCCCGAAAGGTGGTGCGACAACCGGGATTCGGACAAATCGACATCAGCTACTCCCAGCCGGAAGGACTATCGCGCACGTGCAAGAATCGTCGCGATGATCACCTATCTCGAAGCGACTGTTATCGGTGCGGTGCAGGGGGTCACCGAGCTGTTCCCGATCTCCAGCCTCGGTCACTCCGTGCTGATCGCCGCGTGGGTGGGAGGTGATTGGCGGAAGTTGTTGGTCCAGAACGACTCCGGCGCGGGCAATCCCTACCTGGCGTTCGTGGTCGCGCTCCACGTGGCGACAGCCGTTGCGTTGCTCGGGTATTACTGGCGCGACTGGTACGCGATAATCATCGGTTTCGTCACAACACTGCGCACCAGGCGGCTCGAAACCGTTCCACAGCGATTGGCGTGGCTGATAGTGATCGCCTCCACTCCGGTCGCCATCCTCGGACCGCTGCTCGTGCATCCGCTGCACGCACTGTTCGAGGGGCCCATCGACGCGGCCATCTTCCTGACCCTCAATGGCGTCGTGCTGGTAATCGGCGAGGTGCTGCGCCGACGCAACGAGCCGACGCTGGCGGAATACGGGCGACGTTTCGCCCTCACCGCCGCATCGCATCCGTCCCGCCAAACCGACCGGCGGCTGGCCGCCCTCGGGAAGCGCGACGCCGTTGGCATCGGTTTCGCCCAAGCCGGTGCCCTACTGACCGGATTCAGCCGCGCGGGCCTGACCATGGTCGGCGGATTGTGGCGCGGTCTCGAGCACACCCACGCGGCCAAATTCGCCTTCCTGCTTGCCACTCCGGCAATCCTGGGTGCCGGGATCGTGGAAATACCGGAACTGTTCGGACCGGAAACCGACGGCATCCGCGGGCCGGTACTCGTCGGTGCCATCGTGTCCGGAACATCGTCCTGGCTTGCTGTGCGCTACCTGGAGCGGCACTTCCAAACTCGGACCCTGCTACCGTTCGCGACGTACTCACTGATCGTCGGACTGTTCTCGATCGTCCACTTCAGCTGAAATCTTCGACACACAGGGTTTCGATCTCAGATGACAACACCGGCCTATGACGAATTCGGACTGTTCGCCGAGAACGCAGCCGAGGCCGGACTGCCCTGGTCCGGTCCGCCACAGGTGCAACGGTTCTCGACAGACATCGGCTCCGGTCGCCATATCAGCGGCCTGCGCTGGGGTGAGGGCGAGCCGGAGCTGGTGCTCCTGCACGGTGGCGCACAGAACGCGCACACCTGGGACACCGTGGCGCTGGCGCTGAACCGCCCACTCATCGCGCTCGATCTGCCCGGCCACGGCCATTCCGATTGGTGGCCCGATCATCTGTACACACCGCATCGGCTGGCCGATGCGGTCGCCATCGCCGTCGAATCGGTGGCGCCGCAGGCGCGGGCGGTGGTCGGCATGTCCCTCGGCGGGTTGACCGCACTGCGACTGGCCGCGCGCCACCCGGATCTGGTGCACCGCCTGATCGTGGTGGATGTCACCCCGGGTACCGGCGATAGCCCGCACAAGACCGCGGCGATAGTCGCATTCGTCAGTGGCCCCACCGACTTCGGCTCCTTCGAAGAGATCCTGGAACGTACCGTCGCACACAATCCGAGCCGGTCGGTCCAGTCGCTGCGACGCGGAGTACTGCACAATGCGCGCCAACGGGACGACGGCCGCTGGATCTGGCGCTACGACCGGCTCCGCCCCACCGCCGACGGCTCGTTCGACCTCACCCCGCTATGGGACGACGTATCCGCCGTACCGGCACCCCTGCTGCTCGTGCGCGGCGCACGCTCACCGGTCGTCGACGATGCCGACGTCGCGGAACTGCTCCGCCGCCAGCCCGGCGCACGGGTCGTGATCGTCGACGGCGCCGGACATTCGGTCCAGGGCGACCGCCCCGTCGAACTCGCGGCACTCATTCGTGACTTCGCATTCCAACAATGATTGTGGACCGAATTCCGTCAGTGTCGATCAATCCTGCGGAAATCGTGGCCGAAGGCATTGCGCCCGAAGGGCGTTCGCCCCAGCGGCGATCGGGTGAACGCAGCGTTCAAGCGGTTCAGAAATGGAACGTGCGGGCGGGGGTCGGCTTCGTGCAGGGCCTCGGTGAGTAGGGCGATGGGTTCGGAGCAGGTGGCGTAGCGGGCGCTCGGATCCTTGGCCAGCGAACGGTGCACGATCGTGTCGACCTCGGATGGGATCCAGTGGCGACGCGCGGAGATATCGGGGGCCGGGTCGTGCAGATGGGCCTGCGCGGTCGCCATGAGATTTCCGCGGGGGAACGGCGGGCGGCCGGTGAGCAGTTCGATGGCCGTGGAGATCAGCGCGTACTGGTCCGTCGCCGGGCATACCGCGCCCGCCTGCAGCAGCTCGGGCGCGGCATATGGCACCGAGACGACGACGAAACCGTTGGTGGCCAAGGGTGGTTCGGGTCGGTGCAGCCAGCGGGCCTGGTCGAAATCCGAAAGTTTCACCGTCGCGGGCTCATCCGAACCCACCAACAGATTCGCCGGTTTGACGTCGAGATGGACTATGTCGTTGGCGTGTACGAAATCCAACCCCGCCGCGACCCGAGCCAGCACATGCAGCACCCGCCGCAGGTCCGGATCTCGGTGCGGCGCTGGTACCAACCTCGCTCCCGTCGCACCGGCCACGTACTCGTGCGCCGACCACAGCCTGCCGTCGGTTTCACCGTGCGTGTACATACGCACGACATTGGGATGCCGCAGCACGGACAGGATATCGAACTCGTGCACGAATCGCGCACGCGCCTCGGGTGACCGGCTGTCCTCCGGCCCGAGAATCTTCAGCGAGACCGGCCGCGCCCGTTCCGGATCCTCGGCCAGATACACATCACTGCTACCGCCATGACCAAGCTGAGCCTGCACAACGAATCCAGCAAACCGGTCATTCGGTTCCACTACCACCGCCACACCGTAGTTCGCCGATGCCCGGCATCGTGAGCGCAAACTTCTCGCTGCTGGGAATGCGGACGTCGAACGCCTGATCGGCACTGATCCGCACAGCCGCATCAGCAGACGGTGGTCGACGTCAGTCGTCGAGCAGCCGCCATGCGGTGAGCGCGAGCCTTGCCCGCAACAACCCGGCCGGCGCGGCGAGATCGATACCCGTCAACCTTCCGATCTGTTCGAGGCGCCGAGCGACGCTGCTGTGGTGCAGGTGCAGCAGCTCGGCCGCGCGCCGCAGGGAGCCGGTGGCACAGTAGGCGTCGAGGGTCGCGAGATCTTCCGGGTTGCTTGCCATTCGAGCGATCGCGGCCACATCGGCGTTCTCGCGCACGGCATCCGGTGGTACCTGGGCGAGCAGCGCCAATGCCCCGAGGTCGTCGTAGTGGACGATCGGGCTGCGCACGGTTGCGAAGCGCAACGCCGTGCGGGCTGCTCGCCAGGACCGGTCGGGCCGATCAGCCGCGCCGATGCCCGCGCGTACGCTCGCCGGAAAGCGGTCCGGGTCCACGGTGGTGGCCAGGATGACGCCCACATCGGCCAGTGGCGCCGCCTTCACCGGGCGGGCCGGGCAGATCAGACCGCCCACCTGATCGAGCGGAAGCGGCGACCGGACGGCCACAACGCGCACCGGCAGGTCGGCGGCAAAACCCAAGAGCCGCAACGCCCGAGCCCTGGCCGCCTCATCACTGTCGGCGCTGACAACCAGCTCGACCAAGGCGGGGTCGGCCATGGTCGTGCGCGCCGGACCGTACCGCTCGACCACCGCCGCCGCGGCGATGGCGAGCCGCTCCAACAGCAGTTCGTCGAGCGAGCGGGACATGTCGGTGCGTTCCAGCCACACCGTGCCGATCTCCTCCTCGTCCAAGGTGATCGGCGTCGTGGTGGACGCGGTCGGCGGCGGCCCCGACGCTTCCCGCCCGTCGGGTGCGAATCGGATCACTCGCCCCGTGCCGTGCAGCCGAATCCCGGTCACACACTCGGCCAGGACCGCAGAAGCACGAGCGAGCGCCGGGAGATCCACCCGTCGGCGCATCAGAGTGTCGTAGAACATCACGACGCGCAGCGCGCCTTCCGCTTCGACATCCAACTGCGACAATCGAACCACCAAGGCATCCACGTCCCGAGGATATGCGGCGCTCGTCGCGGAGCTAGGCCGGAATGCCCGACAGTTGGCGGATGACCTCCACGTGACGGCTCGCGAGGATAACTGTCATGGATCCCGAACTCGAACCATTCGTCTCGCTGTTCCCACCGTCCGATCTGTCCGACCCACCCACGGCGCGTAAACAGCTCGCCGAACTGGCCGCCGCGGTACCGGTTACCGATACCGCGAACCTGGCGATCGAAAATCGCACGGTCCCGGCCGATCCCGAGGTGCCGGTGCGGATCTATCGCCCACAGCATGCCCAGGGCGCAATCGTCTGGCTGCACGGCGGCGGATTCGTGATGGGTGATCTCGACACCGAACACCCGTGGGCCACCATGCTGGCCAACGGCTCCGGCGCGACCGTCATCTCGGTGGGTTACCGCCTTGCCCCGGAAAATCCTTTCCCCGCCGCGCACGATGACATCTACGCGGTGCTGATCTGGACCGCCGAGCACGCATCCGAACTCGGCATCGACCCGACGCGCATCGCGATCGGTGGCCACAGCGCCGGCGCCGGCCTCGCGGCCGCAGTGGCATTGCGGGCGCGCGACGAGCAGGGGCCGCCGATCCGTTTCCAACTGCTCCACCAGGCCGGGCTCGATGACCGGCAGCAGACCTGGTCGCAGCGGAATTTCACCGATACGCCGTTCGTGACTCGCGACAAGGTCGCGCAAATGTGGGGGCACTATCTGGGCGCCATGCCTGCCACGCCGTACTCCGCCCCGGCGCGTGCGACCGATCTGTCCGGGCTGCCACCCGCCTACATCGCCGCTGCGGAGTTCTGCCCGAATCGCGACGAGGATATCGATTACGCACTGCGCCTGATGGCGGCCGGGGTGCCGGTCGAGTTGCACCAGTGGCCGGGCACATTCCATGGCTCGCAGGCGATTCTGTCGGCCGAGGTGTCACAGCGGCAGAATGCCGAACTGGCGGGAGCGCTGCGCCGCGCCTTGGCCGAGTGAGGTGATCGCGGCCGAGCGGGCCGCGTCGTCCGGCCTCGGCATGTCACGCGATATTTTTCGTCGCGTCACCCAGCCGAGGTCGGCGACGACCGGCGTCCACGAATGCGCCGCAGTCCTATCGTCGCGGCGGCGACGCGTGGATCGAACATGTGCAGTGGGGATTTCGTCATATTCAGCACATCGAGGAATTTTGCCGCTGTCGCCCGATCGTCCGCGGCGGCCCGGAACATCCGGTTCAAACCCGAATGCGCAAGTGATTTCACCGCTGGTGACCCGAGCGCGACCGGGGGCATCGTCATATCGCTGACCTTCGTCAACCACCATGGGGTGCGCAGCATACGGCCGATGCGGCGATAGTAGCGGCGTGGCAGATCGTCGGTCCCCTGCTGGAGTACCTCATCGAGTAGGTCGGCCGCGATGGCCGCGACGGTCATTCCGCTGCCGTAGATCGGATTGAAGCTGCACACCGCATCGCCGATCGACAGTATTCCGCCCGGAACACGGTCCAGCAGTTCGTATCGGCGCCAGACCGCTGTTCGGAACCGGTAGGTCGCAATGTCGTCGACTGGACTCGACCGGCGCAGCACGGCAGCGACATCGTCGGGGGCGAACTCCGCGGCGTAGTCGAGCAGCGCGTCGGGACTCGCCGGGGGGTGATTGTCCTTCCCGACGCCGAACGCCGAGAGCACCCACGAGTCCCCTTCCTGTGCCGCGAATCCGAACCCACGCGGCCGGCTCGGCATCGGGCCGACCAGCACGATCCGATCACCGCCGACGGCATCCAGCGGCAGCCGGAAATGGCAAGTGGCGTAGCCGATATCGACCGGCACTTGATCTTCGCGTGGCCGCGGGTACCCCAGCAACTCGAGCCAGACACCGGCGCGCGAACCCCGACCCATCGCATCGACCACCAGATCGGCATGGATAGATTCCGGTTCGCCGTTGGCCTCCCGGCGCAGCACCTGAACTCCGCCGACGCCGGTCTCGGCGGCGACCAGGCCGGCTACGACCACGTCATCGCATATCGTCACAGTCGGCAGCGCGGATACGCGCACACGCACATGGGATTCCAGAAACGGTCGGCTGGCGGCGACGGACGTTCTGCCCAAATCGGCGCGGTGCAGGACGTTTCCGAAGAAAATCGCACGGAAATCGTCGAATGCGCTGACGGCCTTCGCGCCATCGGTGATCAACTCGTCGATCAGGCCCGGAAACCGCGATTCGGCGATATCCGCCGCGCGCATCAGCAGGCCGTGCGAATGCCGCGATTGCGGGGTGCCACGGCGTTTGGCTTCCGCCGCCGACAACCGATCTCGCTCGATGACGGTCACCGCCGCATAGTGGTCAGCCAGAATACGAGCCGCGAACAGACCCGCGATTCCGCCACCGAGTACCACCGCATGGTCACCGGCGCGGCGGGCACCCCTCTGACTCACCGGGTCCTCCTCGTCGGGTGCGACGGCGCCGGCGCCGTCCGAAATCGGTCGATCACCGGCCGAGCAGCCGACCCTACCCCGATGCGGCATGGTCGTGCACCTCGCAGCTGCGGCGTCAGCGGCCGGATCGCTGGATGACCTCGCGGGCCAAGGCCCGGTATTGCTCGGCGCCGGCGGATCGGGGTGCCCAGGTGGTGATGGGTTCACCGGCAACAGTTGCGTCGGGAAAGCGGACCGTCCGCGAAATCACCGTGTCGTAGACCTGGTCGCCGAAAACCTCGGTAACCCTGGCCAATACCTGACGCGAATGCAGCAGGCGCTGATCGAACATCGTGACCACGATGCCTAACAGGCTCAGCCGCGGATTCAGCCGGTCCCGGACCTTGTCCATGGTGTCGGTGAGCAGCGCGACCCCACGCAGCGAGAAGAACTCGCACTCCATCGGGATGATCACGCCGTCCGCGCAGGCCAGCGCGTTCACGGTGAGCAGGCTCAACGATGGCTGACAGTCGATGAGTATGTAGTCGTAGCGGTCCCGGATCGGGTCGAGTGCCCGCCGCAGCGAATGTTCCCGGCCGACCTCGTGCACCAACCGAATCTCGGCCGCGGACAGGTCGATATTGCTCGGTAGGAGATCGACGTTGTCGACGCGAGTTTTCATCAGCACCTCGTCGATCACCGATGCGGATCCCCCGAGCAGGTCGTATACCGTCGATCGCAAGTCGTTCAGCACCGCGCCCAAACCCGCGGACAACGCCCCCTGCGGATCGAGGTCGACCAGCAGCACCCGCCGCCCGCATTCCGCGAGCGCGGCGCCCAGGTTGATGGTCGAGGTGGTCTTGCCGACGCCGCCTTTCTGATTGCACAGAGCGATGATCTGCGCTTCACTGCGGGGCGCCGAGCGTTCGGCGACTTCGACCGCACTCACGATTCTCGAACGCTTCGGCTCGTACCCATCCCTGAGCCACTCCGATTGCCAGGCAGGTCAACTCGCCGCAGGTCGTTTGCCACCATGTCGCCAGGCTAGCCGGTCACCCTCGGAATCGAGCAACAAACACGGATGATTCCTCGCATATCTGGGATCAGAGTGCGGATCGCTGACAATTCACTGAACCGACCGCTTGGTCGAAACCGTATCGCCTGGAACGAATCCCGGGGTGCGTCCATCCGGTTCGGGTGGTTTGTCCGTCACCGCCGGAAACCCATGCCCAACTGGCACAACCGCGAGGACATCCGCGAACCGGTTCGTGATCGCCGATTCGGGGCAGCTTCGATCGTTGTCCGGACGCTCGTTATGATCACCATCCTCTGCTCACGATCCTTTGCCCGCTGTCCACCCACGAAAAGGAATGCCCATGGCACGCAAGGTCGTTGTGACGCTCGTCGATGACTACGATGGCAAATCCCCTGCCGAGGAAACAGTGGCCTTCGCCCTCGACGGCGTCGAATACGAAATCGACCTATCCACCCACAATGCCGGCCAGCTGCGCGACATCTTCGAGCCCTGGACCTCGAGCGCTCGCAAAGTCGGCCGCGCATCCCGGGGTAAGAGCCACGCCTCGCGCACGGCGAACGATCGCGCCCGCACCGTCGCCATCCGCGACTGGGCCCGCGCGAAAGGCATCGCGGTATCGGCCCGCGGACGGATTTCGGCAGAAGTAGCCCAGGCGTACGAGAAGGCCAACGCCTGACCGCGTTCGCGACGCCGGAGAGGGAGGCCCCGCACCGCTCATCGGAGCACTGCCAGCGAATCGAGGGATTCGCGAGCGATACCGGTGCGGGGTCGACCGGGCATCGTCAGTCGGCGGGATGCAATGTTCCGGTGGCGGTTTGCCGTCCGAAACCATCCCGTGCGACGGTCACCAGCACACCGTCACGCCGAGTCGCCGAGACAACCAGCCCTTGGTAGTCGAACAGCGGTGACCGGAGTCGATAGTCGAAGACCTGGTCACCGGTGTATCGGTGCACCGCCCGAGCCGCCTCGGCCATGGCCAGCGCCTGCAACGGCCCGTGCACGAGCAGACCCGGATAGCCCTCGACATCTCGGGCGTAGTCGCGGTCGTAGTGGATGCGGTGGCCGTTGTAGGTGAGCGCGGAGTATCGGAACAGCAGGGTCGGCGACGTGTCGATGGCCCATTCATCCTCGGCGGGTGGGACTTTCGGGTCCAGGACCGGTTCCGGTTCGCCGGATCGTCCGCTCGGCTCGACAGCGTCGCGATAGACGATATCCTGCCGTTCGTCTACGACGATCCGGTCACCCTGCAGAATCTGATGGCCGACAACGAGGAAGGTCAGCGCACCGGTGCGCCCTTGTTTCTCCGCTGTGGACAGCACTTTCGTTCGCTTCGTCGCCGGTTCGCCACATATCAGCGCCCCGCGGGTGCGCACGCTGCCACCGGCCCACATCCGGCGTCGACCGGGCCCCGGCGGCTCCGGAACGGTGTTGCGAATCGGATGACCATCGGGCCCCAGATCCGCCTGTGCGGGGCGTTCGAGCAGATAGATCCAGTGCCACAGCAGCGGAAGTCCCGCCGCGAGATCGGGCACGGGGACACCGAGCAGCCCGCTCAGCGCCTCCGCCGGACCGGGCACCAGCACTTCGGTGCGTTCGAACACTTCGCTCATGCCCGCGTCTCCTTCGAAACATGTTCTGCCGGTGTGAATTCCGTGCGCAGGGCCGCAGTGTGCTGTCCCAGCCGGGGCACCGCTCCCATCGCCGGTTCCCAGTCCCCCACCACCGGCGGAAGCAGTGCCCGCATCATCCCACCGGGTGTGTCCACCGGTCGCCAGCGATCGCGGGCCGCGAGCTGCGGGTGCTCGGTGAATTCGGCTGGTGTACGCAGCCGCGCGTTCGCGATACCGGCTCGTTCCAGCAGCTCGATGACCTCGTCGGTGCCGGATGCGGCAAACGCCTGCTCGAGCAGCTCGGTCAACTCGCGGTCGTGTTGCACTCGATCGGTATTGGTCGCGAACCGCGGATCCGCGGTCAGGTCGGTGCGTCGCAGCACCGCCTCGCACAGCGCGGCCCACTCGCGCTGGTTCTGGATACCGAGGAATACGGTTCCGTCGGCGGTGCGATAGGGGCCGTATGGCGAAATAGACGGATGTTTCGCCGCGGTGCGACGCGGCGGTTCGTCACCGTAGCGGGAGAAGTAGACGGGCTGGCTCATCCACTCCCCGAGCGCATCGATCATCGCGACATGCAGACTCGCGCCGGCACCGGTGCGCGCCCGGTCGTAGAGCGCGGTGAGAATGCCGCTGTAGGCATACATGCCGGTGGCGATATCGGCGATCGAGAATCCTGCCTTGGCAGGCACGTCCGATGTACCTGTTGCCATTACCAGCCCGGTTTCGCACTGCAACAACAAGTCGTAGGCCTTCTTCGACCGGTACGGGCCGGTGGGTCCATAACCGGAGATCGAGCAGTGGATCAGCTCTGGTCGGGTAGCGCGCAGCGTCTCGGCGTCGAGTGCGAGCCGTTCGGCCGCACCGGGGACCAGGTTCTGCACGAATACATCGGCCCCGGCGATCATCGCATCGAGCAGCCGACGGTCGGCCGGGTCTTTGACGTCGAGTTCGACGCTCTCCTTGCCCCGGTTGAGCCATACGAAATAGCTCGACTCGCCGTAGACGGTTCGGTCGTAGCCGCGGGCGAAATCGCCGCCACCATGGCGTTCGATCTTGATCACCCTGGCGCCGAGGTCCGCGAGCTGACGGGTGGCGAACGGCGCCGCGACGGCCTGTTCGACCGCGACGACGGTGATGTCTTCGAGAGGGCGGCGCATGCGGTGCCTTCCGGGAAAGTCGGTGCCGGACAAAGTCAATTGATCCGATTGCGGCTGATCAGCTGGCGAGCGATCACACCGCGCTGAATCTCGTTGGTGCCCTCGCCGACGATCATCAGCGGTGCGTCGCGGAAATAGCGTTCCACATCGAATTCGGTCGAATACCCGTAGCCGCCGTGCACGCGCACGGCATTCAGCGCGATCTCCATGGCGGTCTCGGAGGCGAACAGTTTCGCCATCCCGGCCTCCATATCGGCACGCTCACCCGAGTCGTAGCGACGCGCCGCATAGTGCACCAACTGGCGGGCGGCGGTGAGTTTCGTCGCCATATCGGCCAGGTAGTTGCCCACGGACTGGTGCTGCCAGATGGGTTTGCCGAAGCTTTCCCGCTGCTGCGCATACCGAATCGAATCCGTCAGCGCGGCCTGGCCGACACCGAGCGCGCGGGCCGCGACTTGGATCCGCCCGACCTCCAGACCGCGCATCATCTGCGCGAATCCCGCCCCCTCGACTCCCCCGAGCAGCGCCGACGCGGGCACCCGCATATCGCTGAAGGAGAGCTCGCAGCTCTCGACACCCTTGTAGCCGAGTTTGGGCAGGTCGCGCGACACGGTGAATCCGGGCCCCTTTTCCACCAGCAGAATGCTGATCCCCCGATGCGCGGGTTCCGCGGCCGGATCGGTCTTGCACAGCAGTGCGACCAGATCCGACCGGCGGGCATTGCTGATCCAGGTCTTGGACCCGTTGACAACGTAGTCCGCGCCCACCCGACGGGCGGTCGTTCGCATCGCCTGCAGATCCGATCCACCGCCCGGTTCGGTCAGCGCCATGGTCGCACGCAGCTCGCCGGTAGCCATCCGGGGCAGATAGCTGTCCTTTTGCTCCTGAGTTCCGTAGTCCAGCAACAGTTTTGCGACTACAGTATGTCCGCCCATCGCCCCCGCCAGGCTCATCCAGCCGCGCGCGAGCTCTTCGGTGACGGCGGCGTAGCACGGTGTCGACACCTTGGCTTCGCCCCACGGTTCCGGGATGGCCAGCCCGTAAATCCCGAGCTGCTTCATCTGGTCGATCAGCTTCTCCGGATAGGCATTCGTATGGTCGAGTTCCTGCGCGACCGGTTTGACCTCCCGATCCACGAATTCGCGCACCACCGCGACGATCGCGGTTTCTTCCTCGTTGAGCTCGTCCATGACCACTTCCTCTCGGCCTTCGGCGATACGCGCACGGCACTACCATCATGAGAGCTAATACCGACATGAGTGAAATGCCGAGTTCTGATATCACCATGCCGGTTCGCGATGTACAGGAGGTGCGGATGGACTTCAAGCAGTTGAAGGCCATGGTCACGGTGGCCGAGGTCGGCAGCGTCACCAAAGCGGCGGAGTTGCTGCATCTGGTCCAGCCGGCCGTCACCCGGCAGATCCGCATGCTCGAGCAGGAGCTCGGTGTCGCACTGTTCGAGCGCACCCGGCAGGGCATGCGCCCGACCGAGGCCGGCACCGTCATGGTCGAGCGGGCGCGGCGGGCGCTACACGAACTGGATCGCGCCCGCGCCGAGCTCCGCCCGGCACCCGGCGTCGTCACCGGGGTGATCACCGTCGGCTTGTTGGAGAGCGCTGCCGACCTACTGGCCGAGTCCCTGGTTTCGGCGCTGGCCCACGATCATCCCGGTATCGAATTGCGTGTGCTCACCGGCTATTCCGGACATTTGCAGCGCTGGCTCGACGACGGCGATCTCGATCTGAGCCTGCTGTACAACCTGACCAGCACACCGTCACTCAATGTCGAACCGCTTGCGCGGGAACGGCTCTGGGTGGTTGCACCACCCAGCGACGACCTGCATGCCGACCGTCCCATCACGTTGGACGAGGTCGCTACCCATCCCATGGTGATGCCTGCACCGGGGCATGCGCTGCGGGCACTCATCGATGGCGCAGCCGCGCAGACGGAGGTGAGTTTCCAGGTGACCGTCCAGACCAATTCATTGCGTCTGCAGAAACTACTCGTGCTCGGCGGCCACGGCTGGACGATCCTGCCCGGCGTCGGCATCGCCGACGATGTCGCGAATGGGACGCTCAGCGCCGCCCCGCTGTGCGAACCGGAGGTGTGGCGACTGATCGTCCTCGGCATGCCGCGCACCGGTCGGGTACCCGCTGCCGCCGAAGTCGTTGCGGCCGAACTGATTCGCCAGGTGCGTAGCGGCGTGACCGAGGGGCGCTGGCCGTCGGCCCGGCTCGTCGACCGCAGTGGAATCGCTGCCGATTGACTTGATTTCGACCGGGTCCTTCCGGTGCGCCATCAGGTCCGGGACCAGCGTCGTATGACGTCCGGAAATACGGGCATCAAATTTTTCTATTTTCCAACACTGTTCATCATCGCCCACGATGGGTCGCACAGCCGATCCGATTCCGGGCTGCGCACGGTTACGCCCCCTTCTGACACCGAGGTCAGCCATGCAGCAGTATCCGATGTTCATCGACGGTCAGGACCATCAGCCTATCGGCGGCGAGTGGTTCCCCACCGACAACCCGTATCTGGGCGAAGCATGGGCACGGATCGCCAAAGGCGGCGCCGACGATGTCGACGTCGCGGTCCAGGCCGCACACCGTGCCTTCACCTCCGGCCCCTGGCCGGAACTCACCGCCAGCGCTCGCGGCGCACTGCTGCGCCGCCTCGGCGACACCATTGCCGAACACGGCCACCGACTGGCCGAATCGGAGGTCCGCGACAACGGCAAATTGTTCGCCGAAATGTACGGCCAGCTCAGCTATCTGCCGCAGTGGTTCTACTACTACGGCGGACTGGCCGACAAGATCGAGGGGGCGGTGCTCCCGATGGACAAGAAAGGCTACTTCGCCTACACGCGCCATGAGCCTGTCGGTGTCGTCGGCATCATCACGCCATGGAATTCACCGCTGATGCTGCTCACCTGGAAACTCGCCCCGGCCCTCGCCGCGGGCTGCACCGTGGTGATCAAACCATCGGAATTCACCTCGGCCTCCACGCTCGAGCTGGTCGAACTGTTCCATGAGGCCGGGCTGCCACCGGGCGTAATCAATGTGGTGACCGGCTTCGGCGCGGATGTCGGCACGCCCCTCGTCGAGCATCCACTGGTGCGCAAGATCACCTTCACCGGATCCGATCCCACCGGGCGCCGGATCAACGAGGCCGCGGCCCGCGACCTCAAACATGTGAGCCTCGAACTGGGCGGTAAATCGCCGAATATCGTATTCGCCGACGCCGATCTCGACGCCGCCGTCAACGGCGCCGTCTCCGGCATCTTCGCCGCCACCGGACAAACCTGTATCGCCGGATCGCGACTGCTGGTCCAGGACAGCATCCACGACGAATTCGTCACACGCGTAGTGGAACTCGCCCGCACGGCCCGCATGGGCGACCCCATGTCCGAGGACACCCAGGTCGGCCCGATCACCACACCGGCGCAGTACACGAAGGTGCTCGACTACCTTCGGATCGCCGAACAGGAAGGCGCCACACTGGCTTTGGGCGGTGCCGTCGCGACCCGCCCGGAATGCGGTAGCGGCTGGTTCATCGAACCGACCATCTTCACCGGCGTCCACAATCGCATGCGGATCGCCCAGGAGGAGATCTTCGGCCCGGTACTCGCCGTCATACCGTTCCACACCGAAGACGACGCCGTCACCCTGGCCAACGACGTCCGCTTCGGCCTCGGCGCCGGCGTATGGACCAGCGATATCGCCCGCGCCCTCCGCATGGCCGAACGCATCCGCTCCGGCACCGTATGGGTCAACACCTACCGCGCCGTCAGTTTCATGGCACCGTTCGGCGGAGTCAAGGATTCCGGCATCGGGCGCGAAAACGGTGCGGACGCGATCCGCGAGTATCTCGAAACCAAGACGGTGTGGATCAATTCCGGTGCGCCGGTGGGAAATCCATTCGTGATTCGCTGATCTGGGGGGAGACTGGTCGGCGCACGGATCCCGCGGGCTGCCGGCGAACGACCGTCATCGACCCGATGCGAAGTTGCTCGCACCAGGGCAGTTGGTCAAACCCACAAATCGGCGCCGACCAACGCCGCGGGAAATGGCTCGGCCTGTTCCGGTCGAGCCAGGTAGCCGGTCATCGGCGAACCTGCTATGTCCAGGTCGAACTGTCGCGGAATGATCTGAAACGCGTTGGGGATACTCCTATGGCGACCCGCGATCGCCGCGCGATCGGCTCATTCCATCGCGGCCTTGGCTTGCGGCCAGACCCGGGCCAGCTCGATCAGGTGCGCGAGCTCGGCGTCGAAATCGTGTGCGACCAAAGGTGATTGCGGTGGTGTGCCGGTGCCGGCGGGCGGTAGGCCCGCCTTTCTGGCCTGCGCGGCCCGTATCAGCCGATGGGCGTAATCGGTAATCCCCCCGTCCGATTCGGGCTCTCGTACGGTATTACGTTGCGTCTCATTGTTATCGGCCGGGAGGTAAGCGCCCAGGTGGAGCATTGCGTCGCGGATCTCCACAGTCATCCGCAGCAGACGGGTGGCTGGATCTGAGCCGGGCCGCGCATCGACGGGCATGACGACCTCCGGGACCGCCGCGGTCAGATCACGCCACAGCGGCAACAGTCGACGACAGGTTCTGGTGGCGCGATCCATACCCGCCCGCAGCACCAACTCCGCGACCAGTGGCATCGCGTGCAGTGTCGCATTGATCGCGACCCACAGCGTGAACGCAGCCTGGACCAGCGACAGTTGTGGGCAGTTGGGCCATCCGGTGGCCAGCTGGCAGAGCCAGAGTGCATGCGCACCCGAGATAACGGCATTGCTGCCGATCAGGACGATACAAACGATCCGCGCCGCGCGCGGGGTGTCGACGTCGCGGAGCGCGCCAAGGCATCTGCGAGTGAGCACAAACGTGTTGTAGGTGACGGCGAACGCGCAGCCGATGCCCAGGGCAACCCCCGCGAGGCGCAGGTCGACCGATCGTCCCGAGTATCTCGCCGATGCCGTGGCCAGGACTATCGAGGCCGTCGCCGCCAAGGCGAGGCGAGCGGCGTTGCACTGGTGGCGCCATACGGTATCCGGCTCGGAATCGGCTCTGGTGAGCCGGCCGATGCTGTACTGGTATGTGGCGGTCAGGAAAATGCAGCCCAGGGCAAGCTGATTCGCCGGGTCATCGATGGTGGGGGTCGATGCGCACCGGTATATCAGCAGGGTCGCGATGCTCCACAGGCCCGTGTGGTTTACGAGCCGATCCATAACCGTGCCGCCGCCGAGCCATATCCGAACCGACAGGAGAACCGTGACGTAGCCGATCACCGCCCAGGCCACGACTGCCGGTATCGGTGACGACATCGATGCATCCTCTTGGTCCGACGGAACTCGTGCCGGTCGGAGGATACTGCCGCCTCGGCCGCACTGTCACGCGGCGCCGGATCGGATTGTGAACTCCCGCAGTTCGACGCGTAATGGGCTGATACCGTTACGATTTCAGTTCTAGCTGGCTTGGAGACACCAAACCCGGCCCTCAAATGGGCCGGGTTCGGTGTGCCGAATCGCGGTCAGCTCTTGACCAATTCGGGGATAGTGGCGTCGAGCTCGTCGGCCTGCTCCGGGGCGGCGACCGCCCGGCTCGGCAGGAGTACTGCCATGGCGATCACGATCAGAGCGAGGGCGGCGGAGACCAGGAAGGCCAGGCGCATGCCGTCTAGGTGAGCGGTGATCGGATCGGTGCCGTCGGCGACCAGTCCGGTGCTGCGGGCCGACATCACCGTTACCACCAGGGCGGTGCCGAAGGCTGCGGCGACCTGCTGCAGGGTGCCGAGCATGGAGCTGCCGTGCGAGTACAGATGCTGCGGCAGCGCACCGAGGCCGAGGGTGAAGACCGGGGTGAAGGTGGTCGCCAGCGACACCATCAGCAGGATGTGCAGAGCCAGCAGTTGCCAGTACGGCATGGACATCGAGATCCGGGTGAATCCGGCCAGCGCGGCGGCGATCCCGACCGATCCGGGAATCACCAGGACGCGTCCACCGAACCGGTCGAACAGGCGGCCGACCGTCGGTCCGAGCAGACCCATCGCCAGGCCGCCCGGCATCACAAGCAGGCCGGTCTGCAACGGGCTCAGGCCACGCAGGTTCTGCAGATACAGCGGCAGCAGGATCATCGAGCCGAGCATGGCCATGAACGCGACCGACATCAGCACCAGCGCCTTCGTGTAGGTGCCGGACAGCAGGACCCGCAGATCCAGCAGCGGGGTGCCGGTGCGCTGCAGGCGCAGCTGACGGAATACGAAGACAGCGATGAGGGCCGAACCCGCGGCGACAATCAGGGCCGGGCTGGTGAGGTTGTCGCTCTCGAACCGGCTGAGTCCGAACACCAGACCACCGAATCCGAGCGCGGCGAGTACCACACTCGACCAGTCGATCGCCCCGGCTTGTGGTTCACCGACATTCTCCAGCTGACGCAGGCCCAGCCAGGTGACGACCGCCGTGATCGGCAGTACCAGCGCGAAAAGCCAACGCCACGAACCGATCTGCAGCACCATCCCGGAGACCACCGGACCGAGGGCGGGCGCCACCGAAATAGCCAGGGTGACATTGCCCATCACCCGGCCCCGATCCTGCTCGGGCACCACGGTCATCAGCGTGGTCATCAGCAGCGGCATCATGACCGCGGTACCACCGGCCTGAATGATCCGGCCGAGCAGCAGTACCGCGAACGACGGCGCGACGGCCGACAACGCGGTACCGACCAGGAACACCACCATCGCCACCGCATAGGCCCGTCTGGTCGAAACCCGTTGCAGGAACCAGCCGGTGGTCGGGATGACGGCGGCCATCGTCAGCATGAATGCGGTGGACACCCACTGGGCCGCCCGCTCGGTGACCTCGAGGTCCGCCATCAGACGCGGGATAGCGTTGATCATGATGGTCTCGTTCAGGATCACCACGAAGGTCGCGAGTACCAGCACCCGGATGACGGTCGGCGTCCGCCCTCCCGAGGCGGGGGCGGAAAGTTCGGCTGACATCGGGTGTACCTCCAGAGCATGTCGACGGGGATGTGTGCGGCGCGTTGCCGAGTCATCGGATCGCACCACAGTGGTTCAGACGGGACCGGCGGCTCGAATTCATCGGCACGCGACAGTATTGCGGTCGCCACCGACAAGTTCTTCCGCCCATCGACACACGCCCCCACGGCAGACGCCTGAATGAGAACATACCTCTCATGAAGCAGAACGATCCTTCTGAAACTGCGCGAACGGCACACCGCCGGATGGGGATGAGCGCCGCTGCGACGTTCGTAATGACGGTGGCACTCGTGTGTGGAAACGCGGCGGGAGCCGAGGCACCGAACGGAACCGATCCGGTGGCCTCCGCGGGATGCGCATCGCCCGCGGTCGCTTCCGGAACATCCACCGGGCAATTCGCGGCCGCGGGAAAATCGGGTACCTACGTCCAGGATGTTCCCGCGGGGACAGCGGGTGCGTCGCTGCCGGTGGTCGTCGATCTCCACGGATATCTGGAGCCCGCCCAGATCGAGCGCTTCAGCACCGGTGTCGGCCAGTTCGGAATCGAGCACGGATTCGCGACGATCACCCCGCAACTCGACGACCCCGGTTGGCCACGGTGGGATTTCAGCGAGAACAGCGGAGATGTCGCCTATCTGTCGGAACTGCTGACGCATGTGGAATCGACACTGTGTGTCGATCTACGGCGCGTATTCGTCACCGGACTGTCGATGGGTGGCTTCACCACCTCGTCGCTGGCATGTCAGCTCGCGGATCGGATCGCGGCCGTGGCACCGGTGGCCGGACTGCAGGACTTCGCCTGGTGCCATCCGGCGCGACCGGTGCCGGTCATCGCATTCCACGGCACCGCCGACCCGATCGTCGCCTACACCGGCGGACCCGGTCCCAACGCCCAGCTACTGCCGTCGGCGGACGGTTCGGGCTCCGCGGCCGGACGCGGCGGCACCAAGCCGAGCGGCGTCGATGGTCCCGGACCCGCGACCATCCCGACGCAGGCCGCCGCTTGGGCGCATCGGAACGGCTGCGGGCCCGAGCCGCAACAGCGCCAGATCGCCGCCGATGTGACCCTGTTCAGCTACCCCTGTCCCGGAGACGGCGCCGTCGAGCTATACGCCGTGCTCGGTGGCGGGCACACCTGGCCGGGTTCGCCGACCATCGCCCCCGAACCGCTGGTCGGCACCACCACCGCATCGATCAACGCCAATCAGGTGATCTGGGATTTCTTCCAGGCCCATCCGCGGTCCGGCCCCCTCCGGTGAACCCCACCTTGCGGCGACGGACGCGTTCGGACCGCTTCGGAGAACATCCGGATTCGCAGCGCCTTCATGAAGTACGGTCAGGCCATGTCCGAGGACTGTGTGGAGCGAGCCGAGGTAGCACAATCCAACACCTATAGCTGGGAGGTCGTGGGCAGCGGTCCGGCCGGGGAATCCGTTGTCGACTCCGGTGACGGCGAATTCGGAACTCCCGATGACTGCACCGGCCGCACATGTAGCAACCACGTCGAGGTCGGTACCGCGGTGCTCGACCGGGTCGTCGCCGACATCATGATCGAGTACCGAAACGCGGTGCTCGATGCCCGCCTCGAGAACGAAACCGACCCGACCCCGCCGCTCGACCGGGTCGCCATGCGGGTCCGTGACGGTAATGGCGTCGAAATGCTCTCGGCGACAGCTACATTGACCTTTCCCGTGGTCACCGTCACGGATGCCGAAACCTACCGTAAGCAACTGGCGTTGGCCGAGAAGCGGGAGCGACGGCGGCACGAACGCCGTGATAAAGCCATCGCGGCGGGAACCTCCGCCCCGCGGTCGGGACCGGCCGACCCGCGACTGGCCGGACTCATCCTCAACCTGCGCGTCGAAGCCGACACTGTGCGCGAGGAAGTCCCCGACGCCGACCACTGCCGAGAACAATTGGCATTGGCCCAGCACACCGTACAAGCCGCCACCGAGGCTGCGGCGCGTGCACAGATCAGCGGCGCGCGAGGCGAGTTCGAACATGCCCACGCGTTCATCCAACGCTGGACGCCACGCATAAACCGCTGGGCCGCATTCCTCGAATTGACCACCGAGGCATACGCCGATGCCGATGCCGTCGACGCCCTCGCCGACCGCATCAGCCTGCGACCCCCGACCGACAACTAGCTACTCGATCAACCTTCAGCCAGTCGGAGGCGACGGCTGCGGGATCCTCGCCAGCGATATCGACGCAGCCGTTGCGTTCCTGCATCAGCTCGTCGGTGCGGTGTTCGGAAATCCTGCCGAGCAGGGTTCGCAACCGAAAGCGGGCCGAAAGACACGAGTCCCTGTGCGCCGCTGCTGTTCGCTTTGCGGCACACAGGGACTCGAACGGATTGTGATCCGGAATCAGGGGGTGGAGTAGCCGATCAGCGCGCCGATACCGGCACCGATCGGGATGGTGACGAGGGCACCGACACCGCCGAGGAAGAACCCGATCACCGCGCCGATACCGGCGCCGATGAGTGCGCCGATACCGGCGTTGTACTGCTTGCGGGCGATCGTATCGGAGGCTTCATCGATCGCCCGCGCGGTCCGGGCGGTGTCGGATTGCGCGGTGAGGGTGAGGGTTCGGCCGTCGTTGGCAATCTCCGGCGAGAGGGCGACGGTCCCGGCCGCCGTATGCAGTCCCAGCGGTATCGAGGTCACCGCATTGCCCGCGGCGTCGGTGAGGGTGATGGAAAGCGCATCGGCGGCCACGGTGAACCGTCCGGCCTCGACGGTGGTGCTGACTCCTCGGCGGTCTGCTGTCGGTGCGGTGCTGAAGTTGATGCCGTGATCGGTTGCCTGCACGGTGGTGTCGGCTGTTGCCGGCTGTGCGTGCACGGCGCCTGCGGTAATGCCGGTCGCACCGATCGCGAGCAGGGCGGTGGCGGCGAACTTGATGGCGCTCATAGTTTTCCCCACATTTCATCGGCTGCCACGCGCCGACACGTCCCTGAAAGCCCGTGCCGGGCCACGTGATTCAGTCGACCACATCTGTGATCGAAAGGTAATAGTATCGTCCGGGAGCAACCCCGCGGTCTACGATCATGGCTCGCGGTCGGGTCGGGTGAGTGCCGATCGTGTTGCCGCCCAACGTCTCCGGTCGCGCAATCGAGGCCGAGACCCCCGGCCGCCGACATACGGCGACCATCTCGGCAGCCTGCCTACGTTAGGCGAAATCCATTCCCACCCTTGGGATTACCGTCGTTGACATGCACCGACCAGCGGCGAACCATCGAATCATCAGTCACCCGTCTCGGGTGTACACGTATCCGATGATACGGAGTGTGGTCATGGCGAAAGCAGTCGACAAGACCCCCGTTCGTCCGGCGGTGGACCGGCCCGTGGCTATCGACAAGAAGGAATACCACGGTCGGTAACTCGGCCATTCAGTGCTCCGTGCAGGACAGTTCGACGAGCGGCGACCATCCCGGTCGCTCGGTTCCGAGGAAAGGAGTTCAGATGAAGAACGAGCGCGAGAAGGAAGCTGCCGAATCCACGGCTCATCAGCGCGCGGCCATCGTCATCCGGCCGCTGGACAAGAAGGAGACCACCGGCGACAGCGGCGGCAATGGTGGCAACTAGCAACCGAGATGTTCCTGAATCCACCGCCGACAAGCGCACGACCATCGTCATCCGGCCGCTGGACCCGAAAGAGACCACCAGCGACAGTGGTAATGGTGGCAACTAGCTGTCGGTAGGCCGGATGCGCGCGGATCAGATGCTGCGGCCACGGATCAAACCGGAACACGGTCGATACGTCACGATCGATGGCAATGTCAGGATCGGTGCCACGGTCCACGGCCTCGGTGTGGAAATCGAAGATCCGGATGGCTGGGTGCGGATCCTGATCGACGCATTGGATGGCACCAGATCGCCCGACGAAGTCGTCGACGCGGTGCTTTCCAACTATCCGGGAGTGCCCGCGGCCGACGCGATGCAACAGTTGTCGGACGCGGGCTTCCTGGAAGATGCGGGTGCCGCGGTTCCGGTCGAATTGTCGGAGCGCGAACTGGAACGGTATTCCCGCGGTGTGGCGTTCTTTCGGTGGATCGACCGGACGGCTCGGGCAAGCGCGTGGGACGTGCAACTTCGACTCCGCCGATCCCGCGTTCTCCTCATCGGCATCGGTGGTGTCGGCGGAACCGTGGCGCAGGGCCTCGTTGCCTCCGGTGTCGGACGACTGCATTGCGTCGATGCCGACTTCGTCGAACTTTCCAACCTCAACCGCCAGATCCTGTTCCGGGAGCACGATATCGGCAGATCGAAGGTCGAGGCCGCGACCCAGCGGCTGCGTGCGCTCAACTCCGATGTGCGGGTCACCGGTGCACAACGTCGGATATCGGAGCAGTCCGACCTGGCCGAATTGCTCGAACCCGGATACGACCTGCTTGCCCTGTGCGCTGATCAGCCGCGCGCGATCCGCCGATGGGCCAATCGGGCGTGCCTGGCCGCGGGCGTGCCGTGGGTGGTCGGTGGCTACCACGGCCCAACCGTATCGGGCAGCCTGCACGGCCCCGGACAGCGTGCCTGCTGGGAATGCCTGCACGATCACCAAGCCGAACAGGCGGATATGCGGTTGCCTCCCGGTACGACGCTGGAAAGCCTTGCGCCACAACTGCCCTGGCATCCGGTCAACATTGTGTCGGCGAACCTCACCGGCACGCTCCTCACGCATTTCGCGCTCGCCACGCTGACCGGTGCCCCACCGATCGAACCAGGGTTCCGATACGACGTGAACCTGGTTCGCCTCGATGCGGCCGCGGCCGAGCGCGTCACCTCTCGGCCGGATTGCCCGGCGTGCGGCAGCGCGCCGTGACCGATGCCGACACGACTGTCACCCCGCGACCGGACAGTCGAATCCGACCGCACGACTTGGCGATTCGACCGGATCGCGACGAGTGGATCGTGGGCAGGTTCGAGACTCGGCAGTTCGTAGCTCTCCCACGGGAGGGCGTGACCGCACTGGAACTGCTGCGAGCCGGTCATACCATCGAGCAGGCGGCTGGGCGGCTGGCCGATGCCGAGGGCCGCGAGTTCGATGTGCTGACCTTCGTCGAAGCGCTGATTGGGCTGGATTTCGTGGCCGAGGTCGACGGGCGGACGGTGCCATGTACCCGGCCGAGGTCGGCGTCGTTTCCGTGGCTGCGCCCCGAACATGTGCGATTCGCACTCAGCCCGATTCTTCCGGTGCTGTTCGGTTTTCTCATGGTCGGCGCGGCGGCGACCCTTGTCGAGCGACCCGACCTGCTGCCGGGCTTCCGCAACCTGCTGTGGAGTCCTGATGGCAGCATCGTATTGGCACTCAGCGTCACCGCGGGCTGGTCGCTGGTGTTCGTTCACGAACTGGCGCATTTCGTGGTCGCGCGCGCGACCGGCGTGCACGCTCGGATCCGACTGGGTACGCGCCTGCAGTTCTTGGTGGCCGAAACCGATATCAGCGGAATCGAACTCGCGCCACGGCGGCACCGGCTCACTGCCTATCTGGCCGGTATGTCGACAAATTTCTCGGTCGCGGCTGTCGCGGTCATACTCGCAGCCGCGACGCCCCCGGCCACGACGCCGCACCGGATGCTGGCCGCGGTCGTGGTGATCGCATTGCTGCCCTTGCCGTTTCAGTTCATGGTGTTCATGCGCACGGACGTCTATTTCGTGCTGCAGGACCTCACGTCTTGCCGCGACCTGTACGGTGACGGCCTCGCATACGCGCGCTATGCCGGAAACCGGCTGCGGCATACGATCTTTCGACACTCCGAGACGACAGCAGATCCCAGCCTCCGCCTACCGCCGCACGAACGCCGTGCGGTGCGCGTCTACAGCATCGTTCTGGTCGTCGGAACCGTACTGTGCTTGACCGCGATGGTGACCTTCACCCTGCCCGTCGATCTCACCTTGATCTACCGCGCAGTCACCAGGCTCGGTCCGAGCCAGCCGGTAGCGACCAACCTCGACAGCATCGTCGTTCTGCTCATCCTCGGCACCCTCCACACTGTGTGGGCCGTGACCTGGTGGCGCCGCCACCGGGTGAAACGGCGGTAGGACAACCTCGCCGTCATCGCACACCGGATGTCCAGAGCCGATCGTCGAGACGGCCGGGGCGTCAACTCATCGGGTCGCGGCGAGTGCGGTCACAGAATCCGTGATCAGTGCAACGAGCCTCGCGCGGTTGGCGCGCGGCACCCGAGCCTCCAGCTCGGTCGCCAGGGCGGACCGGAACTTCTCCCGCATGGCGGCGCCCTCATCGGTCAGGACCGCTCGGGTGATCCGGCGATCGTCGGGATCGGTCTCCCTGGCGATGAAACCGCGCCGCGCCAGGCGATCCACCATGCCGGTCACATTCGTCTTATCGCAGCCGAGCAATCCCGCAAGCTCACCGAACGACGGTCGGCGGTCGGATAGCAGGCACAGCAGTTCGACTTGTTGCACGGTGAGCCCGAACCGGCGCGATATGGCGCCGTACAGCACGCCCACCTCGCGATACAGGGCGGCAAAGGCCGCAGCCAGATCCGGATTCTGCGAGGTCATGCCCAATAGTTTAGATGATCGACAGTTGACAATCTCGAATGAACTAGTCGATGCTATCAACTATCGATGTCATCATCTATTGGAGGCAGTCATGCCGGTCGCGCTCGTCACCGGAAGCTCACGCGGTATCGGCCGCGCCATTGCCGAACGGCTCGGCGCCGACGGTGTGGCCGTTGTCGTGAACTACCTCTCGGATCGGACCGCGGCCGAACAGGTCGTGGCCACCATCGAAGCCGGCGGCGGGCAGGCGGTCGCCGCCCGGGCCGATGTGGCGGATCCGGACCAACTGATCGGCCTCTTCGAGACGGCCGAACAGCACTTCGGCGGACTCGACATCCTGGTGAACAATGTCGGCACCGCGACCTTCGGTCCGATCGCCGATGCGACCGACGACGAGTTCGATCTGATGTTCGCCACCAATACGAAGGCCACCTTCATCGCGCTGCGCGCGGCGGCGAATCGACTGCGCGACGGCGGACGGATCGTGGTCGTATCCTCCGGAGTGACGGCGACACATCGACCGGGTTCGGGAATCTACGCCGCCACCAAAGCCGCGAGCGAGGCACTCGCTCGAGTACTGGCCAAGGAACTCGGACCGCGTCGCATCACCGTCAACAACGTACTGCCCGGCGCCGTCCGCACCGAGGCGCTCGCCGCGGCGCGCAGCCCGGCACTCACCGCAGAGGTGATCGAGCAGACCCCGCTCGCCCGGATCGGCGAGCCCGCCGATATCGCCGATATCGTCGCCTTTCTCGCCTCCCCCGATGCCCGCTGGATCACCGGCCAATCGCTGCACGCCGGCGGCGGACTCTTTTGAGCCGTGCCCCGATCAGCTGGACCTTTGCGTCCCACGAGATGAAAGACGCGACCGAGTTGGCGGATGACGGTCGGCCCCGGACACGGGACCGACCGATTCACCTCATCGGGAGATGTAACCCAGCACATTCGGCTGGAAGAAACTCCCGATCTCGCCGGCTTAAAGGCACTCGATTATCGAATTCGACATGTGCGACCCGATGCCCTCGAATACGATCCGATGCCGAGCGAACGAAATCAGCGGCACCGTCGAGTCCGGCTTACTTACCGGCAGCGTTGTACGCGGCGACGATGTCGGCGGAGATCCGGCCCCGCGCCGATACCTTGTGCCCGTTTTTGCGAGCCCATTCCCGGATAGCGAGCGATTGGTCCCGATCCACCGGTGATCGAATGTCCTTCCCAGCGACTCTGGTTTTGGACCTGGACTTCAGCCGCCCCAGCTTGCGGGCGTTCTCCGTCCAAGGCTCCAGTAGCTGACGGAGCTTTCCAGCATTCTTTGTCGACAGATCTATTTGATAGGTAACCCCGTCGAGGGAGAACTCAACGGTCTCATCGGCTTTCGATGCGCCATCCAAGTCATCGACCATGGTAACGGTCACTTTCTTCGCCATGAGTCAGCCCTTCATGTGTGAGCATTTCTGCGGCATGCTGATGGTAGCTGCCACTATATCGAATATTGCAGCACGATATGTTGGTTACACAGGCAGACATTGGTCTACAGCACAGCGGACCGGGATATCGCCGATTAGTGAACAGACTTTTCCGCCGAAGCAATTCCGAGCACCGGCGTATGCGAAAGTCGAGCGATGCCCGACATCTGCCGGAACCCGCCCGACGAGCATTACCAGAATGACCCCGTACCTGCGCACCGGCGCACAAGCAGGCAGACGACGATCATTGGAATCGTCTGATAAATGCAAACCGCCCACTTTCCGAACGGCCGAACCGACTTCGCGCCACTACCGGTCCGACCAGCACGGCTACGACCGATTCTCAGTGCTTGTCCGCGTCTCCGATTGCGCCTGACCCTCTCCTCAGCACACCACGGTCGAGGTGAGCTACCGCTGGGAGACGGCGTGACCGGGTCTGGCTATTGCTTGCCGCGGCGGGCGAGAGCGCAGGCAACTGTGCGTGTCGAGAAAAGTCTCGACACGCACAGTCGTGGTAGCTCAGCGGCCGGTGGAGCGGTTTACATCTGCGCCCAAACGATCTTCGTCTGCAAATACGTTTCCAGACCTGCCCTACCGGACTCGTAGCCCCACCCGGATTGCTTGTATCCGCCGAAGGGCATGGAGTGGTCGAAGACCATCTGGCAGTTCAGCGACACGGTTCCGGCCTGCATTTCTTTCGCCAATCGGTGTGCGCGGCCGAGGTCCTTGGTCCATACAGTGGCGGCCAGACCGTAGGTGCTGTCGTTGGCCAGCGCGATCGCCTCTTCTTCGGTGTCGAAGGGCAGGATGGTGACGACGGGCCCGAAGATCTCCTCCTGGAAGAGGCGGCTGGTGGCGGGATCGACGTTGGTGACCACGGTGGGGTGCACGAAATAGCCGCGCCGATCGAGACGCCGTCCGCCGGTGACGATCTCGACGCCGTCGGACTTGCCCTGATCGATGTAGCCCAGCACACGGGTGAGCTGTTTGGCGCTGATCAGCGGGCCGATCATGCTGCCCTCTTCCTTCGGCCCGCCCAATTTGAGGTTGTTCGCGATATTCGCGACGCCTTCCACGACCTGTTCGTAGACGCCGCGCTGGACGATAACGCGCGAGCCGCACACACACGCTTGGCCCGAGTGCACGAAGGTGCCGAATCCGGCCATGGTTATGGCCATGTTCAGGTCGGCGTCGTCGAAGATCACCACCGGCGACTTCCCGCCCAGCTCGAGGGTGACCTTGTTGAGGTTGCTGATCGCCGAGGCTTTCACGATCTCCCGACCGACTTCGGTGGAGCCGGTGAAGGCGACCTTGTCCACGTCCGGGTGGGCGGTGATCGCCGCGCCGGTGGTGTGCCCATAGCCGGTGATCAGGTTGACCACACCGTCGGGCACGCCGGCCTCGGCGAGGATTCTGTCCAGCACCAGCGCCGAGAGTGGGGTCTCCTCAGCGGGTTTGACGATGCTGCTGCACCCGGCCGCGAGCGAGGGGGCGAGCTTGGCGCAGTAGTTGAAGACCGGACCGTTCCACGGGAAGATCAGCCCCACAACGGGATAGGGCTCTTTGAGGGTGTAGGCGTGCTGATGTGATTCCACACCGGTGAGCCCACCCGTGTTCACGTCGTGGGCGATGCCGTCGATCTTGGTGCACCAGCCCGCGTAGTAGCGGAACCATTCCGAACCGACGGCCACGATGGTCTCGGCCTGGTTCTGCGGGATACCGGCGTTGAGCGATTCGAGTTCGGCCAGGACGGCGGCGTTCTCGTCGATCAGATCCGCGATACGCCAGAGCACCTTAGCCTTCTGGCTGCCCGCCAGGTTCTTCCATACCCCCGACTTGGACGCGGACTTTGCCTGGGCCACGGCGGTATTCACGGCCTCGGCTCCGCCATCGGTGAACTCGGTGATCTGCTCCTCGGTAACGGGATCGATGATCGGAATCACCTCGCCGGTCCCGGGACGTTCACGGATCTCGTCCAACACTGACTGCACCGTCATGAGTATCACTCCTCGCGCGTCTGCGACTTGTTCGATCGGGACGGCCCCGCCCTGGCAACCCGCCGTCACCTCGTAGATTAAGCGCTTAACCAACCCCTGTCCAGGGGCGACATCGAGCATCGGTGGGCGGCGGCGGCTCGGTCTACGTCGAGGCGCGGACGATGAGCCGGGCGATGTCGGTGGGCTCTGGACTCGACGGCACCGGATACCCCAGTTCGGCGAGGACTGCCGCGATCGCGGCGCTGGCGACCGCGGCCGGATCGAACTCAACGGTGGTCAGAGGAGGTGAGCTGAACGCTCCCATGGGGTTGGCGTCCACCCCGATCACGGCGAGGTCGTCGGGGCAGCGGAGTCCGGCAGCACGGATACCGAACAGCACCAGGCCCGCGATCTCATCGCTCTGCGCGCACACGGCGGTCACCCCGTCACGCACCCACCCGGCCACCACCGCCGCGACATTGTCCGCGGTCACCTCGCCCACACTGATGGACGGCAGATCGCGTAGGCGGGCAGCCTGAGCCACGCCCTCGAACCAATAGTCGCCCAGGGCACGCCATTTCGCGATTCCGGTGTAGGCGAAGGCGATCTTGCGGTGCCCACGCGAGACCAGATGCCCGACCCGCAACGCGCCGACCGACAGCAGCGGATCCCCGAGCGCGGGCAGCAGCCCGATCTCGATATGCGGCACCTTCGCCGCCTGCACCGCGGTGCGTACGCGGCTGCTCAGCGGAAACATGCTGACGACCGCGGTCGGATCGAGATTGCCGATGGCATCGACGACCTGCTGATCGTCCTCGGTCTCGAAGATCTGCACCTGCAGCAAACCGTGGCGGGCAAGTTCGGTGGTCATCCGGTTACCCGCCTCGATCGGCATATCTCCGACCGCCACCCGCGGCACCACGTACAGCACCACACCGCCTTTACCGCGTGCCAGATTCCGCGCGGCGACATTCGGCCGATACCCCAACTGTTCGGCAGCGGCGTAGACCGCATCCCGGGTTCGCGCCGAAATCCGCTTGCCCTCGGCATTGTTCAGGACATAGCTGACCGTCGCGGTCGATACCTGCGCCAGCCGCGCCACATCGGCGTTCGTGGGCCGCGCGACCCTGTCCTCGACGCTCGACGCGTCACCCTCACGAGCGACCATGGCCTCATGATGGCACGCCGCGCCGACCACATCCGGGTCACCATCCCCCGGCACGCTGCTTGAAGAACTCCGCCGCGCGGCGGATCGAATTCTCCACCGGCTCGGGCTGCCAGCCGAGTTCCCGCTCGGCCTTGCCATGGTCGAGCGGGGACATCAACTCGGCCATACGCAACCCGACCGCGGCGAATGGGAGGTCGCGGTGCACCAAACGGGCGGCGAGGTCATTGCCGCGAGCAGCTGAGTAGAGCAATCTCAGGGGTAGCCGGATGCGCGGTGCGCGGACGCCAGCGGCATCGGCGGCGATCTCGTGGACCTCTCGGCTGCTCAGGTAGCGGTCCGAAACGATGTACCGCTCACCGACGCGGCCGTGAGTGCCCGCGAGGACCATCGCCCGTGCGGCGTCCGCGATGCCGACTACCTCCGAGGAGAAGTCGAAGTAGAACGGAAACCGCCCGGCGGCGACCCTGGCGATCACGGAGCCGTGGGGTGTCGGTGCCCAGTCACCGGGGCCATAGGTCGTGGAGATACACATGGCCACGGCCGGGAGAGACTTTTCCCGGACGTAGCGCATCACGAGATCCTCGGCCGCGACTCTGGCGGCAATGTAGGGACCGCCACCGTCCCAATTGTGCGGGTCGGCCTCGGTGACCGGATGACCGTCGCTGATGGCCAATGTTCCAGTGGTACTGGTGAAGACGAACCTGTCCGGTCCGGCCGCGACAGCGGCCTCGAGCACATGCCGCAAACCCTCGACATTGGTGCGGAACAGGGGTTTCGGATCACGCAACCACATCCGTGCGTCCACGACACAGTGGTAGATGACGTCACATCCGTTCATCGCCGAACGCAGCGCGGTGTCGTCGAAGATGTCACCGTAGACGCGTTCGACATCGAGATCGTCGATCCCGCGTGTAGAGCTGGTGGAGCGCAGCATCACCCGCACGTCCGCACCCTCGGCCGCCAACCGGCGGGTCACGTGGCTTCCCAGGAACCCGCTGGCGCCGATGACGAGTTTCTTCGACTGTGTCATGGCCGACCGACGTACTTACTTGAGCATGCTGCCCGCATCGATCGGCAGAGGTACGCCGGTGACGTAGCGAGATTCGTCCGACGCCAGGTAGAGCACCGCATTGCTGATATCGACCGGATCGACCCATGGCACCGGCAGGGTGTGGAACATTTGGCAGATCGGCTCCAGGTCCTTCGGGCCCGGATTCTCCAGGTCGGGGCGGAACAGCTTATAGGTTCCCTCGTTCAGCAACATCTCTGTGCTGACATGAGTGGGATGTACCGAATTGACCCGGATCGAGTGCTGCCCCAACTCGACGGCGAAGGTTCGCATGAGGCCGACCACGCCGTGCTTGGCCGCGACGTAGTGCCCGACATGCGGATACGCCTTGAGACCGCCGACCGAGCTGGTGAGGATGACGGAGCCGCCACGACCGGCCGAGATAATATGCGGCACACCAGCTTTCACAGTCTTCCAGACCCCGCCGAGGTTGACGCCGATCATGTCCTCCCACAGCCGTTCCTCGAGATCGACCAGCAGACCACCCTCGTTGCCGATGCCCGCGTTGGCGATGATGATGTCCAGTCGGCCCAACTGCTCGACGCCACTGTCCACCGCCGCCTTCAGCGCCGCGTAGTCGCGCACGTCGACCTCGGCGGTGACGACGCGCCGACCTTCGGCCTTGACGAGATCGGCGGTGGTCGCCAGATCTTGCGACGTCGGCATCGGAAAAGGTACGTTGTCCAGCTGTTTGCACACATCGACGGCGATGATGTCGGCGCCCTCCTGCGCCAGTCGCACGGCGTGACTGCGGCCCTGGCCGCGCGCAGCGCCGGTGATGAATGCGACCTTTCCTTCGACCCGTCCGGTCATGACTACCTCTATTCGTTGTGTTGATTCGTTGGTCAGGAAGTGAAGGCAGGCAACGTTTCCCACCCGCGGACGGTCGAGGTGGGCGACAGCTCGGCATTGGGCATGTCGACCTCCCACTCGGGAAACCGCGCCAAGATCTCCTCCAGCGCGATCCGCCCTTCCAACCGAGCCAGCGCCGACCCCAGGCAATAGTGCGTGCCCACGCTGAAGGTCAGGTGTTGGCGGGTGTCCCGATGGATGTCGAAAACGTCACCGTCCGTGGGGAATTGCCGATGGTCTCGGTTCGCCGCCCCGATGAGCATCATCATCACGCTGCCCGCCGGAACCGTCCGACCGTGCAGTTCGACATCCCGGGCTACATAGCGCGCGACGTGTGGTGCGGGTGGCTCGAAGCGGAGCAGTTCCTCGACCGCGTTCGGAATGAGTCGCGGATTCTCCACCAGCTCGCGCCGCTGATCGGGATGTTCGGCGAGCACCTTGCCCGCCCAACCGATCAGCCTCGTCGTGGTCTCGTTGCCGGCGCCGGAGACCACGTTGACGTAGATCAGCAACTCCTCGCGGGTCAGTCGCCGCACGGTGCCGGTCTCGTCCTCGAATTCCACGTTGAGCAGTTCGGTCATGATGTCGTCGGACGGGTGCTCCGCACGCCAGTCGATATACGCGGCGAAGATATCGCCGTTGGCAAGCCCTTCGGAGGCAGCCTTCATCGGCTGGCCGGCCTCGGTCCGCATCTGCTCGTTCGCGAAGTCGCGGATGGCTTCCTGATCTTCCTCGGGAATGCCGAGCAGCATGCCGATCGTGCGCATCGGCATCTGGGCGCCGATATCGCCGATGAAATCCAGCCGACCGGTGCCCACCAACGGATCGAGGCTGCGGACGCAGAACTGGCGAACCTTGTCCTCGAGTTCGCGAATCTTGCGCGGCGTGAACATGCGCGACAACAACTTCCGGTGGATATCGTGGATCGGCGGATCCTCGAAGATCAGAATTCCGGGCGGCATCTCGATGCCAGCCTTGATCAGTTCGAGGATGGCTCCGCGTGCGGAACTGTAGGTACCGGTGTCGAGCAGGCCCGCATTCACATCCGCCCACCGGCTGATCGCGTAGAAGTCGTGCTGCTCGTTGTAATAGAGCGGCATCTCTTCGCGGAGCCGCTGGAACATCGGGTAGGGATCAGCATTGAGCCGGACATCGTATGGGTCGTAGTAGATGTCTCTTATCGCACTGGTGGTCACGGAGACTCACCTCTCCTTCTCGAATTTCGAATTGCGGGTGTGTCGTCGCATGGCGGGGCCGACCCGCCTACGGGAGCTCGACCTTGCTGGTCAGCCAGCGACCGTCGACGCGGTCCACGGTCATCAGGACGCGGTTGCGGTCGACTCGCGGCGTCGGGTTCGTCACGTTCGTGATCTCGATGTCAACGAACAGCATGATCACGGCCTGGTTGTCCGAGGCCGACTGCACGCTGGCGGCGACCACATGCCCCTTGCTGACCGACTTGGCTTGCACCAGCATCGGTTTGAGCTGTTCGGCCGACTGGCTGTACATGTGCTCGAATTCACCGGTCGCGCCGTTGAGTACGGTCGCGAAATCGCTGTCGATATGCGATGAGTCGATGCTGGTCAGGGCCACCGCATAGTCCTGAGCGGCCGCCAACGCCGCCGCTCCCGCAGCTTGGCGATCGTTGCGGGTCTCGAGCTTCCAGCCGAACACCGCCGCGAGAACCACCGACACCACAACGAGCAACATCAAGATCCCCGTCACCGGCCGTGGCAACCATCGACGCCACCACCGCCGGGATATGTCGACGACGTCGGACACTTCGGCCTGAGCGGTCGACGACGCTGAATCACGACTCAGCTCATCGGGATTCGCAGCCCTGGGATCTCCAGCAGGAGCATCGTCGTCCGAGGCACCCTCGACCGACGCACGGTCGACCAGGACACTCGCGGCCGAGGCGCGCTCGACCGAGGCACCCTCCTCCGCCGAAGCACGGTCGACCAAAATACGTGCGCCCGAAAAACTCTCGACCGAAGCGCTCTCAGCCGCCACACTCTCAGCGGAGGGATTCGCCGCCGACACCTCGTCGATCGGTGCCGCTGCGGCACCTTCGGCGTCGGACGAGACCGAATCGTCAACCTGGTCAGCGGCTATCACCGAGCTTGTATTCATCCTTGCTCTCCTCTTCACGATCTCCTGCACCCTTGACTCGGTGCGCTATCCTCCTGGCACGAACGGGCCGCCGTAGGTCTGCGGAACGGAGTACGGCCCGGTCGGGGTCGGATCCGCGCGTTGCCGCGGATCGACGCCGGGTGGAATGGTCGCGGTGTTGTCACCGGGCGGCCGCGGCGCGTTCGCCGCGCCGCGCGGCAGGAGGGATGGGTCGGGATTCGTGCACCGCGCATGTAGATACGGTTCCGGGAAATCCGGAATGGAACCCGGCAGGCGCGGCACGTCGTAATCGCACGAGTACCGCGGGTAGGTACTCACCGTGGCCCAGACGCCGCCGTCGTGCATGGCGGAGGTGATGGCATCGAGCGTCGAGCCGGTGCGCTGCTGTGGGAAGAAGAATTCCCGCAGCGCCGGCACGTGTAGATAGGCCATCTGTGAGGTGGTGGCCAGGTTGCCGAGCAACTGCACCATGGTCGGCGAGTTGTCGGCGATGATCTTGTCCACCGCGGCCAGCGCACCCGGTGTGTTGTCGACGAGGGTCTGGTAGCCGCCGGTCATCGATCCGACGCCCGCCATCGTCTGTGACAGGTTCGCGGCGCTCGCCCGCAGCCCCGGAGTGACGTCGCCCAGCATGACGAGCACCGCCTTGCTGGTGTGCAGCAGCGAAACCGTTTGCGGCAGAACCGAATCCAGAGCGGCGAGCAGGAATATGCCGCCGTCGACGATGGCGGCCAGTTTCTCGGGACCGGCCGAACTCGCGCCGAGTTCGCGCACTATGGCCTCGATCTCGGCCGGATTCAATTGCGCCAAGGTGCCGCTCATGCTGCCGAGCATGGTGGCCAGCGTGACCGGCGTGGAGGTGCGGTCCTGGCCGACGATGTCGCCATCGGACAAATAGGGCCCGCTCTCGGACGAGGGCAGAAAATCCAGATACTGTTCACCCGCCGCCGACAAGGAAGCGACCCGTACGCTCCCTGACAGCGGAATCCGCACGCCGGACCGGATGGACGCGACGGCGAGGACCTTGTCGCCGTCGACGTCGACCGACCGCACGCGCCCCACGCGGACGCCGCGCAGGGTGACGTCCTGACCGGGCAACAGGCCACCCGATTGGGTCAGTTCGACCCGCACTTCATACTGCGACCGGAACGGATTGAGCTGCAAGGACCCCAACAGCAGATACCCGACACCTACGAGCAGGACCAGCAGCAGGCCGAGGCAGGAGGTCAGCTGGCGGTGGCGCGACAGTCGGCGCACCATGTGCACCAGCACCCGCGCGGGTAGCTCCAGCATTACGTTGCGAATGGCGGCTGTGTTCATCGGCCCGGCTCGACTTTGTCTTTCAAGCGGTTGAGGGTGTATTCCAGCGATCCGACGAAATCGACCCAATCCGTGGCATCCGGCATTCTCGCCCCGGAATCTGCGGGAGTGTTCGGATCCGGCAGTGCGCCGATGGCGAGCCGGGCGACATCGACGTTCACGTGCGCGGACGAAGCACTCGTCACCTTGATAATGAGCGGAATGATCCCGATGAGTGCGTCGAGATTCGCATTCGGATTGTTCGCCGCGGCGTTCATGCCGTCGGCCAGCTTATCGACGGATTCGATCAGGCTGCCGTCGTTCGTGCCGTTCACCGACGGGTACCGGGCGATCTGCCGCGTAATCCGGTTCACCTGCCCGATCAGATCGACTATCCCGCGGGTGTTGTCGCCGATGACCCGCAGAGCCGGTCCGGCCGCGGCGAGAACGTCGGTGACGTCGTCGCGCCGCGCCACCATCGTCGCACTCAAATCGCCGGTCGCCACGAGGATTTCGCGGATCCGGTCGGACCGAGCCGCAAGGTTGTTCACCAATTGCTTGGTCTGCTCGACCATCTCGGCCAAGCGATCACCGCGCCCACCCACGGCCGCGCCGAGACTATTGGCCAGGCTGGTGATGTTCTCGATGGCACCACCGTTGACGAATAGGGCGGCTCTGGTGAGCACTTCCTCGATGGTGGCCGCCGCCGAGGTCGACTGCAGTGGAATGCGTGCGCCGTCAACCAGATCGGGCGCCGCTGGATCGGGATGGGTCGGCCGGGCGAGTGCGACGAAGACGTCGCCCATCGGTGTGGCCGAACGCAATTCGGCGGTGGTCCCGGCAGGCAGCCGCACACCGGATTCGATCCGCATCACCACGACGGCCGTGTAGTTCTGGGCCCGCATCGAATCGACCTCCCCGATATCGGCGCCATTGAGCCGGACCTTCGCTTTGGCCGGCAGGTTGAGGGCGTTGGCGAAGGTGGCCGTCAATGAATAGCTGTCGCTGCCGATACCCGGCGCCGGTAGCGGGAGCTTGTCCAGGCTCACCGAGCATGCGGTGACAGACCAGGCAGCGGTCGATACCGCCACTGCGACAGTGAGGCGCACGAGGCGGCGCGAACCGAATCTTTTCATATTCCCGTCATCCCTGCTATTTCGGCGGCATTCCCGCGATCGCCGCGAGCAGCTGGCCGACACCGAAGTCTGGTCCCATATCCCGCACGGTTCCGGTCGCGCAGCCGAGGTCCGTCAGTCCCAGGAGATTGCACACCGATTTGAGCATCTGGCCGTCCAGCAAGAACCTGTCCAGGCCGACCGTGCCGCGCAGTGCGCCGACATTCTGGTCGATGGCGTTGTACGCGTTGTCCGTTACCAGCGGGAAGACATCGAGAAATTCCGCCAGATTGTCGTTGTAGTCGGCCATGGATTTGCTGATTGTGTTCGAATTCGAAGCCAGCACGCGCAGATTGCCTTGATTGCGCTGTAGGAGATCGCTCATCTGGATGATGATCTGATTCAGTTGGGCACCGGTATCCCCCGCTCCCAGATTCAGGTCGGCGAGGATGTCGCTCAATGTCCGCACACCGGAACCGAATTCACGCAATGCCTGATCGTTGCGGGCGGCGGCCGCGGTCAAGGCGTCGAGATTCTGGACGACCGAGGTGATGGCCGCCCGAGTCGCGGCCCCATTGTCCGGGCCGAGTTGCAGTGCGCGCGACAGTTCGCTCATCGCATCGCGCAGGTCGTTCCCGTTACCGGCCACGATCTGCGAGCCGATACCGAGCAGCCCGGCGACCGGTCCCTGGCCATTGCCATCCCCACTCAGCGACGTGGACAGTTTGTCGGCCATTGCCAGCAGGCTGTCGAATTCCACCGGTGTTCTGGTGCGATCGGTGGTCAGGACGGTGTGGTCGGCCAGCACCGGGCCGCCGCGATACACCGGAGTGAGTTCGACATGCCGGTCGGTCAGGACGGAATCCGACACGACAACCGCCTGGGCGTCGGCTGGAATCTCGACCCATTTGTCGATATCCATGGTGACGTCGACGTGCGTCGCCCGCGCTTGAATTTCGACAACCTTGCCGACCCGCATGCCGAGTACCGAGACGGCGTTGCCGGTGTACAAGCCGTTCGCATTCGTGAATTGCGCGACGATCGTGATCGACCTATCGGTCAGCCCGGCGATCGGACCACCGGAACATCCCCCGACAACGGCACCGATCAGCGCGACGACCGCCAGTTTCACCCCCCGGATCACGGAACTCATTTGCGGTCCTGGGGGTGATCGATGAACCGGTCAGCCCGCCCGTTCGGGCCACTGGAACATCCCGCGACGACGGCGCCGCTGAGAGCGATTGGGGCTGGTTTCATTTGCAGTCCTGGAGGTACGGAGGCCGGTTGACTTGTTTCGCGTATTCGCTCAGCGCACACATGAACGAATCGATGAAGGCGCCATCGGGTCCATTGCCCACCAGTTCCTGACCGGTCCCGGTGGCATTCGCGAATAGCCGCCACGGCACCGGCAGGATCTGCAGAATGTTGCGCATCAGGTCGTCGTGACCGGCGATCATTCCCGTCATCTGCGTCAGATTGGTGAGCAGTTGCTGGATTTCCGGCCCGTCGTCCACCGCGACGGGCTTCAACTGTTGGACCAGCGTGGTGGTGGCCCTCAGCAAGTCTTCGATGGCGTGCTGCCGAGAAATGATCTCCTGCAACACATTCCGGCCCTGATCGACCATTGCCGACAGTTCGGCCTGCTGATCTCGCAGCACCGTGGTCACCTGCTCGGTGCTGCTCAGCAGCGAGCCGATCTGGGTGCGTCGGTCGGCGATCACGGCGGCGAGGGTCCTGATGTTCTGCAGCATCTCGGGCATCAACGCCGGGGTACCGCGCAGTTGCTCGGTCAGGGCGTTCATCGTCTGCGCGACCCGATCGGCATCGATAGTGCTGAAGGTCGTGGTGGCGTTCTGCAGCGCGGTCTGCAGGTCGTAAGGCACTTCGGTGTGCGATAGCGGGATCGAATTGCCTTGTAGGTGCCCCGATCCGGCGGGACGGAGTTCGATATAGCGCGACCCCAGCAGTGTCGTCAGTTTGATGGCGGCGCCGGTATCGGATCCCAGGGGCAGGCCGCGCCGCAGTTTCATGGTCACCACCACGTGGTCCCCGGCCAGCCGCGTCCCGGTCACCGTGCCGACCTGGATACCGGCGAGAGTCACCCCATCGCCGGAGCTGACACCCGCGGCCTGCGCGAAATCTGCCCGATAGGTCTGTGTGCCGAGGTGCAGCGAATTCACAAATACCGTCACCCCGATGACGGCCGCGAGAACGGTGACCGCGACCAGGCCGATTCGCAATTTGCTCCGGTCCTCGAGCGGACGGCCGCACATCCGTTGCCACAGTCGTTTCGGTCGTCGCATCATCTCTGCCTCACCTGCAGATCGCCGAATTCTCGACCTCGCCGCTGGGGCCGGCCGACCCCAGAATCGCCACGAGCAGCGGATCGAATCCAGGGAGCATGCTCACCGACACGTCACAGACGTACGCATCCAGAAAGGCGCCATTGTCGGTAATGCGGGCCAATCCCTTCAGCAGAAACGGCAGGTTGAAACCCAGGTAAGCGAACTTCTCCCGGTTGTCCATGAAGTGCTGGGCGAATCCCGGTCGGCGATCGACGAACGCGGCCAGCGCTGGACTCGCACCGCGCACCACCTGCGCGGCCTGCCCCAGCACACCGGAGATCGAATCGACCTGTTGGAACAGCACATCGCGGTGTTGCGCCAGCGCATCGAAGATCCTGCGCGTCTGCTGCACCACCGTCCGCAGGTTGCCGCTCTGCTTCGACAGATCACCCAGTACCGCACCGAGATTGTCGATCACCTGGCCGAGAACCTGGTCCGGCCCTGCGAATGTCTGTGCGAGCGAGGCGGTTTCGGCGATGAGGGTGGTGATCGCGCCATCGTCGCCCTGTAGCGCTCGGACCACGGCGGCACTGATGTTGTCGACCTGCTGCGGATCGAGCACGCTGAACAGCGGCTCGAATCCGTTGAGCAACTTCGAGATATCGAACGACGGCTCGGTGTGCTCGACCGGGATCTGCCCGCCCGGCGGCACGACCCTCGGATCACCGAATTCACGCAGCGACAGTCCGACATAGCGTTGCCCGATGAGGTTCTGATAGGTGACCGTCGCTGCCGTATTGCCGTACACCACCTGGCCGCGCTGGACCTCGAAGGTCACCTTCGCGCGGATACCGTCGAGCTCGACGGCGTGCACCCGGCCCACTCGCACCCCGGCCATGCGCACGTCGTCACCGGCATGCAGTCCGGAAACGTCGGTGAATACCGCCGAGTACGTATCGGTCTCCCCGCTGACATCGCGTGACAGCGTGACATACATCGTCCAGGTCAACGCGACCGAAACCACCAGGAATGCGATCAGGCCCAGCAACGGCTTGCGGTAACTCATCGAGGCTCTCCTGTCGGAGCGGGGATATCCGGTGCCGGGGTGAACTGCACGTCATTGCCCCTGAGCAACGGGCCGAACAAAATGTCGGCCGCGGCGTTGGGCCCGCCGCCGAGGATCGAGGCGATCGCCTGCTGCTCTTGCGCGCTGCCGACCGGCCCCACGTTTCCACCGATCGAAGCCGAATAACTCGCCGGTACAACGGCATTCGGGCCGATGATGGTGGGTCCGCCGACCGGTCCCGTCGCGCAACTGGGACCTTCGAGTTCGCCGTAGCGGGGACAATCAGCGCGTGTGTACTGCCGATGTGGAGTGAGCTCGAGGATGATCTTGGCTGGCATGTTCTGATCCTCGGCATCCCACAGCTTGTGGAATTTCCCGGCCAGCTGGGTCAGCGAAATGGTCATCGGGGTGAAGTTGCGACTCCCCTCGCCGATCGTGGCCAGCGCCGGGGACAGTTTGCCGGTGATGTCGGTGATCGTGCCGGTGTTGTTCTCCAGCGCGGTGGCGACCGTTGCGGAGGTGTTCAGACCGCCGGTCAGCAAGGTCGCCAGTTGGTCGTTGCGCTCTGCCACCGCGCGCATCGGGCCCACCGCGTTGTGGACCGCACCCAGCAGGTCCGGCGCCGAAGACCGAAGTCCGGCAATCGCATCCGACAGCGCGTCGAGTGTGGCGGCCGTCCCGTCAGGCGCCATCGCCGCGTCGAGTGCTTGCGCGATCCGGGTCAGTTCGGCACCCGCGCGCACGGCCTCGGCACCGTGGCCGCTGGTGGCGCGTTCGACAACGGCCAGGATGCCGAGGGTCGGATCCGATCCGGAACGTCCTGCGGCGGCGGCGATTCGGCTCAGCGCGGTCAACGATGTCTGCAGGCGGACCGTCTCCAGGCTGCGATCCTGCGGAATGCGCGCACCCGCGGCGAGCGGCGCCCCGCGGCCCTTGCCGACCAATTGGACCGACGGCACCGCGAATACATTGCTCGGCACGACCCGCGCGGTCACCGTCGCCGGAATTCCCGCCACGTATTCGGGTTTCAGGTCGATCTGCACATAGTTCGGGCCGCCCTCGCTGGACGGGGTCACGCTGTCGACCTGACCGACCAGAACACCCTGAAACTTCACATCCGAACGCGGTGGCAGGCCATCACCGACATCGAGGAGAACCGCCGTGACCTGTACGGTTTCTCGGAAAGCGCCTTGGGATCCGGCGATCATCACAACCGTGGCCACCGCGAGGACCAGCAGGAACGCGATTCCCCGCAGCAGCAGCTGCCAGTCGGGCAGGACCTTGCCGTCGGATTCGAACGCAATCGACATCTGCTACCCACTGATTCTCGCGCCGGCGTCGAAGCCCCACAGCGTCATCGTCATCAGCAGATTCACGAAGATCATCGCGGTGATACTCGCGCGCATCGCGCGTCCCGCCGCCACTCCGACACCTTGCGGCCCGCCCGAGGCGTAGAAGCCGAAATAGGTTTGGATCGTCGTGGTGAGGACGACGAAGACGACCGCCTTCGACAGGGAATAGACCATGTCGGTGCCGCTGAGCACCAAGCGGAAATAGTGTTCGTAGGTACCCGGCGCCTGCCCGCCGGACAGGCCGACGACGACTTCCACGGTCAGGTAGCTGATCGCCAGACAGGCCAGGTACAGCGGAATCATCGCCACGATCGACGCCAGCATCCTCGTGGTCACCAGATACGGTATGGGTCGAATCGCGATCGCGTCGAGAGCATCGATCTCCTCGGCAATGCGCATCGACCCCAGTTGTGCGGTGAAACGGCAGCCCGCCTGCGCCGAGAAGGCGATCGAGGCCATGATGGGTGCCAACTCACGGGTCACCGCCGTCGAGGCAATCATCCCGGTGGCCGGTGCCATCCCCAGTAGTTTCAGCGCGCTGAAACCCTCGACACCGACGATGGCTCCCGCCGCGGCACCGAGTACGAGAATGACCTGCCCGGTTCCGCCGCCGACGACGACGGAGCCGTTTCCCCACGTCACGTTCGACAGAATCCGCAGGAACTCGGCGCGATAGTGCCGCAGCACCACCGGAATACCGCCGAGCACGCGGACGAAGAAGGTGGCCATATACCCGAGCCGCATGACAGGAGCGGACGCCGTCGTCCCAGCGACCACGACCGGCCGAATTCCTGGCGGGTAGTAGTGCGACGCCATCAGAGTGTCGTCCTCGGGAACAGGAGCGTGTACAACTCGGTGAGCCCCGCATTCACCAGCATGAGCAGGATGATGGACGCGACCACGGCGGCATTCACGGAGTTCGCGACGCCGCCCGGACCGCCCTTGGTGCTCAACCCCTTTTCACACGAGACAACGGTGACGATGACCGCGAACACCACGGCCTTCACCATCGCCAGGTAGAGGTCACCGACCCTGGCGAAGGAGGAGAACGTAGCCAGATAGCTTCCCGGGGTGCCGCCCTGGACATAGACGTTGAATAGATATCCGGCCACGAATCCGACGAAGCAGCTCAGGCCGGTCAGTCCAAGGGCGACCACGATTCCCGCGGCCAGGCGGGGCACCACCAGCATCCGCAGCGGCGAAACGCCCATGACTTCCATCGCGTCGATCTCTTCGCGAATCGTTCGCGCACCGAGGTCCGAGCAGATGGCGGATCCGACGGCCGCTGCCAGCAAGATGGCCGTGACCATCGGTGCGGCCTGTCGGATCACCGCAAGACCACCGGCGGCACCGGCCAGCGAGGTCGCCCCGACCTGACCGGCCAGCAGGCCGAACTGGATCGACATCGTCGCACTGATCGGAAGTGCCACCGCAATGGTCGGCACGTACGCGGTTTTGGCCATGAACACGGCCTGCTGCACGAATTCGCGGAAGGGAAACCGGCCTCGGGCGATGTCGACGAACAAGTACTGCACCGCCCGCACCGCCAGCACGACCTGTCCGCCGACGGTCTCCAGGGATGCACCGGGATGACGGCGCAGATATCCGCCCGCCCACAGCCTGATCTCCCCGACCGCGGACCGCTCGACGACCTCACCCGGAGCGACCGGCATCGTCACCCCCGACATCACGTGTGCCTGGAGCTATCGGTGGTACCGGACTGTTCGGCGTTGTCTCGCCTCGTGACGACGGGAACGCCGGTATTGCCGTCGCTGACATCCGGTTCGATATCCGGGCTCATCCGGTCCGTGCGGGCTGCCCAATCCTTGGTGTCGATGGCCAGGCAGTAGCGCGCCTCGGCCTGTGTGAGTTCGTGAACGGTGTCGAGCGTCGTTGTCATCGACATGGCCCTTTCCGGCTTCGAGCACCCCAGAGGTGGTGGCCGACATCGTGGTCGCGCCGTCTCGGGCTCGCCTCCGTTTGCGTCGCGAGTCACCTTCGGGTACCATTATCGAGTATTCGATAATCTCTATCAATTATTCGATGGTTCGACGGTAGGGCAGAGCGGGAAGGGAGTCAAGATGCGTGGTGCGATATCGGCACCAACCGCGCGTGTCGTCGATGTCGTGGAGTTGCTGGCGCGTCGGGGCAACGTGCGGTTGCGCTACAGCGATATCGCGCGCGAATTGGATATGACCCTGGCCACCACGCATGCGATCTTGAAGACTCTGCACGATCGTGGGTGGGTCACCCGCGATCCTGCGGGCAAGGCGTACGCGCTCGGACCCGGGCTCGCTGTCGTGGCAGCGGCGGTGCATACGCGTCCGTTCGTCGAGGCCGCCCGTGCCGCCACGGTCGAGCTCGCGGCCGAATTCGGTTACGCCGCATCGGTAACCGAGAAAGTCGCCGACTCCCTGGTGATCACCGCATTCGAAGGCGGCGAGCGACCGTGGCCCGGTGACCGCATCCCCTATGCGCCGCCGTTCGGCGCCGTGTTCGTGGCCTGGGATACCGCCGGCGAACGCCGCGCCTGGATCGAGCGGGCGGCGCCGACGAATACGGCAATCGCCGAGCGCCTGGACCAGGCACTGACCCGGATTCGCGACCGCGGCTTCGATGTCGACTACACCTCACCCGCCATTGGACGAGCCGCCAGTCTCATCGGCACGCTCGACACCGGCACTATCGCACTGCCATCGAATATCCAGGAGACCCTCGACAAATTGCGCGTGGAATTCACCACGCTCGGATTTCCGGACACCACCTCCGGCCAGCCCCAAGCGGTCTCCGCCATCACCGCGCCAGTACTCGACCCGCACGGACACGTGGCGCTGCTGCTCTCGGTCCACCCTCTCGTCGAAATCCCGCCGGAACAGATCGACACCATCGGCAACCATCTGATCCGCACGACCACCGCGATCTCCGGCACCGCCCGATCCGGTGCGCGCACCGAGCCCTGACCGTGCGCCCGCCCCGGGCTGAGCGGTCGTGATCTCACATGCCGAACAGTCTCTGCTCCGCGATCGGATCCAGGTACAGCCGGGTGAGTTTCGAACTCTCGATGCGCCAGCGATCGCCGTCGAACGCGTAGGTTTCGTGATAGTGCCCAAATCCGATGACTCGGACGTTGCCGGGCCAGATCAGCAGATCCTGCAGCGCCCAGACACCGGTCGCCGCATTCGGGGACCGCACCTCGATTTCGGGCATATGCCCCTGATGGACGGTCCGGGCGGAACCGATGGTGGCCTGGAGATAGGCGATGAAGGCGTCCGCTCCGACCGTGATGATGCCGGCCGAGCCTGTCGTGTCGACCACGACGTCGGGGATCAACTGCTGCCCGAGCAGCTCCCAGTCCTTGGTGTCGATCGCCCGAAAATAGCGCGCCTTGACCTGCTTGATCGCGTAGACACTCGCTGGGTCCGACGCCGCCGCGTGAACCGGGTCCGCGGATACCCGTGCCCGCACCCCGCCAGCCAGACCAAAGGCGGCCGCCCCGGTCCCCATCATGAACGTTCGCCGCGTGTAGGTCATGACTGATCCGACTGCAGGCGAGTCGATTTCATCGCCGTAATCACCCAGCGGCCATCGCGGATGCCGTAGGTGTCGCGATCGTGCCCGAACGACAGCAAGCGTCCGCCATCCGCCCGGACCAGCAGCACCTGCACTGCCCACGTTCCGGTTGCCGCGCCCATACCGGTGATCGCGATTTCGGGCATATGCCCGTGATGGACCGTCACCGTATTCCCGTAGTCGCGTTGCAGCGCAGCCACATAGTCCGCTGCTCCCGTAACACGTTCACCCCCCACCGCCGTCGTGTCCACGTCGATGTCATCGGCGAGAACGGAGCCGAATGCCGACCAGTCCTTGGTATCGAGATTGCGGAAATAACGCGCCTTGAGCGACTCGATCGCGTTGATCGCCTGCAATGTATCCGGATCCACTGCGGTTCCCACTCTTCCTGTTGTCGACTTTCGCGACCTGCCACCACACCGTCGTGCAGAAGTTCCCGCAGCAGGGCTATTTATCGACTATTCGATATATTGAATCGCATATTCGATAGCACCTTAAGTTGGCGGTGAAACCACGTCAAGCCACACTGCGCAACTCGGCATTTGCCAGGGAACGCCGAGGACACCGCGCGGCGCGCCGAAAACCAAGGCCAACTCGGTGTCTGTGATTGCGTGGCGTCATCAGCGGCGTCCCGTCGAGATATGACGGACGGATTCGGGTTTCGCGTTCGGCGCCGGTGCTGCGCGTGAATTACCGGTGGTGGCTGGACTGATCGATGGCGTCGGTGGTGGCGGCCCAGGTAGCGAGAAGTTTCAGGCCGTCGGCCGCGGGGGTGTTCGGTGCTGCGGTGTAGACGAGGAGGGTGAGTCCGGGGTGCGCCGGAAATTCCATCGCTTCGAAGTTGAGCTCGAGTGGACCGACCGCGGGGTGGTGCAGGTTCTTGTGGCCGGTGCGGTGGAAGCGGACGTTGTGGGCAGCCCAGCGAGTGCGGAAATCCGCACTGCGCGTGGAGAGTTCGCCGATGAGTTCGATGAGCTGCTTGTCGTGAGGATTGCGTCCGGCTTCGGAGCGAAGCATGGCAGCGATATCGTCGGCGGCACGGTCCCAGTCGACGAAGAACTCGCGCGACGCGGGGTCGAGGTAGATGAATCGGGCACTGTTGGCGGGCCGACGCGGGTCGGCGAGCAGTGGGGCGTAGAGGGCGCGGGCGAGGTGATTGGCGGCGAGCAGGTCGTGGCGGGCATTGCGTACCCAGGCCGGTGCGTCGGTAATGGCGTCGAGTACCTGCTGGATCGTCGCGGTCACACCGACAGGTGCGTGGGCGCGGCGCTGCCGCGCGACAGGCGCGGAGGCGGCGGCGCGGGCGAGGTCGAACAGGTGAGTGCGCTCGGCTTCGTCCAATTGGAGGGCGTTGGCGAGGTTGTCCAGGACGCCGTAGGAAACACCGGCGAGATTGCCACGTTCGAGCCGAACGTAGTAGTCGATACTCACGCCGGCCAGCAGAGCAACCTCTTCGCGTCGCAGTCCGGGCACGCGCCGGTTGCCACCGTAGGCGGGCAGCCCGGCTTGTTCGGGGGTGATGCGGGCACGCCGGGAGATGAGGAATTCGCGGACCTGCACACGCTGGTCGTCCATGGCGTCCACGGTAAACGCGCCGACGCCGGGCGCGGGAGGTACTGCGATTACCTGGAACAGCGGTGACTCCCGCGAGTGCGGTCGAAGGCGTGTACTCGATGCGTGGCCACGACTGATGTACCGACACCCCGCCCCAGCAACGCCGCGGCGATCCTCGCGATCGTGTTGCTCGGCTACTTCATGATCCTGATGGATGCCTCGATCATCTTCACGGCATTGCCGACTATCCGCGCCGCGATGGGATTCTCCGCGACCGGGCTGTCGTGGGTGCAGGACGCCTACACACTGGTGTTCGGCGGGTTGCTGCTGCTGGGCGCCAGGGCCGGGGACCTGCTGGGGCGCCGGCGGGTGTTCGTCGCCGGGCTGGCACTATTCGCGGCGGCGTCCCTGCTGGTCGGGGCGGCACCGGCCGGGTGGTGGCTGATCGCGGCGCGAGCCGTCCAGGGCGCGGGTGCGGCGATCGTCGCCCCGTCGTCGCTGTCGCTGCTGACCGCGAGCTTCCCCGAGGGGCGTGCGCGGTCGAGGGCTGTCGCCTGGTATGGCGCGACGGCCGGGCTCGGCGCGAGTCTGGGCCTGGTCATCGGCGGTGCGCTGACGCAATGGGTGTCCTGGCGTGCCGGATTCGTCATCAATGTGCCGATCGGTGCCGCGATGATCGCGCTGGCACCGCGGTTTCTGCCGGAAACCTCGTCCCGCCGTGGGCATTTCGATCTTACCGGTGCGGTCACGGCGACACTGGGCGTCGGCGCGATCGTGTTCGGCACGATTCGTGCCGCCGAATCCGGATGGACGTCGCCGGTGACGGTGGCCGCGCTGCTGACCGGTGCGCTGTCGCTGGTGGGGCTGATCGTCGGCGAGCGTCGTGCACGGCAGCCGATCATGCCGCTGCGGCTGTTCGGCAGCCGTGTCCGGGTCGGCGCCTATCTGGCCCGGCTGTTGTACATGGGCGCGATGATCGGGTTCTTCTATTTCACCACCCAGTTCCTGCAGGGCGTGCTCGGTTTCAGCTCCTTCCAGGCCGGTCTCGCGTTCTTCCCGATGACCATCGTGAATTTCGTTGTCGCCATGGCGATTCCGAGGTTGACCACCCGATTCGGTCAGATGGTTCCGCTGACCGTCGGTGTCGCGCTGACACTGCTCGGCATGATCTGGCTGAGCCGGGTCCACGCGGGCAGCTCATATCTGGATGCGATCGCGGGCCCGATGGTTCTCATCGGCGCCGGACAGGGACTGGCATTCGCTCCGCTGACTTCGGCGGGAATCACCGGAGTCGACGCACGCGACGCGGGTGCTGCTTCCGGCCTGGTCAACACCTTCCACCAGTTCGGCATGGCACTCGGCCTGGGCCTGCTGGTCACCGTCGCGGCGCATTCCGGAACCGAATCGGCCACCCCGACCGAGCACGTCGCGACAGCGCTGACCGCCGGTTCGATCCTGCTCGCGGCATGCCTGGTCACCGTTGCCGGGTTGATCGTTCCCGCTCGCCATGCCACCGCGCGGGTTGCGATTCGGGTGACGAGTAAGCGCATTCCGCAGAAACCACAACCCGGTACGACAACACTTGCAAATAACTGAAAAGTAGCTCATACCGTTCGAGGAGTAGCGCCATGCGACAACTGAACAAGACGCCCTCGCAGCACGGACCCGCCGAGTGGTTCACCGGCAACGTTTGGTTCGACCAGATCTATGAGGGACAGGAGCCGTCGCGGGCCCGAGTCAGCGCGGTGCATTTCGCCCCGTGCGCGCGAACCGCCTGGCACACCCACGCGGTCGGGCAGACCCTGCATGTCACCGAGGGCATCGGGCTCGTTGCCTCCCGCGACGGTGCGGTCATCGTGATGCGGCCCGGCGATACCGTCTACACCCCGCCGGGCGAATGGCATTGGCACGGTGCGGCCGCCGACCACTTCATGACCCATCTGGCGATCTGGGAAGGCACGGGCGACCCCGACGTTCCCGAGACCACCTGGGGTGAACACGTCACCTACGACGAATACGACCGGGCGGACAAGCAGGCCGCACAGTAGCGGAACACTTTGTAACAGAGAGGCATTCGACCAATGCGCGCGACTTACATGTACGGTCCCGGCGATGTCCGGGTGATCGATGTTCCAGACCCGACCATCCGAACCCCCACCGATGCGCTGGTGCGTGTGGTCCGTGCCTGCGTCTGCGGGTCCGACCTGCACCCCTACCACTCCATGCCGCCCACCCCACAGGGCAGTTCGATGGGACACGAGTTCATCGGCGTCGTCGAAGACATCGGCGGCGACGTGCACACCGTACGGAAGGGCGACCTGGTGATCGCCCCCTTCGCGTGGTCGGACGGCACCTGTGATTTCTGTCGTGAAGGCTTGCAGACGTCCTGTCGGCACGGCGGCTTCTGGAACTCCGGCGACGTCGGCGGCGGACAGGCCGAAGCCGTGCGGGTCCCGCTGGCCGACGGCACCCTCGTCCCGGTTCCCGTCGAGGAAGACTCGCCGCTGATCCCGTCGCTGCTGACCCTTTCCGATGTCTATGGCACCGGCTACCACGCCGCTGTCCGAGCCCGCGTCGACGCCGGCACTACGGTCACCGTCATCGGCGACGGCGCGGTCGGACTGCTGGCCGTGTTGTCCGCCGAACAGCTCGGCGCGCAACGCATCATCCTGATGGGACGACACAAAGACCGCACCGATCTCGGTCAGGAGTTCGGCGCGACCGACATCGTGGCCGAGCGCGGCGCGGAGGGCATCGCGAAGGTTCATGAGCTCACCGGCGACGGCACCCATGTCGTCATCGAAGCCGTCGGCCATATGCCCGCTTACCAGCAGGCGGTCGGCGTCGTCCGCCCTGGCGGTGTGATCAGCCGAGTCGGCGTGCCGCAGTACGAGAACGCACCGGTGGGATTCGACAGCCTGTTCGGGCCCAATATCACACTCACCGGTGGGCCTGCGCCGGTGCGAGCCTATATCGACAGACTCCTGCCCGGCGTCCTCGACGGCAGTGTCGACCCAGGCAAGGTGTTCGACCGCGAGATCGGTCTCGACGCCATCGCCGACGGCTACCGCGACATGGACAATCGCACAGCCCTCAAAGTCCTCGTCCGCCCCTGACGCGAACGATGACCACACCCCGTCACACGCGCCCGATGGCCCGGTCGAGTAGGTGCGGGTCGTGTGCGTTGACGACAAGCAGATCCGGCTCGGCCCTCGCCCACAACTGGGCCAGCCGTTCGTGATTGCCCCGCACCTGCTTCCAGTCGTGGGCGATGACGCGTTCCATGGCGGTGATCGCCCTGGGCGCGGTGTCGGTGCCGTCGAGTTGGCCGTGGTGGTAAAACGAATCACCGGCGTGCAGGATCCACCGGTCACCGACGTCGACCGCGACGGCGGCGTGCCCACGGCTGTGGCCGGGTAGGTTGATCAACACGATCCCCGCGGCGACATCGGTGAGTTCCTCGGCTCCGGGAAATCCGCGCCACGACTCGCCCGCCGACGGCTCGTGCTCGACGAGCACCGGATGGTGGGCGCGCTGCGCCGGACGGTAGCGCTCTCGTTCGATCAGGGTGCGGGGGTGCAGTGCCGCGAATGCTTCGGCACCGGTGAGATGCACTCGGGCCCAAGGGAAGTCGGCGAGGCCGCCGGTGTGGTCGGCATCGAAGTGGGTCAGCACGATGTGCCGGACATCGGCCGGGTCGTAGCCGAGCTGCCGGATCTGGTTGACGGCGGCTTCGTTCGGGTCGAACATAGGCCGGACGTAGCAGCGGACGGGGCCGAAGCGCTTGCCGGGTGCTTCGGCGTCACGCAGACCCAGGCCCGAATCGACCAGAACCAGACCATTATTCGTCTCGAGGAGCAGGACGTGGCAGACCAATCCGCCGGGTGTTCCGGGTGGTCGCATCGTGCCGCAGTTGAGATGGTGGACTCTCATCCGAATGCCGCTTTCATCTCCGCCGTCGCGGCACGATCGCCGCTGAGCAGAGCCGGATCGATGACCTGAATCGGGTTGGTGCCGTCCCAGTTCGCCGCGGCGAGCTCGATCAGGTCGAAGACGAACTTCTTGGTGCCGCCGAGGTCGGAGATCTCGATGACGGTTCCCGGGTGGTGTTCGGTCTCGAGATAGGCGAAACGCCCTGTGGAGCCGCCGATCTCACCTTCCTGACCGACGGTGAACCCGGCGGCGAGGGCGCGGTCGTAGAGGTCCTGGTAGTTCTCACTCCAGTAGGCGACGTGCTGCAGGCCCTCGTTGCCCGCGTCGAGGAAGTCCTTGTACATGGACGGCTCGTCGTCGAGCGGCTGGATGAGTTCGAGCTGAATCTTGCCGCTGTTGGCGACCGCGACATTCATCGCCATGGCCGACGGCCGACCCCGGTAGGTGAAGTTCCCCGGCTGCACGCCCTCGAGGTAGAACCACGGCCCGATGCCGCAATCGACGAATCCCCGCATCGATGCCTCGATGTCGCGCACGACGTAGCCGAGCTGTCGCACCGTGCCGAACATATTCGCGCGCGGCGCGGGCGCGGGTGCGGGGCCGGTATGCGCATCGGCGAAGGAGAATACGATCTTGCCGACCGCGGCATTCCTGCGCAGACGCTGCGCCGCCAGATCCGCGCGATCGGGTGAGTAGACGGTATCGAGGCGTGGGATGATCTTGCCGTCGGTGACGGCGGGCAGCGCCCGAGGGGCCAGCGCCGCGACGACCTCAGCCAGCTCGGATCGGGTGCGGATGCTGAAGGTGGTCCCGAGCAGCCGCTGGCGGCGGAATGCGATGGTGTCGAGATCGAGGCTGGTCACCGCGCCCGCGAGTCGGCCGATGCTGACGATCGTGCCCGCGACGGCGGTGGCCGCGGGCAGGTCCGTGAATAGGTCGCCGCCGACATGATCGAGAGTGATGTCGACGCCATTGCCGTTGGTAGCGGCCGATACCGCAGTGCGCAACTCCTCGGCGGAAGTATTGACGGTGACATCGGCGCCGGCGGCGGTAAGCGCTGACCGCTTGTCTTCGCTTGTGGTGGTGGCGATGACGGTGCTCGCCCCCAGAGCCTTGGCCAGTTGGATCCCGATCAGACCGATCGAGCTGGTGCCGCCGACGATCAGCACGCTTTTGCCTTCGGCGAATCCGGCTTGGCCGACCAGGGCGTCGTGTTCGGTGATCAGCCCGACCGGCAACGTCGCCGCCTCCGCGAAACTCAGCTGCTCCGGGATCGGCACGAGCAATCGTGGATCACACAGTGCGTAATCGGCAAAGGCGCCGATGGTAATCCCCATGACACGCATACCCGCAGGCAGATGTGGTGCCAGCGGACTGGAGATTTCGACGACCCCGGCGACCTCCATGCCCGCCGTATATTCGCCTGCCTGCTGGGAGTTGGCGATATAGCTGCCGTCCAGGGCGTAGAGATCGGCGCGGTTGAGACCGGCGGCCATGACCTGTATACGGACCGCACCGAGTTGACTCGGCGCGTCGATGTCGCGGAGCTGCCAGTTCGAACCGGCACCGCCGATGAGTGCGCGCATGTGCGAATTCCTTTCACCCGTTCGGGATCAGGCCGAGAGGTCGGCGGGTGCGGTGTCGACGAGCAGCGGATTCGGATTGCTCGACATCGCGAGCAAACCGCGCAGACCGCGCAAGACCAGCGGCCACTTACGTGGGTCGCGCAGGTTCACGCCGCTGATGAGCTGTTTGAGCATCGACAGTGTGTCGAAGTAGATCCGCTCGATGATCAGATTCTCGTTCTCGTCGAATACGAAGTACGCCGTCATCCGGGTGCGATGCCGGGAGCCGGTGGCAGGAATACCGCCGAGCGGCCCCAAATGTGTTCCGAGTAGCCAGAATTCGACAATGACCGCGTCGGTGCTGTGCCGTAGCGCGATGATCTCGTGGTCCTGATCGGGAAATGCGACGCGCGTGTCGTGGTAGTAACCGCGGACCTCCGAATCACCGTCATGGACGGTGAGCGTGGGAATGATCTCGTAATGCGGATGCGGGAACGTGGCCAGCACGTCGTCCCAGTCCTGGCGGACCTCGTCGTGGAAGTGATCGAGGACGAGTTTCTCGCGGGCGCGCAGCACCTCGACGGGTGGCACGGCGAAGCGGTCGGTCATGAAATCTCCTGCGGGATCAGTGATGTGTGATGCGGCCGTGGGTGAATGTCGGCGCTGTTCCAGGGTTCGTCCACGCGCCGGTCAACTCGCTGGACGGAAAGAACTGGAGGAAACGTGAGTCGAGCTGGCTGCGATCGGCCAGTGTCATCTCGAACACGGCCGAGTTGTATTGGTCGGCTGTGGTTTCGATGGTGTTCGCATTGAGTACGATCTCCTGCCCCCACTCCCTCGCCCAGCGCGCCACTCCCGGCAGCCGCGAGTGTTCGGGTGTCAGGCATTCGGCGGCGATGACGTTCTCGCTGCTGACCCAGATGCCGGTCGAGGTATTGAGCACCAGGCTCTGGTTCCCGAAGACATGGCCCGGCGTTTTGACGACCGCGACGCCGGGGCCGAGGACGACCGAGCCATCGATGGGCAGGAAGGCATCCGGTGCGACGTCGCGGTAGGTGTCGGGCTGGTACCACGGCCGCTGCAGCGGGTGCAGGTCGGCCATCGCGACCAGTTCGTCCCGCTGCACGATGACCTTGGCGTTGGGGAATACCGGTTTCGGCTGCGTTCCGAGGTCGGCTTGCGCCGCCGTGGTGCCGATCCAGCGGCGCAGGTCCTGGGTGTGCAGATGGTCGAACATCAGGTAGTCGACCTCGGCCGGGTCGATGCCGAGCCGGGACAGATGGTCGGTCACGGTGCCGTGCTCGATCACCATCCGCCGCGCCACGATGTCCGGGGTACGGCGGGCGAGCTTGTCGAAATACGGTGTGTGGCGGCCGAGTTCGACGTCACTGGGCTCGAACAGCAGCACCCGCGGCCTCCCGTCGCTCTCACGCCAGCGGATCACCGACATCCGGTTCGTGATCGCGAGGAACGGGGCCAGCGCGCGGGATGCGCGGAACAGGCCGAAGCGCGTCGGATAGGGCAGCGTGACGAGGTCGCACGTCACCACGCTGTCGGGCACACCCGTGCGCGCGAACTCAGCGCGGAAGATCTCGGCTTGACGGCGTGCCGCGGTCAGCCGCGCACCCGGCCCACCGTCGATCTTCGACAAGTCGGCCGAACACTCGACATGCGAACCGATACTCGCCAGGTCCAGCGCGTCGTCTTGTCGCCATGGCAGTTGCATACTCACCTCGAGTCGTTAATCCCACGGCGTGGGAATAACTTTAGATTAAACCCACGCCGTGGAAATATGCAAGAGTGGGAGCAATGAAGGCCGAGACCGATCCAGCATCGACCCAGCCGTCCGCGGGCACACCTCGGCGGGGACGGCCACCCAAGGCGCAAGCGCAGCTCTCCCGCGCGGCGATACGCGACGCCGCGCTCGCGGTGATCGACTCCGACGGCATCGGCGCGGTGAGCATGAGATCGGTCAGCCGCACACTGGGCGTGGACGCCAAAAGCCTCTATCACCACGTCGATGGCAAGGATGACCTGCTCGACGCCGTCGCCGAATACATCTTCGAGCAACTCCGGATGCCCGCACCGACGGAATCGATCGAAGCGGACCTGCGGGCACTGGCGTACGAATTCCGGCGCGTCACGCTTGCGCATCCGGAAGCGGCAACCCTGGTCCTGACGCGTCAGCTCTCGTCACTCGCCGGCATCGCACCGATCGAAGCCGTCCTCACCGTGCTGCGCCGGACCGGGAGAACCCCCGAAGAGGCAGTCCACCTACTTCGCACCGTCCTGGCCACGCTGGTCGGAACCCTGCTCCGCGAAGTCTCCGCCGGACCGACATTCGGCACCGACGACGCCGACGGAATCGCCGAACGCCAACGCGCGCTCGAAGCATCCGGGCTGCCCCAGGTCACCCTCGCCGCACCCCACCTGGCGCGCTTCGACCGCGATCGCGAGTTCGAGTACACCCTCGATCTCATCGTCCACGTCCTCGCCGGTCGTCGCGACGCCGTCGAGTAGCACCGCGGCTACTGCTCACAGCCCTTCGACTGGGCCGCGATCGCAGCACCGCCCCTCGGAAGTGACGCACGTCACGTCGGAACGTGTCATATCTCGGCACTCCGCGGTGTCTTGTGGGCATGACCGAACACCACACACCCCACAAGGTCGTCGTCATCGGCGGCGGTTACGCCGGCACACTCGCGGCCAACCACCTGCGGCTGCGTACCGATGTCGATATCACACTGGTCAATCCCCGCCCGAAGTTCGTCGATCGAGTCCGGCTGCACCAGTTCGTGGCCGATACCGGCGCTGCGACGATCGACTACGGCACGCTGCTCGGCGCGGGCATCCAACTGGTTGTCGACGGCGCCACCCGCATCGACACCGCGGCCCGCGCGGTGCGCCTGGCATCGGGTCGTGCGCTGGACTACGACCACGTCATCTACGCCGTCGGCAGCACCGCAGCAGCACCTTCCGTGCCCGGCGCGGCCGAATTCGCTTTTCCCATCGCCGAATTCGAGTCCGCGCAGCGACTGCGCGCCCGGCTGGCAGAGTTGCCCCTCGATGCTCCCGTGACCGTGGTCGGCGGCGGACCGACCGGCATCGAGACGGCCGCCGAGCTGGCCGAACAAGGACGCACGGTCACGCTGGTGTGCGGCGCGAGCCTGATGCCGTCACTCAGTGCACCGGGGCGCCGGTACGTAGCCAAATGGCTGTCCCGGCACGAGGTTGCGGTGCTCGAGGGCGATGTGGTGACCGAGGTACGGCCGGATGCGGTCGTCTTCGCCGCCGGGGCCGTACGTCCGAGCGCACTCACCATTTGGACGACGGGTTTCGGCGTACCGCAATTGGCGGCCGAGAGCGGCCTGCGCACCGACGCGCTCGGGCGGCTGCTCACCGATGAGACACTGACCAGTATCGACAACGACCGCATTGTTGCGACCGGCGATGCCGCCGCACCGTCGGGACAGCCGCTGCGGATGAGCGGCCAGGCCGCCGGGGCGCTCGGGGCGCAGGCCGCCAACACCGTACTGAGCCATATCGCGGGGACCGAACCCGCGGTGATCGACCTGGCCCTCATCGGGTCGTGCGTCAGCCTCGGCCGACGGGTGGGCATCCGACAGCTCGCACGCAAGGACGACACCTCGGTCAACCTCTACATCGGCGGCCGTATGGGCGCGCGGATCAAGGAGGTGACCTGCAAGATCGGGGTGGGGAAGATTCGCCGCGAGGCCCGCAAGCCGGGTTCGCTGGTCTGGCCCAAGGGCGGCCCGCGCCCCGCGCAGCCGACCTGCGCGACTCCGGTGGTCACATCCGCATGACGTCCGACGAGCACGTCGAGCGATTCACGGTGCTGCGGCCGCTGCTGTTCACGATCGTCTACGAAATCCTCGGCTCGGCAACCGAGTCCGACGATGTCCTGCAGGACAGCTATCTACGGTGGGCCGAGGTGGACCTGACGATGGTGCGGGACACCAAGTCCTATCTGGCCCGGCTGGTGACCCGCCAGGCGCTCAACACATTGCGGGTCAGCGCGCGCCGCCGCGAGGACTACATCGGCCCGTGGCTGCCCGAACCGCTGCTGCTCGACAAGCACGACGCGTCGGCCGATGTCGTGCTCGCCGAGTCGGTGTCGATGGCGATGCTAGTACTGCTGGAAACCCTCAATCCCCGCGAGCGTGCGGTGTTCGTGCTGCGCGAGGTGTTCGGCTTCGACTACACCGACATCGCCGCGGCCGTGGGCAAATCCGTGGGGACGGTGCGCCAGGTGGCGCATCGAGCCCGCGAGCACGTGCAGGCGCGGCGGAAACGCTTCGAGCCCGCCGACGCTCCGACGATCACCCAGATCACCGAGCAGTTCATGACCGCGGCGGCCACCGGCGACACGGAGCGGCTGCTCTCGCTCCTCGCCCCGGACGCGACCTGGACCGCGGACAGCGGCGGCAAGGCCATCGCGGTGCGCAGGCCGGTGGTGGGCGCAGAGAAGGTGGCCCGGTGCCTCCTGGACCTGTTTCGCAAGGCGAGCAGGACCCCGAACCTGCGGATCGAGATGGTCAATTGCAACAACATGCCCGCGGTGGTCGTCTACATCGACAACCGCCTGGAAGGCGTCTTCCTGATGGAGATCATCGACAGCAAGATCACCACCTTCTACGCCATCCGCAACCCGGACAAACTCATCACAGCGGCGGTTCCGCGTCGAATCAGCCGGTAGAGAGGACAAGCCACATGTCGACAGCTCGAACAACCAGCAACAAGGCCGCGTTCCGCCGCATCCATGACGCCGTCAACAGCGGCGATGCGGAGGCCATCGCCAAGACGATCGACGAGGTCGTCGACCCGGACTTGCTGTTCCACGCGCCGGTGCCGATGGGCGCGACGGGCGCACAAGCAATCAAACAGGTGTGGGCAGTGCTGCTTCGCGCGTTCCCCGACATCCACGTCGCGGTCGAGGATGTCATCGCCGAGGGCGACAAGGTCGTGTTCAGGAACACAGTGACCGGAACCCACCTGGGCGACTACCGAGGCCTGCCACCAACCGGCAGATCCGTGACCTACAACGAGATCTTCATCGTCCGCTTCACCGAGGGACGGATCGCCGAGATCTGGGGAGTCGTCGACGTCTTCGCGCAGTTGCAGCAACTCGGCGCCATTCCCACCTAGCGGCCATGTCTCCCAACAGAGCCGCGACGGCCTGGAGCGCTGGATCCGGCGCAGCTCACCGTCCGGTTCGACCGAGGTTCGGATGAGGGCCTGATCGGTCCAGCGCCGTGACCAGAAGCGAACCAGACGCAACAGCGCCGGTCCACCATCCGCGACCGGTTCACCGCAGTTCCCTGAGCCTGATGCGATGCCGCTCGCGCATGCAACGATGCGACGGAAATGATCGACAATGGGGTATGGCGACGGTGCTGCTCGGCGGCGATGTCATGCTGGGCCGCGGTGTCGATCAGATTCTCCCGCACCCCGGCGATCCGACGCTGCGCGAACGATGTGTCGAGGATGCGCGCACGTATGCGGAGTTGGCGGAGCAAATAAACGGTGCATTCGCCCGTCCCGTGGATTTCCGTCACCCATGGGGCGAGGTCCTGCCGATTCTCGATCAGCTCGCCCCGCAGGTGCGACTGATCAATCTGGAAACCGCGATCACCGCAGATGGCGCTTTCGCGCCCGTCAAGGGCATCCACTACCGCATGAACCCGGACAATGTGCCGGTACTGACCGCAATCGCACCCGTCGCCTGCGCACTGGCCAACAATCATATTCTCGATTTCGGTATTCAAGGGCTGACCGACACCGTGGCAGCACTCGATTCCGCAGACATCCAGCGCACCGGGGCGGGCGCCGATTTCGATGCCGCCCGGACCCCGGTCATATCGGAACTCGATGACGGACGACGAGTAGTGATCGTTTCGGTCGGCGCGGGATCGAGTGGGGTGCCGCACCATTGGGCGGCTCGCCGCGATCGGCCGGGGCTGTGGTGGATCGGGGAAACGCCGAATATTCGCGCCGCCGACGAGGTGGCGGCAGAAGTATCGGCACACAAGCGCGATGACGATATCGCGATCGTCTCCGTGCACTGGGGGCCCAACTGGGGTTACGGGGTGCCGCTGAGCGAAAGGCAGTTCGCGCACCGATTGATAGATGCCGGAATCGACATCGTGCACGGGCATTCCGCACACCATCCCCGGCCGATCGAGATCTACCGGAGCAAACCGATTCTGTACGGGTGCGGTGACGTCATCGATGATTACGAGGGCATCCGCGGTTATGAGCGGTACCGCCCGGATCTTCGCCTGCTATATCTGGTGTCCATCGAGCCCGGCGCGATGCAGACGCGACTGATTCCGCTACGGATCCGGCATATGCGCCTGGAATCGGCCACGCGCAATGAATCTCGATGGCTGCGCGAGACGATCGAGCACATCAGTCACGACTTCGGCACCCGGGTCGCATCGCGGCCCGACGACCTGCCGGTGGTGTTCAGGACCGCACAACACTGAGATGGCGACGGAACCAATCGCGGGCCAGATCCGCCACCTGCTCGAGCGCACCGGGCTCCTCGAACAGGTGCGTCGCACCGGGCACGACGTCGATCTCGCTCGGGCACGGCATCCGGAGCTGGGCCTCGCGATTGAGCTCCAGCACCTGCCGGTCGTTACCGCCGACGATGAGCAGTGTCGGTGCGCGGACATACGCCAGCCGCGGACCGGCCAGATCGGGGCGGCCGCCGCGAGAGACGATGGCCGCGATCTCGGCGCCGGGTTCGGTTGCCGCCCACAATGCCGCACCGGCACCGGTGCTCGCCCCGAAATACCCGGTCGGAAGTCCGCTCAATACCGAGCGCGTGCGCAACCCACGGGTCACCGCGACGAGACGATCGGCGAGCAGCTCGATATCGAAAACCCGCGCACGGTCGCCCTCCTCGGCCGCGGTCAGCAGATCGACGAGCATGGTCGCGAGTCCGGCCCGATTCAGTACCTCGGCGACCAGCCGATTCCGCGGGCTGTGTCGGCCACTGCCGCTGCCGTGCGCGAACACGACCAGACCGGTGGAGTTCTCCGGCACGGCCAGTATCCCTGTCAGCCGGATGGACTCCGACGACACGACGATCTCTTCTGTCCGCGTCAGGGGATCAGATGCGGAGGGCGGCATCGAACACCTCCTGGTATCCGGAGTACCCGTCCGGTCGATCATGTGCAAGCGGCTGGCTACGAGAACGGCGCTGCCGCGCTTGTCGAGGCGCTCACGCGACGCGGGATCGAAATTCGCCGGGACGGCGGCCCCGCACCCTCGATCCGGAACGCCATTTCGCCGCCGCCGGTGCCGCCGACCTCGCCTACGACCTGTTCATCGGCATCCCGACCCACCATGTTCCGCCGGTGGTCGAGGCATCCGGGCCGACCGCAGGCGGTGTGGACGGCCGGATCCTCAGCGGACCGTGACGGGGACCTCCTGAATGAGGTTGTTCCCCAAGCCCAGACGGTTCCAGATTTGCTCGGCCGGTTGCACATTCCCGTCCGCGTCGGTCGCGCGGCAGCTCAGCCGATGCGCCCCCGGGCGCGCATCCCAGGTGTAACTCCAACTGCACCAGGCGAATTCGGCAGGCTCGCGATTCAATCGGGCGTCGTGCCAAACTCCGTCGACGCCGACTTCCACCCGGACCACGGGCGAGGTTCCGCACCAGGCGCGGCCGCGGAGCACGACCGCACCGGCGTCGACCGTGCGTCGCCGACTCGGGTTATCGGGCATGCCGGGCGGAATCATCAACGCGCGCACCCTGATGCGCGACACCGGTACCCCCGGATCGGCCTCGTCGCGCTGGTAGCGATAGTTCACTGCCTGTTGGAACCCGGTGAATGGCCGGTCGACGACTTCGATATTTCGCAGCCATTTGACGCTCGTCATGCCGTACCACCCGGGGACGAGCAGCCGCAGCGGAAAGCCGTGCTGCGGCGGAAGCGCCCCGCCGTTCATTTCGTAGGCGAGCAGAACTTCGGGTCTGCGGCATTCTCTGATGCTCAGGGAGCGTTGGTAGTTGTGCTCGACATCGTCCTGGATTCCCCGATCGGCACCGGTGAATACGACCTCGACGGCCTCGTCCCGGATACCGCAGTCGTCGAGAATCCCGACCAGTGCGGTGCCGGTCCACGCCGCCGTGCTGATCGCCTCTAGCCCCCACGGCTGGCCGACGTTGCGCGGGTCCATCGCGGTGCGTCCGTTACCGGCGCATTCGAGGGTGACCGGAATCGTCGTCGCCGGTCGCGATCTGATGTCGTCGAGCGAGAGCTCCAGTCCGCGCTTGACGCATCCGGTAATCCGCAGCCGCCACGAGGATGGGTCGATCTCCGGGATATCGAAATGAATCAGCAGGTAGTGCATGCCGATGGGCGTGATGTCGTACCGCATGCCCTCCAGTTGCATGCCGTGGTTGCGCGTCGCCAGCGCGAGCTCATCGAAGCGAACGCCTTCTGCGCGCGAGACGAGTTGGGTCATCGGCTCGGGCTGATGTTCTGATCTGGATGGAACAGAGTGTCCGGGGCCAGTATAGGACTGCCCGGCAGGGTACGAACAGCGCTACAAATGCGCGGCGCTGAATCCCACTGCGGCACCGATGAAATCACCGTAGCGGGCGTGCGCACCTGCGTCGATTCCGCCGCCGCAGACCGGGTCACCGGCCGCGCAGAAATCGGCGGTGCGGTTCAGGTACCGATCGGGAACGCGCCACCCGATCGAGCGCAGCGGGTCACCGAAGAGCAGTACGACGGCCACTCGGTCGACGAGATCGCCGGGCAACTGCACCACGCCCGGCAGTCCGGCGACGATACCGGACCCGAGTGCGGCGTGTACCACGCCCGCGCCCAGCGAGTAGCCAGCCAGAATGAACCGTTCATGCGGGCAAACCGCCGCTCGAGCGGCGACGTGTGCGACCAGATCGGCGCTCCCCGCGGCCACATCTGTCAGACCCGCGCGGTAATTCACCCGATACGCGCCAACGCTCATCGGCAATACCTGCCGCATCGCGTCGTACAGCGGATCACCGACGAAGGTTCCGAGATACCCGGGTTCCTCGGTCCCCCTGGCCACCACCAGATCCACCGCAGCACACGACTGTGCCGCCGCGGGTGGACCGAGCACGGCACTCGCCACGATCAGCAAGACCGCGAATGCCGATGCCATCGGCCACTTCTTGAACAGAACCACCTTTCGGTCGCCCATTTTCCTCACCTCTCACGCCGTTGTGAGAAGTGCTTCCTCAGCCCTCACATCGTTGTGAGGCGTCGAGTGACACTTGTCAGCGACAAGTCTCAATGTACTCCGCTGCGAGACACAAGGGGGCGACGACAATCGGCCGTTTCGGGGCCCCACATAGGCACCGAAACGGCCGATTGTTTCAGCAATCAAGGGGTCACCCAGGCAGGCCGGCCTCGATGGCTTCGATGATGCGGGGGCGCAGTTCGGCGGCGCGGATAATGGCGTCGACCGAACCGACCTCGACGGCACGCTGGATATTGTGCACGCGGTCGAATTCCGCCGCGACCTCGCCGAGTTTCTCCGTGCGAACCGCGGACCGGACCTCGTCACGTTCGGCGGTGAGTGCCGCACGGTCGGCACCGACCGCATTCGCGGCGCGGGCCTCGAGATCGCGCACGCGCTGATCGGCCGACGTACGGGCATCGACCTCACCAGCGAACACCACCGCGGCCGCGGGGGCGCCGCCGAGCACCGAGGCGAACGAGCCTTCCAACGCGAGCACGGTCATATTCGGGTTGAGCAGCTTCGAGAACACCACGAACGCACCGCCGTGATAGCGCGAGATCACGCAGAACACGATGGGGCCCTGGAAGTTCACGATCGCGCGCCCGATCTCGGCACCGTACTCGAGCTGCAACTTCCGCATCGATTCCGGCGAGCCGTCGAAGCCCGACAGGTTCGCCAGCACGACGAGCGGCCGATTGCCGCTGGCCGCGTTGATAGCCCGCGCGGCCTTCTTCGACGACTGCGGGAACAACGTGCCCGCCGTGTAGGTGTCCGGGCCGTCGGTGGACGGATAGCCGCGGCGCGGCACGCCCCTGGACTCGATGCCCAGCAGGCACACCGAGATACCGCCGAGCCGCGCATCCTGGACCACGGCCGTCTCGGCGTCGGCCATCCCAGCCCAGCGTTCCAGTACCGCGTGGTCCTGGTCGGCCACCGCTCGCATCACGGTCCGGATGTCGAACGGCTTCTTGCGGTCCGGATTCGCGGTGGCGGAGAAGATCTCGCCGACCGTGGTGAAGTCGCTGTCCGCGACGACATGCGGGAAGTCGGAGACATCGCGATCGACCGGGTCGGTGGTGCTTGTCCGCCGCGGCGACTGCTCGCCGGGCGCCACGTAGGTGTGGTCGTAGTGCGACATCAGCACGTCCCGCGCGGCCAGCAAGTTCGGCGCCCAGTACTGCGCCTGCCCGTTCGGGCCCATCACCCGGTCGTAGCCGCCGATACCGAAGTTGTCCTCGGCCGATACACCACCGGAGAAGTCCAGCGCCTGCTTACCGGTGAGCACCATCGCCGAGTCCGGCGTCATCACCAGCACACCCTTGGTGTGCATGAGCATGGTGGCCTCGGCATTCCAATACGGCTGCGCGCCGACATTGATGCCCGAAACCACGATATTGATCTCGCCGCCGTCCTGGGTGAATTCGACGATCCGTTTGAGCGCCCCCGCGACCCAGTCCATGTTCTCGGTGCCCGACTGCATCGAGATCCGGGCGCCGGAGGACAGCGCGTACCACTCCAGCGGCACCTGCATCCGTTCGGCCAGATCCAGCGCGGCGATCACGCGACGGCACTCCGGTTCCGAGAGCGCGCCGAGCGATTTCGTCGGATCACCGAGCAGCACCACCCTGGTGATGCCGTCCGGATACTGCTCGGTCGGCGTGCTGACCACGCCCGCGACAATCGCGGCCTTATTGCGTCCCTTGGGCCGGTCGACCGGTACGAGCGTGTGGTCGGCGTCGAGATCGTACTCGGCGAATTCACCGAGCAGACCGGTCAGCTCGTAGGGGTACACGGTGTTGCGGCTGCTGGCCCGCAGCACCTTCTGCCGGTACTCGTCGAGCGGCTCGACCACATCGTCGGATCGCTCGCCGATGGTCACCTCGGTGCCGCCGGTGGCGTCGAAGGAGATGCGCACGGCGACCTTGATCAGCTCGCCCGTCTTCCGGTCCCGGTGCCGTGCGATGAGCAGGATTTCCTCCAGCCCGGCGCCCGCGGTCGTCGGCCCCACGCGCTCGACGATCGTCTCCAGTTCGGCGCGGGTCACCTCGACCGGCGGCCAGATGTACATCACGATGCGGTTGGTGTGGAACCGCTTGGCCGACGGCCGCTGCGACTGCGCGCGGCGGATCGAGTCGAGGCAGGTGGCGATGGTGCTCTCGGCCGTCGGCAGCGCCAACAGGCGGCCGTCGTGCTCGCGCAACGCGGCCAGGTCACGTACCTGCGCGAACGCGACGAGACGTTCGTCGGACGCGTTTTCCTTCGCGACGCAGCGGAACAGGTAGATCTCCTCGTCCGAGGACGGGAGCCGGGTGAGGTCGAACTTGCGCAGCCGCTTCATCTGCATCCGCTCCGCGATGTACGGATGCAGGCCGCGGATCAACCGCTCCTCGACCATGCCGGTGGCGGACGGGCGGAAGGTGAAGTGATGGTGCATCACCGCACCACCGCTGCCGGCGACGGTGGCGGTGATCCGGTGGATCTGGTTCGGCAGCGGCCGCGCACCGAGCACTTCCTGCAGCGCCGCCGCCATCGCGTCGAAGTCCTCCGGCTGCTTCTCCCAGCTCAGGTAGATATCGACCTCGATGGACGCGGCCACACTCGCGAGTTCGGTGAGACCGCGCAGCACGGTGTCGAGCGCGTCGAAACTCACCGCCGCCGACACCAGACTCAGGCCCCGGCGCTCGGCGATCACGAAGGTGCAGCCGCCGGCCTCTCGGGTGTGTACACCCGAGAGCCCCTTGTTTCCGTAGTATCGGCGGGTCAGCACCTCGAGCATGGCGGTGTTGTCGGCACGCCCGCGCACCAGCCGCTGACCGAGCAGCCGCACCAGCGGCTCGGTGCTGCGCACCATCTCGGAGATGCGGTCGGCGCGATCGGGCGTTTCCGGATGCGCGTCGAGGTGGCTCAGCTGTTTGCGGACATTGGTGTAGACGCGGGCACGGTTGCGCCGCAGCAGCGGCTGGCCGAACCAGGCGTACACCAGGCCACGGGACAGATCGGCGATGACCGGGAAGCGCACCTGTGTCGCGGCCACCAGCCGCTCCAGTGCGAGACCGACCGGCTCGCGCAGCGCCCGGTCCGGCACCGGCTCGCGCAGCCACTCGCGCAGCAAGGTGGTGATGACCGTGACGGTGTCCGACGGCCGTTGCTGGGCGAGGAAGATCCGGAAGACCGCCGCCTCGAGTTCGGGGGAACGGTCCAGTTCGGCGACACCGTAGTGCCCGAGCGCCTTGGCGAGCTTGGCCTGATACGACTCCGGCAGCCCCGCTCGCTCGACATCGAGGCTCTGCAGATAGGTGTGGAAGTACTCGCGGGCGCTGTGGACATGGTCCTGGCTGCCGTCCTCGTCCGACGACCGGTTGTGGCTCAGTTCGGACAGGTCGGCGAACACCTGCACGAGTTCGATCTCGTCGGCGAGTGGCCGGCGGTTGTCGGCGATGGCCGCGCCGCGCACGGAGAGGTAATGGTCGAGTACCCGGCGCTCGTCGTGCGGGTCGACGTCGAAGCCGAGCAGCAAACTGCGCAGGTCCTGCAGGCTGCGGGCGGTACGCTCGTGCGGTCGGTCCGGCGTGGGCTCGCCGGGCAGGTCCAGCTCGACCGACGCGACCTCCGCGGCGTCCGCGTCCTCGTCGTCCTCGACGAGCGGCTCCAGCCGCAGCAGCGGGGCGCCGGTCTCGACCTGGGTGCCGACCGAAACCGCGCATTCCTTCAACCGAGCCCGGAACGGCGCGCGCAGCACCGTTTCCATCTTCATGCTCTCCAGAACCAGCACCGGTGCACCGGCCTCGACCTCGGCACCGATCGCCAGCGGCGTGGCAACGACCAGTGCGGGGGCGGGCGAGCGGACGACGCCGCCCTCGTCACGGCTGATCCGGTGCGTCACGCCGTCGACATCGACCAGATGGATCGGCCCGTGCGTGCCGGTGATCACGCGGTAGCGGGTGCCGTTGACCACGATCTGCCCGGTGTGGCGGTCGAAGCGCTCGAGATCGACATCTGCGGCGCGCATTTCACCGCCCGCCTCGATGCCGATGCGGAACCGATGCGCACCGATCCGTGCGACACGCACCCGGTAGCCGACCCCGCGCAGTTTGAGGTCGTGCGGCCGACCGCTCTCGTGCTGTACCTGGGGACGTCCACCAGCCGCGGTGGACAGCAGCCGGTGCCGCTCGACGCGCTCGTCCTCTTCGTACGCGTCGATGGCCGCAACGGCCACCGCGATCGCGGAGTGGCGATGCGATACGAGGCGGCCCTCGGCGCGAACACGGTCGATCCAGCCGGTGTCGGCGCTGGCGTCGATCACCTCGGGCTGGTTCAGCAGGTCGAGCACGAAGCTCTTGTTCGTCGCGCCGCCCTCGATGACGACCCTCGTCTGCGCCACCGCCCGGCGCAGCCGGCCGAGCGCTTCGTCACGGTCGCGACCATAGGCGATGATCTTGGCGATCATCGAGTCGAAGTCGGCCGGAATCGTATCGCCCTCGCTGACGCCGGTATCGACTCGAATGCCCGGCCCGGCGGGCAGATCCAGCCGCGCGATACGGCCCGGAGCGGGCGCGAAGTCGCGGTCCGGATCTTCGGCATTGAGCCTGGCCTCGATCGCGTGTCCGCGCTCGGCCGGAGGTTCGCCCTCGAGCTTGCCGCCCGATGCCACCAGCAGCTGCGCCCGAACCAGGTCGAAACCGGTGGTGTACTCGGTGATCGGGTGCTCGACCTGCAGGCGGGTATTGACCTCGAGGAATGCGAACAGCTCGTCGCCCGGGTGGTACAGGAACTCGACGGTCGCCGCGCCGCGATACTCGACCGCGATCGCCAACCGCTCCGCCGACGCCTTGAGTTCGCCCGCCTGCTCGGGACGCAGGACCGGTGACGCCGACTCCTCGATGACCTTCTGATTGCGCCGCTGCACCGAGCAATCGCGGACGCCGAGCGCCCACGCGGTGCCCTGGCCGTCCGCGATCACCTGGACCTCGACATGCCGGGCGCCGGTCACCAGCCGCTCCAGGAACACCACGCCACTGCCGAATGCGCGTGCGGCCTCCTGCCGGGTGCGCTCATAGGCATCGACGAGTTCGGCCTCGTTCGTGATCACCCGGATACCGCGGCCGCCTCCACCGGCGGTCGCCTTCAGCATCAGCGGGTAGCCGATCTCGGCGGCGGCCGCGATGGCCGCGTCCACGGTTTCGACCGAACCGCGGCTCCAGGGCGCGACCGGCACGCCGACTTCCTCCGCGATCAGTTTCGCACCGATCTTGTCACCGAGTTTGCGCATGGCGTCCGGACTCGGACCGATGAAGGTGACGCCGATCTGCTCGCAGAGCTCGGCGAACGCGGGATCCTCCGCGACGAAACCCCAACCGACCCATGCGGCGTCGGCCTTGGTCGTCACCAGAGCGAGTTCGAGCGCCTTCAGGTCCAGATACGGGCGCGCGGACGCCGGACCGAGGTCGTATGCGATGTCGGCCTCGCGTACGAATGTCGCGTTCCGATCGACATCGGTGTGCAACGCGACGGTTTCGATCGGTCGCCCGGTCTCCGCGGCCAGATCTCGGACGGCATGGATGAGGCGCATTGCGGCCTCTCCCCGGTTCACGATGGCGATGCGGCTGAACACGCGCCAACTCCTTCCATTCCACAGCACTGGCCCGGTCGGGCGACGGTTTGCGACTGCCGGTCCCGCGTAGTTTGCACCTCGATCGCGTGCAATTACACAGCGTCAGGTGGTTACCCGCGCGTATCGTGGGAATTTCTTCCTCTGTGCCTATGACACTAGTGGCGGAATTCCTCGGCCGGCCGGCTTCCAGTACCGTACCCGTGATCGGTCGCAGTCGAGTTGCGTGTCGATCGAAGCAATCAGGCGAGAGGGAGCGTCGATTCGCGACCAACCGCAGTCGGATGCGTTGACCAGCAATGTTTCTCTCGTTCTCCAGCGCGGTGTGGGAGGTGATCCGGGTGGCCGACATTCTCGATGTACTGCATGCGCGCTGCGCCGAGGTCGCGGGCGAGGCGATCCTGTCCGGTGCGGAGCACCCCACCCTCACCCTGACCACGCGTGAGGTCGCCGACCTGCTCAACTACGTGGCCGACCTCCGCCGCCACTGCCACGACATCGACCTCGCGCACCGCGAACTAGACCACCGCTACACCGTGCTCCGCCGAGCCACCAGCGATGCCACGGCATCGTTGGATCGGATTCGGGCCACGCTGGAGCAGCGCACCGCGCACCCGGAAGCCCATACCCGCCAGGCCTGCACCATCGCCCGTTTCGCTGCCGAGAACCTCATCGCCGCGAGCCTGAACACCGACAAGGCGAATTGACGGCCCGCAATGCGGCTATCCGGCGCGTGACAGGACCGAGCCGAGTCCCGCGACAGTGAGCGACTGCGCGGTGACCGTGACATCGGTATCGGTGAACCGGCGTCCGCTCAGCTGCTCGTCGATGAAGTGCCGGATCGGTTCGGGTTGGTCCGCAAGAGTATTCATGATCTCGGCCGGGACCTCCACGGTGCCGTCGAGATGGCGCGGCTGATCGGTTATCCCCCGCCGCTGCGGCAGCTGGCGCAGCCCGTCGGGGGGCAGTGCGATATCGGCGGGCGGCAGTAGGTCCAGGCCCGCGCTGGACTGATCGCTTACCGCCTCGGGAGTTCCCACTGTGCCGAGCAAGGTACACGGCGGATGTTCGGCAGTCGCGGAATACGTGGTGAGCCCGGTGAATACGAACGTGAGCGCGGTGGTGAGCGCGAAACGAGCGAGAGTTTTCACAACCACCCCAGCGCCCCGAAGACACCGAGAGCCACCGCGTCGACGCCGAGGATCGCACCGACGACCACGGCCTTGGCCCGCACCGTGGGCAGATCGTGAACCCAGAAGCAGGCCGCGAAGAACGGCACGTAGCCGATCAGCCAGATCAGCGGCGGGAAGCCCGCCTGCCACCAGGACCAGTCCCAGGTCAGCACGCCGATTCCGTTGAGCATGATCTCGACGCCCACGGCCAGTGCCGCATTCACCGCGACCAGCACCGGACGGTTGGGCAGCCCGAGCACACGTATCTCGCGCGGTGGCAACAGCTTCGCAGCCGCCACACCCATGATCGCGAACATGAAGCAGATCTCGATATTGAGCCCGATGAGGATCTGATAGGCAGTCGGCCCGCTCGCGCCCCACACCGGGGCGCGACCGGTGATGTGGAAGACCACGGCGTTCCAGATCTCGTTGAACCAGTCCATCCCCCACAGCGCCAGCCCACCGAACAGCACGTTCCAGTTCCGTCGCTCCACCTCGGTGGCATACACGTAGAAGACGATCAGCAGTAGCGGGATCACATACCACTTGAACTGGCTCGAATCACGAACCAACTCCAGCGCCGCACGGGCGTTATCGGTCACCGGCCAGCCTCCCTTCCGACGACCGCAAACCCCGAGAGTGTGTTACATCAATACACTCATTGTCAATCTGTCAGCGCGCGACGATGCGATACGCGCACGGCATCGAGATCGGGTCGGCCCCTTCACATCAGGCAGCGCTCGGCCACTTCGGCGATTCCGTCGAGGGGGGGCGAAATCGATTCCGGTGATTTCCAGTGTGCCGGTGGCGAAATCGGCCGATGAGGGCCGGAGCCAGGTTGGCGAGGATTATCGAAATGTCCGCCAGGTAATCCGTGTCGAGGTCGCCGACAGCGATTTCGGCGACAGGACGCATGGCCGAAATGCCTTGGGTGTCGAGCTGGTGTCCGCCGGGGCCCGACCGGACGTGGTAGTAGGCCTCGAGCACGGCGGGGTTGCACTCCATGGCAACTCCGTTACTTTCAGTCGAAAGCGCATCCCGCCGAAGGTATTCCGTTCAAACGGTCGACGAGGTAGCCGATCGCGTTGTTGGTTCCGTAGCCGTCGATGAGCTCCGGACCGAAGTGGTTCGGGATGGTGGTCCGAGGCAGGATGGGCGGCAGGTCGTTGGTGCGGAAAGTGACGGTCGCGCCGTGGCCGCACCAGTCGGTCGCGAGCTGCCTGGCCTGCCCGTAGGGAACCGTGTCGTCATTGCGGCCGCTGGTGATGAATACCGGACTGGTCGGCGTCAGTGCGCCGATACGCAGTCGGTCCAGAATGTCGACGACTTCCGGGATCTCCCGCAGATGATCGGATATCGGGCGGTGGTCGACGGTGATGTCGGCGGATCGCATGAACGGGTGCCGGAGAATGACATCGGCGATGCACTCGTCGGCCAACTCGCGCAGCAACGCCTTGCCCGCCGGCGTGGTGCGCGCGTCGAGTTGCGGCTGCAGGTCCGGATGGCGGGCGAGGACGCCGTTGACGGCGAATCCGGTCACACCGCTGATGAGCACGCCGTCGACCTGCCGCAGAATCTCGGTGAGGTCCGCCGTCGGCGCCCCGGCCCAGGTGCCCTTCAGATTCAGTTCGGGGGCGTAGCCGGCTTGCATCTCGGCGGCCGCCGCCGTTGCCCCGCCGCCCTGCGAATACCCCCAGAACGCGAGTGGGGTGTCGGCTCCGCTGCCGGAGAGGGCATTCGCGGCGCGGGCGCCATCGAGGACAGCGTGCGCCTCCTCGATGCGGTTCACGTAGGTGTGAATTCCGGGTGTGCCCATGCCGATGTAGTCGGTGACGAAAACGCGCGCGCCCAAGGAATTCCACGCCGATGCCGCGAGCGCCTCCTGATTGACCGACAGAGTCGGCGGCGTGACGCTGGCGTACACCCCCGTGGCGAAAGCCAGCGACATCGCGCACTGATCGCCCTGGCCCGTGGTGCCGGGGGCGATGATGATGGTCGGTCGCGGGCCGGACCCATGCCAGGGTTGGTCGGTGTCGATGAAGATGCCGGTCGCCGCCACCGGAACCTCGTCCTCGGTGCGTGTGGTGTACATGACCTGTTTCGCCGGAATAGGCCACCGGCCGTTGTCCGTCGGCTGCGCCGGATACACCGCGGTATCGACCGTCTTGATAACGGCGCCACGCGCCGGATCGAATTGTGCCGGGGGAAGGTAGAAATCGTGCACCGGGTCGGCCGCGGCCGGTCCCGGCCCGGCGCAGGCGATCACGGCGGCCAGGCCCATTGCGCTCGCGACGGCTGTCACATGCCGAAACATGTTCATCTGCCGCCGATTCGACGCGGACCAGTGCCATTGTCCTGACATCCTGCTTCTTTCTCTGCGGAGCTCCCGCGCGCACCGACCGCGCGCTAGTTGAAGTGAAAGGAGTTGTGCCCCATACGAATCGGACACGGTGGGTCGCGTCGATGATGTCGACGCCACGACCTGTATCGCGGTCCGGGCGAGCGCCGCACGAGTTGCGTGCGTCGTCGAAGCTTTCAAGTAACCCGGTTATCGGGTGGTAACCAAGTTACCACGCCGGATTCCAGGGACACGACATGCCGGTGAACCTGCCGACGTGATCAGTGATCCAGCAGGGTTTCCGCTCAGCGGAAGTCGACCAGGGATACGGCGTCCATCCGTTGCTATGAAGATTGCGGGACAGCCGGTCGATAAACCGTTCGCCCGGAAACGCATACGCACATGACCGGCCCGATGCGGTCCGCCGACCGCGGGCCTTCGCATCGGTCGAGCACCGAGGAAACGGAGCGACTTTCGTGCCCATCCATCGCCTGAACCATGCCGTGCTGTTCGTCGCGGATGTGGAGCGCTCGGCCACGTTCTACCGAGAGGTCCTCGGCTTCCGCCAGATCGGCGCGATTCCGGGTGGGGTCTTTCTGCAGGCGGCCGGTTCGGCCAATGACCACGACCTGGGCCTGTTCCGATCCACGGAACCGGCTGTCGCGCATCGCACCGGACGGGTCGGGCTGTACCACCTGGCCTGGGAGGTGGACACGCTGCGCGAGCTGGGGCGGATGCGGGATGCGCTGCGGGCCGCGGGTGCCCTGACCGGAGCGTCGAATCACGCGGTCACCAAGGCGCTGTACGGGGTCGACCCCGACGGCATCGAATTCGAGGTGTGCTGGCTGGTGCCGGATGCCGCGATCGAGCGGGAGTTGAGCGATATGACCGCGCCGACCCTGCCGCTCGACCTCGCGGCGGAGATCACCCGACACGGTGCGGATACACCCGGTGGTCCACGTGCCGACCATACGGTCTGGCAACGCTTCGCTACGGGAAAGAACGCCGACCAGTCAACACATGGGTCTTGACTGCGGATGGCGCCTCGCGCAAACTACCGAATGTAACCGGACAGCACAGTCCGGATTGCGAGATCGCACAGCCGCCACCCTGGCCGTCGCACCCTCAACGGATTTCCGCAGCCGCCGATCGACGGACCACCCGCGGCCGACCCGGTATCGACTCATACGAAGGCACACGAAAGGCAACCCTCCACCCCGAGGGCCACCATGACATCATCGTTGCTCCCTCCGGTTCGGCGTTCCCTGGTGACGGTCGCGGCCACCGTACTGCTGGTGCCGACCGGAATGCTTGCCGCCCAACCACAGTCGGATCCGACCGGCAATGTTCGCGAAATCTCGGGCCGCACCGATATCGCCGTCGCCCGCGCCGAATGCGGTACCGGCTCCGCCCCGGAATCCGGACACCAGGGCGATGTACCGGCCGCGGACCGGAACAGCGGCCGCAGCACCCTCGGCTACCGCTGCAATATGTCCCAGCTCGGGAACTACCCGGGGCGCGGCGGGGGTATCTCCTCGGTCAGCTTCGATCACTGCGCCTACGTCGGCACCTTCTTCCCGGGCAACCTGATGGGACCCGAACAAGGTGTGCAGGTGCTCGACGTAACCGATCCCTCCGCGCCGGTGCCGACCGCAACGCTGAGCGAACCGGCGATGTTGGCGGGCACGTGGGAAAGCTTGAAGGTCAACGAAACTCGCAAGCTGCTCGTCGGTACCGGTGTGCCGTTCCTGACCGGTGCGGGTCTGCTTTCGGTCTACGACATCTCCGATTGCGCACATCCACGCCTGCTCAACCCGGGCACCGGAACCAGTGTGAACATGCCACTGCCGATCACCGCACACGAGGGCGGGTTCTCCCCCGACGGCAATACCTACTGGAGCTCGGGCGTCGCACCCGGCCTGGTCAGCGCGGTCGATCTCACCGATCCGGCGCATCCGCGCGTCATCTGGCAGAGCCTGCCCGGATTATCCATGCACGGCTTCGGATTCGGTCCCGACGGCAACACCATGTATCTCGCCAATAACTTCGGTGGACTCATGGTCCTCGATATCAGCGCCGTCCAGCGCCGCGATCCCAATCCGCAGGTGCGCCAACTGGCCGACCTCGCCTGGACCGACGGTTGGGCTACCCAGCACAGTGTTCCGGTCACGTATCAGGGCACGCCGTATGTCTTCGCCACCAATGAGGCGGGATCCGGCGGCGTGAAGCTGTTCGACGTGTCCGACGCGACGAATCCACGCCTGCGCAACACCATCAAACTGGAGATCGATCTGCCCCAGAACCAGGACATCGCGCTGGCTTCCGCCGCGGGCGGCTCGCTGTTCGCCTATGACGCGCACTACTGCGCTGCGGACCGGCCCGTCGATCCCACCGCGCTGGCCTGTAGCTGGACCTCGTCCGGCATCCGGGTATTCGATGTCCGCGACCCGCTCGACATCCGCGAGATCGCCTACTACAACCCGCCCGCGCACACCGGGCACAACGCCGAGCTGACGAACTCGCCGCACGCACTCGCCTCGATCATCGGCCCGCCGCTGCTCGCGGCGCCGACAGTGGTCCAGACCATGTTGCAGGGCCAGTTCGATCTGTCCGAGGCCACCGGCCCGCGCTCGGGCATGCTCGCCTTCGGCGACCTCTCCTCGGATTGGTGCTTCTCGGCACCGGAATGGCGCGGCAATCAATTGTGGACCACCTGTGCCGACAATGGATTCCTTGCGCTGCAACTGGATTCGAGCGCCTATACCCCGCCTGCCGATCAGCACTCGACCATCGGCTCATGACCCGGCGAACCTGGACCAAGAGTGCGGCACTGGTCAGCCTGGCCGTTCTGCTGCTGGCGGTCGGCGCCGCCATCCGACCGCTGCTGATCGCCGATGACGAGCCCGCGCCGCCCGTCCTCACCGGCACCGAAATCGGCTTCGTGCAGGATATGGTCGCCCACCACAGCCAGGCACTGCTCATGGCACAGCGACTCGACGCCGGGGCCGACCCGACGGTACGGGCACTGGCACAACAGATTTCGGATACCCAGCGCACCGAGATCGGCATGCTGCTCGGCTGGCTCCGAATGGCTCGCGTGGTCACGATCAATCCGCACCCGATGGCCTGGATGCGCACCGACCAACCGAATCTCGCACAACACCAGCACGCAACGGCAACCAGCACCGCCGACCTCATGCCCGGTATGGCGACCCAGGCCGAACTCGACGCACTGGCCGCGGCCCGCGGCGTCGACGCCGATGTGGTGTTCCTGCGACTCATGCAGCGTCACCATGCCGGTGGCATCCAGATGGCCCAAGCGGCCGATCGCCAATTGTCGAGCGGCATCGTCAAACAGGCGGCCCGCGAGATGATCGACACCCAGAGCCGTGAAGTCGGCCTGATGCTGGTGCTGACACAGCGAAGTACCCCGAGCTGACCGAAAGAGGGCGCTGCAGACCTGGTGACCGTCGGCCCCGTCGCGGCATTCCGAGCCGAGCGCACCCGGGGATTCCCCTGCGCCGGCGACCGGGCCTCGGCCAGCGAACACACCGACACTCGAGTCGTCCGGTTACGTGACAGCTAAGCCATTTCCACCTTTCAGCACGACAGAGAAGACAGCGTCGAACCGGGGATAAGCGACCCAAAGAATTGTCGTGACCTCAGTGAACATTGCTTCTCGAAACGACGCCTCGTCGATCCACGGGAAAACCACACATGCCGAGCGCGAGACCTTGCTACCATTTGGCAATCATCGCGTGTGGGCGCCCTGCGATCTGGAGAGGCGTATTGCAATGATTCCCAAATGGTGTCGATGGGCTGGGGCGGTGGCCATATTGGCCGCGGCGACCACGTCATGTTCATCGGATAACGACGGAAAGCCGGCATCGCAGGGGACGGCGAGTGCCGCAACTGCGAGCAAGGTGCCGGACACCGGAAAGTTCGTGCCCAAGTACGAGCGTGCGATGGCTTCGGACCTCGCCAAAGAAGGCAAGCAGGCCATTCAAGACAACAAGGTCCTCGAAGAGCTCACCGACGCCCTCGGGGCGATGTACAAGCTACCCAAGGACATTCCCGTCATCGCCAAGGAATGTGGCGAGTTCAACGCCTACTGGGATCCACAGAACCAGTCGTTCATCCTTTGTTACGAGATGTTCGCGGTCGCTGAGAGATATGCGAAGGCGCAGGCTGAACGACCTACGGAACAATTGGGAACTACTGACGTTTTCAACCTCTACTTCGACGGCATCACGCGCATGATCACCTTCCACGAGTCCGCACATATGGCGATCAACCTGTATTCGCTCCCCGCGACAGGACGCGAAGAGGACTCCGCGGACCAGCTCGGTGCCCTGGTCCTCTTGACCATCCCCGGTCCCCTCGGCGCCGGTGGCGTGGCTGCGGCTTCCGACTTCTGGTTCGACGTCTCCGACGACCCGGGAAGTCTCGATGCGCGCAGCTTCGCCGACGAACACTCGCTCAGTCAGGTACGCGCGTACAACCTGGAGTGCTGGGCCTACGGCTCCCAACCCAATGTGCTCGGCGTGCTGGTGAACAAACCGGGTGAGCCAGAGGTCAAGGGGTTCCTGCCATATCAGCGCGCCGCCGGGTGTCCCGACGAATACAAGAGAATGAAGGCGGCGTGGGAGACCCTGCTGAACCCCTACATCAAGACCAGCCTTGGTGCCCCCGCCACCGCCGGCAACACCCCGAGTGCGACCACCAGCCAAACGCATTCCACCCCCCCTACTCGCTAGGCGAGTCGTCTCGACTGCGTCGCTACGACAATGGACGCGCTCGACGACGCGGGCGGGCCCGGCATCAACCTTCGGGGCGAATGCCCGCTACCAAGGGTGTGGGCTTGATCCCCCTCAGGTGTCTATTTTCGGCCGTCGTACGCCCGGACCATGGATCACGAGCCATTGGTACCGGGAAGTCCAGACGTGGATTGGCCCATCCACAATTCGACGACAGACACCCATGGAGGGCATGAATTGTCTCAGGAATACTCATTCGATGCGTCGGCGATCTCGGCCGAGGTTTCCCAAAGCACCCCGCTACTCGGCGATGCCACGGTGAATGCGCAGGACGGGGCGGCCCAGGTGGGCCAGATTTCCGGCCTCGAGGACATCATGAACCAACTCGGCGGAGCCCAGCCAGGCGACACCACCACGATCGATCCACAGGACGCCACAGCCCAGCCGAGCCAGACCCCCGGCCTCGACGACATCATGAACCAACTCGGCGGAGCCCAGCCAGGCGACACCACCACGATCGATCCACAGGACGCCACAGCCCAGCCGAGCCAGACCCCCGGCCT